>NZ_JAAKZZ010000221.1 GCF_011045075.1 Streptomyces boncukensis
GGGGACGCGGGGGACGGGAGGAGACGGGTGCCGTTGGCCAGCGCTGCCGGATCGAGGGAGAGCGCCGCGGCGGCGGTGGCGCCGACGTCGGCCAGCGACGCGGCGTCCGGCAGGAGTTCCACGCCGGCCGCCCGCGGGCGGTGGATCAGCACCGGCACGTACTCGCGGGTGTGGTACGCGTGCCCGATCGTCGGGTCGTTGCCGTGGTCGCCGGTGACGACGAGGCGGTCGCCGGGCCGGTCGAGCAGGGAGACCAGCGCGGCCAGTCCCGCGTCGGCCTGTTCGAGGATGCGGCCGTAGCCGTCCGGGTCCTGCTGGTGCCCGGCCAGGTCGCTCTCCTGCACGTTCGCGACGACGAGCGCGTCGCCGGGCGCCCGGACGGCCTCCAGGGTGTGGGCGAAGACGTCGGCGGTGGGCACGGCCGGGCGCCGGACGGCCGCCTCGCAGGCGAGGATGTCCGCCGCCTTGCCGACGAGCGTGACGGGTATGCCCGCGCGCGCCGCCAGGTCGGGCAGCTGACGGGTGTGGTCCAGCGGGGCGCCCAGGTGCTGCACCTCCAGTCCGCCGTTGCGGTAGACGCCGGTCGCCGGGGTGTCGAGGCCGACGGTTCCGCCGTCGCCGGCGCGCACATAGCCGGGCAGCGGGCCGTCCGCGTGGCCGCCGACGGCGATCACCCGGGCGACCGGCGCGACGCTGCGCACCGTGCGCGCGATGGCGAGGATGCCGTCGAACGGCAGGTCCTCCAGACGGCCGGTGGCGTTCCAGTTGATGCCCGGGTCGGCTTCGAGGTTGTCGTGGACCAGCACACAGCCGTCCACGGCCAGCAGCGGCCGCCCGTCGAGGAGTTCGACGCGGTGGCCCGCCGCGCGCAGCGCGCCGGTCACCTCCTCCAGGTGCTCCGCCAGCCGGGCCACGGTCACCTGGCTGAAGTCGGCGCCCATCATCGTCTGGTGGCCCGCGAAGGTGTCGGCGCCCGGATAGCCGAGCGCGGCCCGGCCGGCGGCCACCGGCAGCCGGGTGCGGCGGGCCAGATCGGGGTGCGGGTGGACCAGCCCGAGGCCGAGCGCGCCGAGCACCGGCAGCCGCAGCGCCCGCGCGCCCGCCGTGCGGGCGTGGTCGAGGACGTGGCCGCAGGTGTCGGCCGCCGCGTCCCCCGGCCGCAGCGCCCCCGCGTCGGGCATCGCGCCGATGCCGAAGCCGTCGATGACGACGATGACGGTCCTGCTCATGGCAGCGCCTTTCCTCGTGTTCCTCGTGTTCCTCGTGTTCTTCGGATCCCGGCGGGCGGCGCGCTACAGCGCACGCCCCCGGGTGTCGTACAGGCCGGTCAGCCGGGGCGCGCCGGAGGAGAGCCCGGCGAGGACCGCGACGGTGGAGCGGGTGACGAACATCTGGGTGCGGAAGGCCAGCAGCGCGGTCTCGCCCAGCCGTACGCCCTCGCCGGGCCCCGGCGCGTCCAGCAGCCGGTAGTAGTCGATGTTCTCGGCGGGCGCCCCCTGCACCGGCAGCCGCAGCCCGGTGCGGGGGAGCAGCGCCGTGCGGATGTGGGAGCGGGGGTAGAAGCCGCCGCCGAACAGCGCGGGACGGCCGTCCGCGAGGGTGTGCGCGACCTCGGTGACGTACACATAGGCGGGCTTCTCCGGCTGCCCGGTGTCCCGCGCGTGCAGCGGCGTGGTGCCGGTCAGCGCGTGCCCCGGCTCGCCGTGGGTGGCGCCGAGCCGGGCCAGCAGCGGGAGCGTGGCCACCGAGGTGGCGCTGGGGGCGCTGAGCCCCAGCCCCTCGTGGCCGCGCGCGGCCAGCAGCTCTCGGGCCTTGAGCGCGAGGTCGAAGGTGGGGGTGGGCGCGGGCCGCGCGGTGTCCGGGTCGCACAGCACGCAGGGGAAGGCGGTGACTCCGGCGAGCCGGACGCCCGGCAGCTGTTCGAGCGCGGCGGCGAACGCGTCGAGCCCGTCGAGCGGGACGCCGCCCTCCTGGCCGGGGTAGACGGCGCCCGGCGCGCCCTCGACGCGCACCAGCACATCCTGGACGAAGCCCAGCCGCCCGGCCGCCTCGGAGACGGCGCGCGCGTTGGCCGCGTCGTAGACGGTGACCGTCTCGGGGCGCAGCGCGAGCAGCTCGGGCAGGGCGCGGCAGGGGATCTGCACGAGGTGGCCGAGGTTGCCCGCGCGGGCCCCGGCGGCGTGCAGGGTGCGGGCCTCGTCGGCGTCGATCGCGGCGAAGGCGGGGATGGACCGGCAGACCGCTCTGATCAGCTCGGGGTTGCGGCCGATCTGCTTGACGACGAACCACAGCCCCAGGCCGAGCCGTTCGGCCTCGGCGGCCAGGAGCGCGGCGTTCTCCGCGACGGCGTCCAGGTCCACGGCATAGGTGTCGGGCGGGATCTCGCCGCGCCGGTGGAGGTCGGCCGCGGCCTCGGCGAGCTGCGGATTGCGGGCGAGGAGGCTGTCGAGGAACACGTCAGTCCTTTGCGTGGTGCTGCGGTACGTCGGGGGCCGCGCCGTCCGGGCCGTCCCCGCCGTCCCCGCCGTCCTCGCCGCCGAGCGCGGCCAGCGAGCGGCGCAGGATGTCGAGGACGAGGTCGGCGCCCGCCCGCATGGGGTTGATCCGGACCACCCAGTCGGCCAGTTCGGGCGCGTCGTCCAGGGTGGAGCTGGACATCCGGTAGAACAGCGGCGCGATCTCGTAGCGCGAGTTGGAGCCGACCGGGTAGGGCGCGGCGCCGAACCGGGCCGCCGCCTCGGGGAGCCGCCGCGCCAGCGGCCGGTCGAGCCGTACGAGCAGGCACCGGTCCTGCACGTTGGCGAGCCGCACCTCGGCGACGCCCGGCACCTCCCCGGCCGCGAGCCGGCGCGCCGCCTCCTCGCCGGTGCGGGACTGCACGGCCCACATCACCGGGACGTGGGTGAGGGCGCGCAGCGCGTCCAGCGCCTGGTGGCCCTGGACCTGGCCGCCGCCGGAGTAGTTGTCGGCGCGAACGCGCGCGACGAGGCCGGCGGCGCCCGCGACGACGCCGACGCCCTCCGGGCCGTGCAGCTTGAACAGCGAGAAGCAGGAGGCGTCGGCGCCGAGCTCGACGCCGCAGGCGGGGACGCGCAGCGCCGCGTAGTTGTCGTCCACGACGGTGCGCACCCCGGCCTCGCGGCACATGGCCAGCACCTCGCCCGGGTCGTAGGAGTCGGTGAGCCGCTGCCGGCTGTGCTGGACGTACGCCCAGCGGAACCGGCCGGAGGCCAGCGCCGCGCGCAGCGCCGCCGGGTCGTTGAAGTCCGCCTTGACGGTCTGGGTGCCCAGCCCGCGCAGGGTCAGCGCGGTGGTCCGGTAGACGGGGGCGCGGTGGATGAGCAGCGGTTCGCCGGGCGCGATGGCGGCGGCGAGCGCGGCCCGGATGGCGCCGGTGCCGGCGCCCTGCACCAGCGCGGCGTCCTCGGCGCCGAGGAAGTCGGCGAGCACGGCCTCGACACGGGCCGTGGTGCGCGGACGGCCGAGCCCGGGGACCACGCCGGCGTCGGCGGCGAACAGCTCGTCGCCCGTGAAGTGCCCGGCGGTGCACTCCAGCAGCCGGAACTGGCGGCTGATGGCGTCCTCGACCGGCACGGTGGGCAGCGGGTGGGTCCGGGGGAGTGCCGGTGCCGTCGCGCCGGTCCGGTCGGCGGGGTGGGCCATGTCAGATCTCCTCCGTGCTCGCGCCGGTCAGAAAGCGCAGCGGGTTGCGCCGCGTCAGCAGGTCGACGAGGTCGTCGTCCGCGCCCGCGGCGCGCAGCCGGGGCAGGAACGAGCGGAACAGGTGCCCGTACCCCTGGCCGCCCTCGGTACGCAGATAGCCGTGGCGGGAGATGTCGCAGCTGAGCAGCGCCCGGTCGGCGTGTCCGGCCTCCAGCAGCTCCAGCAGGAGGCGCAGCCGCACATCGTCGCTCTGGTAGCTCTCCTTGCCGACGGTGTCGAAGGCGACATACGCGCCCGACCGGGCCAGCTCCCGGTGCACGGCCGGGTCGTCGAGCAGGTCCTGGTGCCCGACGGCGACGCGGTGCGCGGGCAGCCCCTCGCCGGTCAGCAGGTCGAGCTGGGCGAGGCCGCCGCGCCCGAGCTGTGCGTGGGTGGCCACCGACAGCCCGGTCTCCCGCGCCGCCCGCGCCGCGGCGCGCAGCACGCGCGCCTCGGGAGCGCTGGGCGTGTCGCCGTGGCTGCCGACCTCGCCGAGGACACCGGGCCGGATGCCGGTGCCGTCCAGCCCGTCGCGGGCCTCCGCCAGCAGCGTCGCGGTGAGCTCCTCGACGCTCGCGCCGTCCAGCCCAGCGGGGTGGAACGGCTCGTAGTACCAGCCGGTGGCCGGGACCACGGCCACGCCGGTCCGCTCGGCGATCCGGGCCAGCGCGCGCGGGTCGCGGCCCATGCCCCGGCAGCTCAGCTCCACGACCAGGGAGAGCCCGAACTCCGCGTGCAGCTCGGCCAGTTCGCCGGTCACCTGGTCGCCGTGGCGGTGCGCGTCGAGGACGGCGGCGCCGTCGCCCCTGAGATCCAGGTCGAGCACCAGGTGCTCGTGCGCCAGCGCCGGGCCGCGCACGGCCGCGCAGGGCAGCGGTCCCGCGGTGGTCCGCACCCGGGGTCCGGTGGTGTGCAGTGTCCTCATCCCTTCACCGGGGTGAACAGGTCGAGCCAGTACAGGAGGTTGAGCAGGACGCCGCCGACGATCACAGCGGCGGGCGCGGCCGCCATCCGTACGACGGGCCGCCCCATGGCCTCGTTGAGCAGGTAGAGCCCGCCCACGACGAGGATGCCGAGCCCGGCGCCCATCGCGTTGGCCGCCATCAGCGAGCCGAACAGGATGGCCAGCTGCAGCGTGTCCGTGATCGCGTTGCGCAGGTGCTCGGAGGAGTCGCGCACGCTCGGCAGCCGCCCGAGGATCCGGCCGATCCAGGACAGCGCCAGCACCTCGGCGGCGAACACCACGGCGCCGACGACGAACGCCAGGAGGGGGTTCGGCAGCAGATAGCCGATCGGGTAGACGAGGGTGAAGCCGACGATGCCGTACGCGCCCGAGGCGAGTGCCGTCGTCGCGATCAGCGGGATGAAGCCGAACACGCGGTAGAAGTCCACCTGGGCCGCCTCGGAGATGTGGCCCTTGGCGATCAGGAAGCTGGTGGCCTCGCCGCCGCCGAATATATGCATCTGCGCCAGCAGGCACACGCCGCCGCCCAGCAGCATGAACAGCGGCAGATAGCGGCGCAGCCGGGTGGCGCTCGCGCTGAACAGCGACGCCATCGGATCCTCCGCGGCCGGCTCGCCGTCGCCGTCACCGTCGCCGCCCCCGCTTCCGGACCCGCCCCCGTCCACAGCTCCGGCCCCGGCGGGCGCCGCGGCGCGGTCGGCCCTGCGCTGTCCGAGGTCCCGGGCGACGGCCAGCCCGATGAGCGTCAGCACGCCCACCGCCATGGCCAGGGCGCCCGCGAACATATTGGGCCACAGCTTCATCGTCATGACGACCAGGGCCAGTTCGACCGCCCCGGCGGCGGCGCCCCACGCGCGGCCGAACTGCTTGGTGATGGCCAGCACCGGGAAGAGCGTGAACAGGAACAGGATCGGCGTGGACATCTGCTGCATCGCCGTCAGGAAGTCCACCGGCAGGTCGTGCGCCAGGTCGTTGGCGCCGCCCAGCGCGAAGACCACCACGGCGCCCCAGGCCCCGCCGAGCACCGGCGCGAGCCACCGCTTCGGGGACAGCAGGCCGAGGACGTCGGTGGGCAGGAAGAGCAGCCACGGGTTCAGCACGCCGGAGGAGAGCGCCATCGGCGCGCCCAGGCCGAAGATGAACCCGGCGGAGAGCCCGAAGGAGACCGCCGTGGTGGCCGGACGGGTGGAGCGCCCGTGGATGAAGTCCAGCATGAACGGGCGCACGCCGTCGTTGAAGACGGCCAGTGCCATATGCGCGATGAGCGCCGTCAGCGCGCACAGCGCGATGACGGTCAGCTCCTGCGGCAGGGTGAAGTCCAAGGTGGCGGAGGCCGCCAGGTCCCGCACGGTACTCACGGGTTCACTTCCGCGCGGCGGCGCGGGCGATGAGGGGGGCCACGGACTCGATCTGGTCCATGGAGAACCCGAAGACCCGCTTGCCGTCCGCGAGGAGCGCCTCGACCTCCTCCCGGGTCGGGATGGAGCGGCCGAAGGTGTGGCAGGCGGGCTGCCCCATCAGCCCGACCAGGACGCCCAGCGAGGCCCCGGCTCCGGTGTGGCAGGTGCCCAGGTAGTAGTCGGCCTGGCCGGAGCGCAGCTTCATCGCCGCGTCCATATCGCTGGAGACGGCGACCTCGACGCCGTCGAGCCCGAGCTCCCGGACCGCGTTCGCGGCCTCGTTCTTGCCGACACCGCCGGTCAGGATCTTCGTCATGGCTGGTTTCCTCTCTCGCTTCTGGACCGGTCTCAACTCCGGCCGGGTGTCTTCAGCCGGTGACGCGCTGGTCGAGGACGGCCAGGTGCATCGCCAGGAAGTTGATCTCGGATTCGGGGAGTGCGGCGCCGAGCGCCTCGCGGGCCCGCCGGGCCGTGGTGCGGGCACGGGCGACGGCCTCGGGGCGGCCGGCCAGCTCAGCGGCGATCTGCTCGTCGGCGCTGAACTCCTCGATGGCCTCGCCGTTCAGCAGCCGGGTGAGCGCCATCATCAGATGGCTGGTGAGCATGCCTGCGCTCTCCTCGGTGACCGGGCGGCCCTCGTCGGCGAGCGCCGTCAGCTCCCCGGTGACGAAGTCGGCGACCTCGGGCCGTACCTGGCCGCCCTCCCGGAAGAGCTGGATGCGGTGCGCGAGCTGGTCGTCCACGGCGGGTCTCCTTTCCCTCACCCGGCAGCGCCGGTGGTTCGACAGAAATCGGGATTCTGGATTCTGATGGCGCCAACGCTCCGGAGCGCAGCGGGAATCCGGTGACGCTAGTACGAGGGCATCCGGTCGCCCCGCAGTACTTCGGCCTGGAGGGCCGTGACCCGGGACGGGTCGAGGGCGTCCCGCACGGCGTGCAGCGCCGTGCCGCTCTCGGCCCGCCCGATGACGGCCGCGCTGGAGTTCCGCAGCGCGAGGTCGCGGGTTATCTCGTCGCCGAGGGGCAGGACGTCCGCCGCCATGCTGGCGCGGCCCTGCACCTCGTCGAGGTTCCAGATGGTCACATCGGCGCGGTCCCGCGCGAACAGATCGCCCAGCTGCATATACGACGACTCCACCCACTCCACGTCCGGGCGGTCGGCGAAGGCGCGCTCGGCCAGCATCCGCTGGTCCTCCGAGGCGGGGTCGACGGCGACGCGCAGCCGCGGCGCGTCCAGCGAGGCGCCCGAGCGCAGCAGGAACCCGTGAGCGCCCACATAGGTGGCCGGGCCCAGGTCCAGGACGAGCGTGAGCGCGCCGGAGTGCTCCTCGACGAGCCGGTCGGCCGCGAACCGGGAGAGCACGACGAGGTCCGCCTTGCCCTCCAGCAGGGCCGTGGTCCGGGCGCCCGCGCCGCGCATGAAGGTGATGGCGAACGGCGTGCCCGCCTCGTCGAAGGCGGTCCGCAGCCCGGTCGCGAGCCCCTCGTACCGCCGCGAGTACGGCAGCGGCATCGCGGCCAGCAGGGTGCCGAGCCCGGAGAGCCGCCACAGGACGGACCGGTCCGAGCGGACGAGGAAGGTGCCCAGATGCCCCCGGGCCGCCGTCTCGATGGCGCCCGCCTCCTCCAGGAGGCGCAGCGCCGCCTGGATGGTGCCGTTCCCGCAGCGGAGCTCGTCGGCGAGGTCCCGCACCCGCGGCAGCCGGGTGTCCGGCTCGTGCCCCAGCAGCAGGGCCGCGAGCTGGCGTGCCGCCAGTCCGTTGCGGGTGAGGAACCGCTCGTCGAAACCGTTCACGAGGGAACAGTAAACAGAATCCTGGATATTTGACAAGGGTGCGGCGCGCCGGCTTTCGGAGTGCGCCGCGCCGCGGTCAGGCCGTGCAGTGCTTCTGGTCGTCGAGGCGCACCTGGCGGCCGGTGAACTCCTCCAGGACGGCGATGTTCTCGGGGGCGTAGTTCGTCGCGGTGATCCGGTCGGCGTCCTTGCTGCCCAGCTTGTCGGCGTAGGGAGCGGACTTCTCCAGCCAGTACGCGGTCCGCAGGAACTGGGTCAGCACCAGGTCGCGCAGCTTGGGCTCGGCCTTGATCCTGGCCCAGTAGTCCGGGTGCCTGTCCTTGGCGACGCGCAGATAGAGCAGCAGATAGCGCAGGTTGGTGGCGGCGATGTCCCGGGCGTTGCCGGCGCCGATTCCGTGGATGTACTCCTGCACCACCGTGACCGCGGGCAGCCCCGTCAGCCCGGCGTTCTGCTCCGCCAGCACCCCCTGGAGGCGGTACTCGCCCTGCGTCCGGTCCCGCAGATAGATGTTGTCCATGGACGAGCTGAGGTTGTCCTTGATCAGCGGCAGGATCTCCTTGCGCGGGAAGCCGCCGTGCAGCGGGACCCGCAGCTCCTGCTGGTCCCGGTTGATCCACGCCGCGATATGGACGTCCCACCGGGTACGGGACGGGTCGAGGTCCCACATATGGGTCTCCTCGTGGATCGCCACCATCATCGACTCGGCGAACCCCTCGAAGCTCCGCTTGTTCACGAACTGGTCCCAGTACGGGTCGTGGGCCTGCGCGATCGCCAGCGCCTGCCCGCTGGGCCAGCGCCGCTCGTACATGGCCTGGAGGGTGCGCATCCAGTTCGAGGAGTTGAAGGCCGCCTTGAGGTCGCTGAGGTCGGCGTCCGGGTTCCACGGCTCGTCGTAGCAGTAGGGGTCGGGCAGCCGGCTGTGCCCGGCCGCCCCGGCCGGGGCGGCCGACGCGGGCCCGGACGCGGCCACGGTGCCCGCGCCCAGGGCCAGCACCAGACAGGCGGTCAGCAGACGGGGGGAAAGGCTACGGCTCACGAGGACCTCGTCTCGAAGCGTGCGTGTGGGGGGTACGGCGGGCGGGTCCGCAGCACCGCCCGCCGTCTGCCCAACGTATTGACCCGCACGTCCCGCGCCTACTGTCATTCATGTCATAACACCGACACATGGCAGCCGCGGCAGAGGCAGCAGCCGCGGCAGGGCCCCACCCGCGTATCAGCTGTCCGTGGAGCGGACGGTTCCCATGATCTTCTTGATCTCGGCGCCCGTCAGCGCCTTCGGGACGCCCTGGTCCGCGTAGATCACCCAGCCGTGCATGGTGCCGTCGGGGAGCTTCTGCGCGATGCTGTGCACCACCGCCTTCGGCGGGACGCACGAGCCCGGCCGGTGGTGGGTGACGGTGACCTCGGCGGTCGCGGTGTAGCCGTTGATGCCGCCCTGCTTCCAGGGCTTGACCTCGGCGATCTTGATCTTGGGCTTGCGCTCCTCGCCGCCGTACGCGGCGAAGCCCCAGTTGCCCGCCCAGTTGCGGGCGTTCTCCTTGAGGCTGCCGACCTTGCCGCCGCCGGTGGTGCCGACGGTCGCGAGCTGGCCCTTGCCCGCCTCGCCGATCGCCTTGGCGTTGGGGCTCGACGCGCAGCCGCCCTCGCGGTAGTTGGCGGTTCCCGTCATGACGACGATCGGCTTGCCGTTCTTGTCCGTGTACGAGAGGGCCGTGTCCTCGCCGATGACCTTCCACTTCTCGGCCTTGCCGGGCACGCCGTAGCGGAAGTGGTGCTTCTTCGAGGTCTGCGTCTGCCAGCCCGGGACCGACAGGTCCTCGCCCGCGGGGCTCTTCGAGGCGGCGGACGGGGACGACTCCGCCGCGGGCGACTGCGACGGCGACGCCGCGGCCTCGGAGCTCTTGTCCTTGCCGCTGCCCTCGTCCTTGCCGCCGCCGTCGTCGTCGTTGCACGCGCTCAGCGCGACGGTGAGGACGACGCCGACGGCCGCCATCAGAGTCTTGTTCGTACGGCGGGACGACAGCGGGGCGGACGGCCGACGCGGGGCGACCCGCTGGAGGATCTTGGGCTGAGACATGGTCGACACCCTAGATGAACTGCGCTTTCGCGCCACCGCCCGGCGGCTGATCCGGACGGGATGGAGACCTCCCCGTGACACACCGCCCCGGCGGGATCACCGGTCACGGCCCTCGTGGTGCTCCGCGTCCGCCTCCGGCCCGGAGCCGCCCCGCACCTCCCGGTACTCCCGCACGGTCGGCTTGGGGACATGCGTCCCCCTGCCGTACAGCCCGCGCGAGACCAGTCCGCGCAGCCGCGCCGACCGGGGGGTCCGCCGCACCACGCCGTGCGCGTCCCGGGCCGGGCCCGCGTCGAGCGGCCGGGGCTGCTCGTGGGCGGTCAGCCGGTGCCGTTCCGCCGCCGTCAGCGGGACGTGCCGCTCCACGTACGCGCCGTGCGGCAGCCGTTTGATCATGCCCGACTCGCGGCCGTGCAGCACCTTGTCCCGGTCGCGCCGCTGCAGGCCGAGGCAGATCCGCTTGGTGACGACGAAGACGGCCACGGGGACGGCGATGACCGCGATCCGCAGGGTCCAGGTGATCGTGTTGATCGACAGATGCAGCGAGGTGGCGGCCACGTCGTTGCCGCCGCCCAGCAGGAAGACCAGGTACAGCGCCACCCAGGCGGCCCCGAGGCCCGTGCGCACCGGCTGGTTGCGCGGCCGGTCCAGCAGATGGTGCTCGCGCCGGTCGCCGGTGGCCCACGCTTCGAGGAACGGATAGAGGGCGATGAGCAGCAGCATCAGCGGGAAGGCGACGATCGGGATGAACAGCCCGAGCGCGAGGGTGTGGCCCGCGATGCCGATCTCCCAGGCCGGCATGATGCGGACCATGCCCTCGGCGAACCCCAGGTACCAGTCCGGCTGGGCGTTGGTGGAGACCTGGTCGGGCCGGTAGGGGCCGTAGGCCCACACCGGGTTGATCGTCATCAGCGCGGCGATGAGGGCCAGCACGCCGAACACCAGCATGAAGAAGCCGCCGGCCTTGGCGATGTAGACCGGCAGGAACGGGGCGCCGACGACGTTCCGTTCGCTGCGCCCGGGGCCCGGCCACTGGGTGTGCTTGTGGTAGAAGACCAGGATCAGATGCGCGACCACCAGCACCACCATCAGCCCGGGGATCAGCAGGATGTGCAGCGCGTAGAGGCGCGGGATGATCTCGCCGGAGTCGCCCGCGGGGAACTCCCCGCCGAAGAGGAAGAACGACAGATACGTGCCGACCACCGGGACCGAGAGCGTCGCGGCCTGCACGAGCCGCAGTCCGGTGCCGGAGAGCAGGTCGTCGGGCAGCGAGTAGCCGAACAGGCCCTCGAAGAGGGCGAGCATCAGCAGCGACCAGCCGATGAGCCAGTTGACCTCGCGCGGCTTGCGGAACGAGCCGGTGAAGAAGTGGCGCATCATATGCACGAACATGCCGGCGATGAAGACGAGCGCCGCCCAGTGGTGGATCTGCCGCACCAGCAGCCCGCCGCGCACATCGAAGCTGATGTCGAGGGTCGAGGCGTACGCCTCCGACATCCGCACCCCGTTGAGCGGGACATAGCTCCCGTCGTACACCACCTCGTTCATCGACGGCTGGAAGAAGAGCGTCAGATAGATGCCGGTGAGGACGAGGACCACGAAGCTCCACAGGCAGACCTCGCCCAGCAGGAAGGACCAGTGGTCGGGGAAGACCTTGCGCAGATACTTCCGGCCCAGGCCGTAGATCCCGAGCCGGCCGTCCGCCCAGTCGGCGACCCGCTCCCCGGCGGACGCCCGCCCG
>NZ_JAAKZZ010000222.1 GCF_011045075.1 Streptomyces boncukensis
GGGAGGCGGGGCCCCGGCGGCAGATGGCGCCGGGGCCCTGGCTGTGGGCCGCCTGTCACGGTCCCGCGCGGAACACGGCATCGACGGCTCCCCTTCCGCCCGGTGTGCGGCTGTTCTGTCCCCTGCGACAGCGTCGCACGGTACGCACGCCGCCGCTCGCATTCCGGCAACTCTGATACCCCAAGGACCAATTGGGAAGGTGCGGCGCATGGTGTGCGCCCCCTTGCACTACACGCGTGACTCGGGTAGGCGCGTGTGGCGCCTCGGCCGGGTCTCCCGGGGAGACGCGGACGAGTGAGCAGGGGTTGAGTGCGTAACCGGCGATTCCGCTTGGCCCTCCCGGGCCGGACCGGAGGACCAAGCGGAATCGCCGGACACGGCTCAGCGCCGGATACGGCTCAGCGCTTGGCCACGAACACGTGCGCCGCCACATCGGCGTCCAGCTCGGCGGCCTCGCCGCTGCTGCCGACCTGCACACCGCCCGCCGCGCCCGAGTTGACGCTCACCACGGCGCCCGGCTGCACACCGGCCCGCCGCAGCGTGTACATCAGCTGGGCGTCCATCTGGATCGGCTCGCCGATCCTGCGGACCACGGCGGTCTTGCCGTCGGCACCCGTCTCCAGCTCGTTCAGGCTCACCAGGCCGTCGTCCAGGAAGGGGTCGGCCTCCGCCTTCTCGCCGAGCTCTTCCAGGCCCGGGATCGGGTTGCCGTACGGCGACTCGGTGGGGTGCCGCAGCAGGTCCAGGACGCGGCGCTCCACCGCCTCGCTCATCACATGCTCCCAGCGGCACGCCTCAGCGTGCACCTGCTCCCACTCCAGGCCGATCACGTCGACCAGCAGGCACTCGGCCAGCCGGTGCTTGCGCATCACGCGCGTGGCCAGCTGCCTGCCGTCGTCCGTCAGCTCCAGATGGCGGTCCCCGGCGACCGTCACCAGCCCGTCCCGCTCCATCCGGGCCACGGTCTGGCTGACCGTGGGGCCGCTCTGGTCGAGGCGCTCGGCGATCCGGGCGCGCATGGGGATCACACCCTCCTCTTCCAGCTCCAGGATGGTACGGAGGTACATCTCCGTGGTGTCGATGAGTCCGGACATGCGCGCCCCTAGTCAGCTCGTGCGGTGGCCCCGAAACCAATTCTGACGTATCGCGCTGACAACCGTCCTGCCCCGGCGGCGCACGGCTGGATTGCGCTATTGACAGGGTAGAGGTCCAGACCTCACCGTGTGCGGCGTGACGAAGAGCGAGGACGGCCGCGGCGCTGCCGCGGAGGCTGCCGCAGAGGGTCCACACGGCTCGGACGGCGGTCTGGCAGGCGCCTTCTTCGACGCCGCCATCGGCCTGTTGCAGCAGGTCAGGGAGGGAGAGTCGAAGAATTTCGGGGCGGCGGGCGCGCTGCTCGCCGACACCGTCGCCGAGGGCGGACGCGTGTTCGTGTTCGGCTCGGGCCACTCCGCGCTCCCCGCGCAGGACGTCGTCTACCGCGCGGGCGGCCTCGCCGTGCTGAACCTGCTCACCGTTCCGGGCACCGTCGGTGTCGACGTCCGCCCGGCGACGCTCGGCAGCGCGCTGGAGCGGGTCGACGGGCTCGCGGGCGCCGTGCTCGACTCCAGCCCGGCCCGCGCCGGGGACCTGCTGATCATCATCTCGCTCTCCGGGCGCAACGCGCTCCCCGTCGAGCTGGCCATGAACGCGCGGGCGCTCGGGCTGCGGGTCGTCGGCGTCACCTCCGTGGCGTACGCGAGCGAGACCCGCTCCCGGCACACCACGGGCACCTTCCTCAAGGACCACTGCGACCTGGTGCTCGACAGCCGGATCCCGGTCGGGGACGCGGAGCTGACCGCCGAGGGCGTGGCGACCCGCTTCGCACCCGCCTCGACGGTCGTCACCAGCGCCATGATGCAGGCCCTGGTGGCGACGGCGGCGGGCGAGCTGGCGGAGCGCGGGATCGATCCGCCGCTGCTCCGGTCCGGGAACGTCGACGGCGGCCACGACTGGAACGCGCAGGTCATGGAGCAGTACGCGGACCAGGTCCTCTACCGCTGAGCCGGGCCGTCTCCGAGTGACCCCTGACGGGGCGCACCGGTGCGCCCGAAGGGGCGCGGGGAACTGCGCGCCCAGCCCATGAGCACCCGCACCCCGCGCGCACCCCGCGACGGAACGGCAAGGGGCAGCCCCGGCCCGGCACGCTCCGCCGCACACGTCCTAGGGGGCCTCCGCCGGGCGGGCCAGGTCGACCGAGGAGGCGACGTGCGCCGCGACGCTCTCCGCGTACGCCGCGTCGGCACGGTCGAACGGGCGGCGGCCCGCGTCGCGCAGGAAGGTGACCACGCCCAGCGTCGCCCCCCGGCTGCGCAGCACCGTGCACAGCCCGTGCACGGTGCCCTGCGGCCACTTGCGCACCCGCGCCCAGCTCTCGGGCACGGGGGCGGGGGCCGGGGCCGCGGCCGGGGTGCCCGCGCTGGTGCGGACCGAGCCGCAGCACTGGTACGCCTGCAGCGCGGGGTGCCGCTCCGGGTAGGCGACGGGCAGCCCGCTGGCCGTGCCCGGCTCGATCCCCGGGTCGCGGCCCCGCGCCCCGGTCGGGGTGAGCGCGGCCCGCACCAGACGGGGCGCGCGCGCCGGCCCGCGCCCGGGGTCCGGGTCGGCCAGCACGTCGAGCAGCGCGTGGTCGGCGAAGCCCGCCAGGGCGAAGTCCAGATGGACGGTCGCCGCCTCCATGGGGTCCTCGCACTCGGCGGCGGCGCGCGCGGCGCGGTTCGACTGGGTGTCCCGGAACCGCAGCCGCGCCGCGTCCCGCTCGGCGAGCTTCGCTTCGGTGACGTCCTGGAAGAGCCAGGCCACCCCCAGCGGCACCGGCTCCTCGGCGAGCGGGCTGGCCAGCCGCAGGAAGCCGCAGCGCCAGCAGCGCTGACGGCTCTGCTCGCCGCCGTCCCCGCCCCCCGCCGCCAGCGGCCCGGGGGCGCCCTCGGCGCCCCCGGCGGGCTCCGCGCCCTCGGCGGGCTCCGCGCCGCGCAGCCGCACCCAGATCTCGGCGGGGGCCGGCGGGGCGCCCTGGGCCAGCACGTGCTGGAGGGCGCCCTCCAGGTCCTCCACCCCCTGTTCGAGCAGCTCGCCCAGCGGGCGGCCCAGCATGGCCGTGCTGGACAGCGCCTGGAAGGCGCGGGCCGCTGACGCGTTCGCGACGGCGGGGCGCAGATCGGCGTCGACCAGCACCACCCCCCAGGCGGCGTCCTCCAGCAGCGCCTCGCTCAGCGCGATGGAGCGCTCCAGGTCGATCTGGGTGTGCGCCTCGCTGAAGGCGCAGTAGACGCCCCGGGCGCGGCCGTCGGCGCCGGTGACGCCGGAGGACTGGATACGCACCAGCACCCGGCCGCCGTCCTTGGTCACCAGCGCGCACTCGTGCACCTGCCGCCCCGGCGCTTCCATGGCGCCCAGCAGCCGCCCCTCGACGTCCTCCGCGTCCGCCGCGCGGAGGGCCCACCCGGCCAGTCCGCGGCGGCCCACGGCCTCCTGCGGCGTCCAGCCGAGCATCCGCTCGGCCTCGCGGTTCCAGTGGGTGACGACGCCCTTGGCGTCGAAGGCGCACAGCGCCGCGTCCATGCCGTCCAGCAGGGCCGCGAGCAGCGACTCGTCACCCGCGCCGGGCGCGCTGCCGGGACTCCCGGGGCTACCGGGACTGCCGGGGCCGCCCGATCCGCCGCCCTCGGGAGACGAAGCGGAGTGAGTCCTGGATTGAGCCGCCACCTCGGCACCCCCTGCGCTGTGCGTGAACGCCACCGCGTGCAGGCTTCATTCAACTCGAACGTGACCCAGCGCACACCGGATTCGGGAAAATCGTTGCCGCCCCGAAATTCGTTTGCGGGCGGATACGGGGGCGCATAGCGTGCCGGGCACACAGGAAAGGAGGTGATCCGACTGATGATCGATCAGCGGACGTGTGAGGTGGCTGCGGCCTAGGCCGTCCACCGCTGTGCGGCCGGCCTCCGGCCAATCCAGAGCAGTCACCCGGCCCGTGGGCTCGTCGGACTCGTCCGACCGGCGCCCTTCGCCAGCAGCCGGCTGGTGAGGGGAGCAGCCCACGGGCCGTTCCTGTGCTGCCGGCCCTCAGGGGCAGAGGCGCTCCACGTCCCAGGCCGCGCCCTTGCGGACGTAGCGCAGCCGGTCGTGCAGCCGGTTCTCCCGCCCCTGCCAGAACTCGACCGTCTCCGGCTGCACCCGGAAGCCGCCCCACTGGGGCGGCGCGGGGACGTCCTCGCCCTCCGGATAGCGCTCGGCCAGCTGGGCGTACAGCTCGTCCAGCTCCTCCCGCGAGGCCACCGTGGAGGACTGCTCGCTCGCCCAGGCGCCGAGCTGGGAGCCGTGCGGGCGGGTGCGGAAGTACGCGGCGGTCTCGTCGCGGCCGGTCTTCCGCGCCGTGCCGGAGACGATGACCTGGCGGGCGATGCCGTGCCAGGGGAAGAGCAGCGAGACCTGCGGGTTCTCCGCCAGCTCGCGGCCCTTGCGGGAGCCGTAGTTGGTGAAGAAGACGAAGCCCTGCTCGTCGTACTGCTTCAGCAGGACGGTGCGGGAGCTGGGGCGGCCCCGCGCGTCCGCGGTGGAGACGATCATCGCGTTCGGCTCGTGCAGCCCACTGGCCGACGCGTCGTCGAACCATCGTGTGAACTGCTGGAACGGATCGGGGGCCAGCTCGTGCTCCGCGAGGCCCCGGGTGCGGTAGTGGGACCGCATCTCGGCCGGGTCGAGGGTGCTGGGAGTCGTGGGAGCGGTGGGAGTGGTGGGAGTGGTGGGAGTGGTGTCAGCTTCGTTGGCGGCGTGGTCCGCATGGTCAGCGTGTGGCACGCCGTTTATCTTGCAGCATGCGCCCCGCGCGCGGTCAGACAGTCTGCCCGGACGGCAGATAGGGTTACCGGTCCGTACGGGGCGGGAACCCGGAGCAAGGGCCTCGACCTCGCAGCGGGTGAGCAACAGCCGGACCGGGCATGACCGGAGTGACGGCATCGATCAGCAGCCGCATTGACGAGGGAGCCACCTGTATGTCCGACTTCGTACCCGGACTCGAAGGGGTTATCGCGTTCGAGACGGAGATCGCCGAACCCGACAAGGAAGGCGGCGCGCTGCGCTACCGGGGTGTGGATATCGAGGACCTGGTGGGCCGGGTCTCCTTCGGGAACGTCTGGGGCCTGCTGGTGGACGGCTCCTTCAACCCGGGCCTGCCGCCCGCCGAGCCCTTCCCGCTCCCCGTGCACACCGGCGACGTCCGCGTCGACGTGCAGTCCGCGCTGGCGATGCTCGCGCCCGTGTGGGGCCTCAAGCCGCTGCTCGACATCGACGAGGGCACCGCGCGGGACGACCTGGCGCGGGCCGCCGTGATGGCGCTGTCGTACGTCGCCCAGTCGGCGCGCGGCCAGGGGCTGCCGATGGTGCCGCAGCGCGAGATCGACAAGGCCGACACCATCACCGAGCGGTTCATGCGCCGCTGGCGCGGCGAGCCGGATCCGCGGCACGTCGCCGCCGTCGACGCGTACTGGACCTCGGCGGCCGAGCACGGCATGAACGCCTCCACGTTCGCGGCCCGGGTCATCGCCTCCACCGGCGCGGATGTGGCGGCGGCGCTGTCCGGCGCCGTCGGCGCGATGTCCGGGCCGCTGCACGGCGGGGCGCCGTCCCGGGTGCTCGGCATGATCGAGGAGATCGAGCGGACGGGGGACGCGCGCGCCTTCGTGAAGCGGCAGCTCGACCGGGGCGAGCGGCTGATGGGCTTCGGGCACCGCGTCTACCGCGCGGAGGACCCGCGGGCGCGGGTGCTGCGGCGTACGGCGAAGGAGCTGGGCGCGCCGCGGTACGAGGTGGCCGAGGCGCTGGAGCGGGCGGCGCTGGCGGAGCTGCGGGAGCGGCGGCCCGATCGGGTGCTGGAGACGAACGTCGAGTTCTGGGCGGCCATCGTGCTGGACTTCGCGGAGGTTCCGGCGCGGCTGTTCACGTCGATGTTCACCTGTGCCCGTACGGCGGGGTGGTCGGCGCATGTGCTGGAGCAGAAGCGGACGGGCCGGCTGGTCAGGCCGTCGGCCCGGTATGTGGGGCCGGGCCCCCGGGACCCCGGTGCCATCCCCGGCTCCGCGGAGGGCTGAGCGTCCGGTCCGTTCCCGTGTCCGGCGGATCGTGCTGGCCGGGGGCTGCCCCGGCCGGTGCGTCGCAGTCCGCGGGTGCTCTGTGGTTGCGCGCGCAGTTCCCCGCGCCCCTGACGGGGCGCCCCGTCAGGGGCGCGGGGAACTGCGCGACCAGCCACAATCCGGCCGCAGTCCACAGTCCGCAGCAGGCAGGGGCAGCCCCGTCCCGGCTGCGCCGGCAGGCCGACGGAGGGCAACCATGCCCCCCCGGACGTCCCCTACCGCACCGGCGTCTCCGGCGGGGAGGGCGAGCGCTCGGCGGCCGGAGGCACCGGCGGCGGGTCGGAGTCCAGGGTGGCTATCAGCGCGTCGCCCTCCGGGGTGCCCTCCGGCTTGACGAGGCCGACCACCACGTAGAGGACCAGTGAGGTGACGAGGGGCCAGCCGACCGTCATCGCCTGGGTGACGTCCTCGTCCGGCACGCCCCAGTACAGATAGGACCAGACGCCCAGGCCGCCGGCCCAGGAGGTGATCGCCGCCCAGGGGCCGTGCCGGGTGAACCACGGGAGCAGGCCCAGCATCAGCGGGATGGAGATCGGGCCCATCGTCGCGGCGACGATGTTGACGACGACGGTCATGATGAACCCGTCCGGGTCGCTGACGATCGCCAGCAGCATGCTCACCGTCACGAAGGCGACGGTGGTGATCCGGGCGAACAGCAGCTGCGCGCGCTCGCCGAGCGCGCGCACCCTCGGGACGAACACCGGCGCCAGGTCGCGGGTGATGACGGCGGTGATGACGTTGGAGTCGGAGGCGACCATCGCCATGGTGTGCGAGAAGAAGCCCGCCAGCAGCAGGCCGATCATGCCGGTGGGCAGCAGCTCCTGGGCCAGCTTGATGTAGGACTCCTCGCCGTTCTCGACGCCGGGCACGATCAGCGGGGCGGCGATCATCGGCAGGAAGAGGATGAACGGCCAGACCAGCCACAGGGCGCTGGAGAGCAGCGCGGACTTGCGGGCCCGCGAGCCGGAGGGGGCCGACATGTAGCGCTGGGCCAGGTTCCACATGCCGCCGTTGTACTCGAACGTCTTCACCAGCAGGAACGCCAGGATGAGCGTGGTGGTGACCGGGCCGTTGACCGGGTCGCTGTGGCTGGAGGGCAGGTCGCCCCACATGGTCCACAGCGTGGAGAAGCCGGTCAGATGGACCATGACGGCGACCACCATGGCGATGCCCGCGACGAACTGGATGACGAACTGCCCGAAGTCCGTGAGGACGTCGGCCCACAGCCCGCCGAACGCCATGTAGAGCATCGTGCTCACGCCGGTCAGCCCGATGCCCCACACCAGCGGGATGTCCGCGAAGCCCTGGAGCAGGAGCGCGATGGCAACCCATTTGGCCGCGATGTCGACCACCTTGAGGAGCGCCCCGCTGTAGGCGAGGACCTGCTGGGTGGGCAGGTTGTAGCGCACCGCGAGATATTCGAGGGGGGAGTTGACGCCGTGCTTGGCCCGCAGCCGGTTCCAGCGGGGTGCGAAGAGGAAGGCCCCGACGCCGATGCCGAGTCCGATGGTGAGGGGCCACCAGAAGTAGATGGTGACGCCGTAGTCGTACGCGACCGCCGCGAAGGTCACGAACATGATGGCGCTGTAGCCCGACATATGGTGCGAGATGCCGGACAGCCACCACGGGATGCGCCCGCGCGCGGTGAAGAAGTCCGCGACGTTCTCGATGCGTTTCGACGACCACAGGCCGATGCCGATCATGACGCAGAAGTACGCGCCGACTACGACCCAGTCCAGACCGGACATGACGGCTCCTCATCGTTCACTAACATGAACTTGTGGCATACCGCTGAACAGTGCCGTCACACTAGAAGTGCCCTATAGGGCCGTCAAGACTGCGTACTGGGCGAAAGCCCCGCTGATTCCCATCCGTTGACGTGAATGGGAGTCAGCGGGGCCGACAGCGGACCCGGCGCTTCCTCAGCCGCCGGCCAGCGCCTCCTCCACCAGGGCCGCCCACTGCGCGACCACCCGCGCGCGCCGTGCGCCGTCGTCCGTCAGCAGGTTGGCCAGCCCCAGCCCGCGCGCCATGTCGAGCAGGCCCTGCACGGTCTCGCGGACGGCAGGGCGCCGCTCGTCGGCGCCCAGCAGCTCGACCGCCATCCGGTGCGTCTCCCGGCCGATACGCGCCTCCAGCGCGGTGACCCGGGGGCCGAGCTGCGGCTCGTTGGACGCGGCGACCCACAGCTGCAGCGCGGCGCGGAACAGGGTGCCGGTGTAGAGGCCGACCAGGGTGTCGACCGCCTCGGGCACCGAGGCGGGGCGCGGGAGTTCGCGCAGCGCCCGGGAGCGCTCCTCGGCGACGAACTCCACGGCGGCCGTGAACAGGTCCTCGCGGGTGGGGAAGTGGTGCTGCGCGGCGCCCCGCGACACCCCCGCGTGCCCGGCCACGACCGTGACCGTGCTGCCCGACCAGCCGTGCGCGGCCAGGCACTCCACGGCCGACTCCAGCAGCCGGCGCCGGGTGGCGCGGCTGCGGTCCTGCTTGGGGCCACGGTCCTGCTTGGGGCCGCGGTCCTGCTGGGGGGCGGCCCCGCGGATGTTCACGGCACCCATCGCGGCTCCCGCCTCTCCAGGAACGCCGTCATGCCCTCGCGGGCCTCCTCCGAGCCGAACAGCCGCCCGGACAGCGCGGCGAGCTCGTCGGTCTGCTGTGCGAAGGTCTCCAGCACCTCCCGGTTGACCAGCTTCTTCGACTCCGCGAGCCCCTGCGGCGAGCCGCGCCGCAGCCCGTCGAGCACCGGCTCCAGCGCCGCGTCCACCTCGTCGGCCGCCAGCGTCACCAGCCCGATCCGGGCGGCCTCGGCGGGGCCGAAGCGCTCGCCGGTGAGGAAGTAGCGGGCCGCGGCGCGGGCGTCGACACGCGGCAGCACCGGCATCGAGATCACGGCGGGCGCCAGCCCCAGCCGCGCCTCCGTGAACGCGAACGTCGCCCCCGGCCCCGCCACCGCGATGTCGCACGCGGCCAGCAGCCCGGTCCCGCCGGCCCGGACATGGCCGGTGACGCGTGCGATCACGGGCTTGGGGAAGGCCACGACCGTGCGCAGCAGGGCGGCGAGGGAGAGCGGCGCCGCGGTGCCCTCCCGGGCCTCCTTGAGGTCCGCGCCCGCGCAGAACGTGCCGCCGGTGTGGGTGAGCAGCACCGCGCGGGTGCCCGGGTCCGCCTCCGCCCGCTCCAGCGCCGCGTACAGCCCGGCGACCAGGCGCGCGGAGAGCGCGTTGCGGTTCCCCGGCGCGTCGAGGGTGAGGGTGGCGACGCCGTCCGCGACGGCCGTGCGGACCGGGTCATCCACCGGTTCCTGGGACATCGTCTCCTCCCCCTCAGTACGACTTCGGCAGGCCGAGGCTCTGGTGGGACACATAGTTGAGGATCATCTCCCTGCTGACGGGGGCGATTCTGGCCACGCGCGACGCCGTGATCAGCCGCGCCAGCCCGAACTCGGCGGTCAGGCCGTTGCCGCCGAGGGTGTGCACGGCCTGGTCGACGGCTCTGACGCACGCCTCGGCCGCCGCGTACTTGGCCATGTTCGCGGCCTCGCCCGCGCCCGCGTCGTCCCCCGCGTCGTACAGCAGCGCGGCCTTCTGCGTCATCAGCCGGGCCAGCTCCACCTCGATATGGGCCTGCGCGAGCGGATGGGCGATGCCCTGGTGGGCGCCGATGGGCTCCTTCCACACCTGGCGGGTGCGGGCGTAGCCGACCGCCGCGCCGATCGCGTACCGCGCCATCCCGAGCGCGAAAGCGGCCGTCATGACGCGCTCCGGGTTGAGCCCGGCGAACAGCTGGAGGAGCCCCGCGTCCTCGTCGCCGACCAGCGCGTCGCCCGGCAGCCGCACCTCGTCCAGCACCAGCTCGAACTGCCGCTCCGGCGCGTGCACCTCCATCTCGATCGGGCGTAACGCGAAGCCGGGCGCCTCGCGCGGCACGAGGAACAGGCAGGGCTTCAGCCGGCCCGTGCGGGCGTCCTCCGTCCGGCTGACGATCAAGGTCGCCTCCGCGATGTCCACGCCGGAGATGAAGACCTTGCGGCCGGTCAGCAGCCAGTCCCCGGTTGCCGCCTCGCGGCGCGCCGTGGTGGTGATGCGGTGCGCGTTGGAGCCCGCGTCGGGCTCGGTGATGCCGAACGCCAGCTTGCGCGTGCCGTCGGCGAGTCCGGGCAGCCAGCGCCGCTTCTGCTCCTCGGTGCCGAAGCGGGCGAGAACGGTCCCGCAGATCGCCGGGGAGACGATGAGCATGAGCAGCGGGCAGCCCGCGGCGCCCAGCTCCTCCAGGACGGCGGACAGCTCGGCGATCCCGCCGCCTCCCCCGCCGTACTCCTCGGGCAGGCTGACGCCCAGGTAGCCCAGTTCGGCGGCCTCCGCCCAGAGTTCGGCGGTCTGCGCCCCCTCGCGGGTGACGCGCTCGAAGTAGCGGCGGCCGTAGCGCGCGCCGAGCGCTGCCACGGCCTGCCGCAGATCGCGCAGCTCCTGGCTCTCCATCGGGTCGGGCATGAGGTCTCCCTTCGCTGCCTGCTCTGTGTCTATGACGTGACGACCGCCAGGACGGCGCCCGACTCCACCTGCTGGCCCGTCTCGGCGCCCAGGAAGGTGAGCACGCCCTCCGCCGGTGCCACCACCTGGTGCTGCATCTTCATCGCCTCCAGCCACAGGAGGGGCTGCCCGGCCCGCACCCGGGCGCCGACCGCGAGGTCCTCCGCCACGCGGACGACCGTGCCCGGCAGCTGGGCGAGCAGCGAGCCCGGCTCGTGGGCCGGCTCCGGCTCGGGGAGGCGGGGCAGCGCGGTGAACGTGTACGAGCCCAGCGGGGAGTCGACGTACAGCTGGTCGGTGTCCTCGTAGGCGGCGACGGTGAAGGTGCGGCGTACGCCGTCGAGTTCGAGCACCGCGCTCTCTGCGCCCGCCTCCAGGACGCGGACGCCGGGCTGGTCCTCCGGGAGCAGGGCTCCGGTCCGCGTCCAGCGGTAGCGGATCTCGTGTTCGCGGCCGGCGGGCTCGGTGCGGTAGCGCCGGTGGTGGGGCTGCGAGGGGACGTTGCGCCAGCCGACCGTTCCGCTGCGGGTGGCCTGGGTGAGGGCCGCGGCCAGCGCCGACAGGCGCTCTTCGGGGGGTGCCGCGCCGTCTCGGGGCGCGAGCAGTTCGCCCAGGCGGCGCTCGTAGAAGGTGGTGTCCGTCTCCGCCGCCGTGAACTCCGGGTGGCGCAGGGAGCGGACGAGCAGGGCGCGGTTGGTCGCGGGGGCGTGCAGGCGGGCGCGTTCCAGGGCGCCCGCCAGCCGGCGTACGGCCTCCGCGCGGGTCGGGGCGTGCGCGGCGACCTTGGCCAGCAGCGGATCGTAGTGCACGCCGATGTCCGTGCCCGGCTCCACGCCGCTGTCCGTGCGCACCCCCTCGGGGACGTCGAACCGCCGCACCCGCCCCGTCTGCGGCCGCCAGTCCCGGGCCGGGTCCTCCGCGTAGAGCCGGGCCTCGACCGCGTGGCCGGAGGGGCGGGGCG
>NZ_JAAKZZ010000223.1 GCF_011045075.1 Streptomyces boncukensis
TCCCCGGACATCCCGCGTACGCCCTCGACCCGGACCGCGCGCTCGACGCCACCGACCCCGCGTACCCCGGGTTCCCCCGTCCGCACGCCACCGACCGGCTCTCCGCGCTCACCGCACCCGTGGTGCCCGCGCCGCGCGCCGACCCGCCGCCCCCGGCGCCCTACCGACTGCGGCTCCTCACGGAGCCGGCACGGGGGCCCCGCCCGGACCCGGCTCTCCTCCCCAGCCGGGCCGGGCGGGGGCAGCCCAGCCGGTACGAGGCGGGCGAGGTCGCCTCCGTACACGAGCACGCGCGGTTCTTCGCCCAGCAGGCCGACCGGCACGGCGGCGGCCTCGTCCGCACCTCGCTCGCGGCGTATCTGGCGGGGCTCGTACGGCCGCTGCGCGCTGGTGAGGACAGCGCGCACCACCGCGGGCTGCTCGCGGGCGCGGCGCGGCTGAGCTTCCTGCTGGCGCGGGTGTACGCCGACGAAGGGCGGCACGGGCTGGCCCAGCGCGCGTTCCTCGGCGCGGAGGAGCTGGCGGCGGAGGCGGACGACCCGGAGGGCGTGGCGCTGGCCCGCAGGGCGCTCGGCTCGCAGGCGCACCAGCTCGGCCACCGGCGCGCGAGCCGGTCCCTGACCGAGTCCGCCTGCGCGGCGGCGCCGCCCGGGACCGCCCCCTCGGCACGCGCCTTCCTCTACGCCGGGCTCGCCGTCGCCAGGGCGGCGGACGGCGAGCGCGGCGGGGCGCTGGACGCGCTGCGCCGCGCCGAGCAGCAGCTGGCCAGCGCGCCCGCCGATCTGACGACGGGCCCGCGCAGCCCGGCCGGCGAGCCAGTGGGCTCGTACCAGGACGCGGCGCTGCTCTACCAGTCCAGCCAGGTGCGCGCGGCCCTGGGCGACAGCGAGGGCGCGATCGGTGATCTGCACGCCTCGCTGCGCGCCCGTCCGCCGGGCGAGCGGCGCTCGCGCGCCCTGTGCCAGGCGGAGCTGGCCGAACTGCTGCTCTCCCAGGGACGGCTGGAGGAGGCGTGCGCGTCCTGGCGGCGCTTCCTGGACGACAGCGCCGTGGTGCGCTCGGGCCGGGTGAGCGAGGCCCGCGCCCGGATGCCGCGCCTGCTGGGACCCTACGCACGGGAGAGGTGCGTGCGGTCCCTCCTCGCACAGACGACCGCGCCCGCGCCCGCGGCCCGCCACGGCTGAGCCGCCCGAGCCGCTGCGACGCATCAAGCAGGGGGCGGCGCCGGGCGCGGACGGCGGAGACGGGCGCGGAGAATGGAGAGGTGACCGCACCGCCCGTATCCCCGTCCCCCCGGCTCCCGTCCCCGCTCGACGAGGTGGCGGACGAGCGGTTCGCGCGCTACGGCGTACGGCTGCTGCTCAAGCGCGACGACCTCATCCACCCCGCGATCCGGGGGAACAAGTGGCGCAAACTCGCCCCCGTCCTGGCGGCGGCCGGCGGGGCGGGGCCGCGTGCGCTGCTGACGTTCGGCGGGGCCTACTCCAACCATCTGCGGGCCACCGCGGCGGCCGGGCGGCTGCTGGGGCTGCGCACC
The DNA here is from genome assembly GCF_011045075.1 of Streptomyces boncukensis. Classification (GTDB taxonomy): domain Bacteria; phylum Actinomycetota; class Actinomycetes; order Streptomycetales; family Streptomycetaceae; genus Streptomyces; species Streptomyces boncukensis. The sequence goes on from NZ_JAAKZZ010000223.1 coordinate 1,538, forward strand.
GTCGGCGTCGTGCGCGGCGAGGAACTGGCCGCGCGCCCGCTCAATCCGGTGCTGGCACGCTGTGCCGCCGACGGGATGCTGCTGCACTTCGTCTCCCGGTCCGACTACCGGCGGCGCGCGGCCCCGGAGTGGCACGCGCTGCTGCGGGAGCGGTTCGGCGCGTGCCTGGTGGTCCCGGAGGGCGGCAGCGGCCCGGCGGCCGTGCGGCACTGCGCGGAGCTGGGCCGCGAGCTGCGCGGGCGCACCGATGTCGCGGCCGTCGCGTGCGGCACGGGCGGCACCCTGGCGGGCATGGCGGCCGGTCTCGGCCCAGGTCAGCGCGGGCTGGGCATCCCGGTGCTGCGGGGCGGCCGGCTGGGCCGCGAGGTGCGCCGGATGCAGCGGGAGGCGTTCGGCGGACCACGGGGCGCCTGGTCGCTGGACGAGCGCTTCCACTGCGGCGGGTACGCGCGCACGCCGCCGTGGCTGACGGAGTTCGCCGAGGACTTCGCGCGGCGGCACGGACTGCCACCGCTGGACCGCGTCTATGTGGCGAAGCTGCTCCACGCGCTCACGGAGCTCGCCGCACAGGGCGCGTTCGAGCAGGGCAGCACGGTGACGGCGGTGATCACGGGCTAGCCCGCCGCGGCAACTACGCCACGTAATTGCAATCGTCACTCTCTGTACTCGTCAACGGGTCCATCCCGGCGCGTCATTGACGCAGCGTGACGATCACCACCGAACCCCCCTGCGCTATGCACATGTTTCGGCCCTTGTCCGATTGCGCGCCGCACGGGGCTATGAACGGTTCACGTGGCGGGTATCGAACTGGCGAGACCCGCCCACCGGTTCTCCGGGGACCCCGGAGCAGCGCCAGCGGTACCCATAGCTGCCAACGCAGCGTAATCATCCCGGAATTGAGTGGGCTCACCCCCTAGCCACGTACAGTGCCCATGTGTTTACTATGGGTGACAGCCACGGGCTGAGGCGGCGATGCGGCAGCGTAGATCCATGCGCTCGGCATCGTGACACGGATCGCGATAGCGTCACAGGCGAAACGAACCAACAGCCGCTTCGGCCCGCCCAGGCCAACCGGCTCGTGTCACCTTGGAGGTGAGGGTGTCCCAGATCGCAGGCGAGCCCGCGGCAAAGGACTTCGTCGAGGTCCGGCTGCCGGCTGCGGGTGCCTATCTGTCGGTGCTGCGGACGGCCACCGCCGGCCTCGCGGCCCGCTTGGACTTCACCCTCGACGAGATCGAGGATCTGCGGATCGCCGTGGACGAGGCGTGCGCGATCCTGCTCCAGCAGGCCGTTCCCGGCTCCGTGCTGAGCTGTGTGTTCACCCTGATCGACGACTCGCTCCGGGTCGCCGTCTCGGCACCCACCACGGACGGCCGCGCCCCCGAGCGCGACACCTTCGCCTGGACGGTGCTCGCCGCGCTGGCCGGAGAGGTGGACTCGACGGTGTCCGACGACCGTACGGTCAGCATCAGCCTGCGCAAGACGCGCGGTGCCGGCCCCGGAGCATCGTGACCGAGCACGAGGCGCGGGAGATGTGGGCAGGCCGCCAGAGCGCGGTCTCCCCGGGCATTCCCGAACAGCAGGCCCGGTCGCACCCGGCCGACCCGCCCAGTCAGCGACCGGAGCAGCCAGAGCGGACGGACGCGATGGACCAGCAGCAGGAGATCCACGGGCACGACACGACGGGCGAGCCCGGCGGACAGTTCGACCCGCAGGACCGCAGCGGTGCGCGGGCCCTCTTCCTCGAACTGCGCAAGCTGCCGGACGGCTCCGCCGAGCGCGCGGAGCTGCGCAACCATCTGGTGCGGATGCACCTCCCGCTCGTGGAGCACCTGGCCCGCCGGTTCCGCAACCGCGGCGAACCGCTGGACGACCTCACCCAGGTCGCGACGATCGGCCTGATCAAGTCCGTCGACCGCTTCGACCCGGAGCGCGGCGTGGAGTTCTCGACGTACGCGACGCCCACCGTCGTCGGCGAGATCAAGCGCCACTTCCGGGACAAGGGCTGGGCGGTGCGGGTGCCCCGCCGGCTCCAGGAGCTGCGGCTCTCCCTCACCTCCGCCACGGCCGAACTGTCTCAGCTGCACGGCCGCGCGCCGACGGTGCACGAGCTGGCGCGGCGGCTGTCGATCTCCGAGGAGGAGGTCCTGGAGGGTCTGGAGTCCGCGAACGCGTACAGCACCCTCTCCCTCGACGTCCCGGACACCGACGACGAGTCCCCGGCCGTCGCCGACACCCTGGGCGCCGAGGACGACGCGCTGGAGGGCGTCGAGTACCGCGAGTCCCTCAAACCGCTGTTGGAAGAGCTGCCCCCGCGCGAGAAGAAGATCCTGCTGCTGCGGTTCTTCGGGAACATGACCCAGTCCCAGATCGCGCAGGAGGTCGGCATCTCCCAGATGCATGTGTCCAGGCTCCTGGCCAGAACCCTGGCCCAGCTGCGGGACCGCCTGCTCGTGGAGGAGTGACCCGGAGCTCGCCGCGGGTCACTCCTGGCGGGGCCCGATGCCCAGCGCCTCCGTGGCCGCGGGGTTGACCAGGCAGCCGAGGACGGCGAGCGCGGCGGCGGCCAGCAGCAGCGCCAGCAGCACGGAGAAGCCGCCGTTCTGCATCAGCTGCCACGCCACCGGCAGCGCCAGCAGCTGCACGATCATCGAGGGCCCCCGGCTCCAGCGGCGGCACAGCCACAGTCCCCGCGCGGCGGCCAGCGGCAGCGCGGCCAGTGCCAGCACGGTCACGGCCAGCGTGACGGCCTGCGTCATGTCGTCGGGCTTGTCCGTGGCCAGCAGCACCAGCGAGACCACGCCGAACCCCGCCACGACCAGCCCCTCGATCCCGGTCAGCGCCGCGGCCACCGCGATCCGGCGCGGCCTGGACGCCGGGCCCTGCGCCTGAGGCGTCGGGGGTGTCTCCTTGTCGGTACTCACAGAGGCAGCGTAGGGCGTATCCGGCGAGTCCCGCCGGGCGAGTCCCGCCGGGAAGGTGCCGCCCCGTGCCGTTCGCCCGGCCCGGCGATGCCGGATCCGCTGGCCTTCCGACCCCCCGGGCTGGGTACGCTCGGTCCATGCGTGCGCTCCTCGTCGTCAACCCAGCGGCCACCACCACCAGTGCGCGGACCCGCGACGTGCTGACGCACGCGCTCGCCAGCGACCTCAAGCTGGAGGTGGCCACCACCGAGTACCGCGGCCACGCCCGCGACCTCGCGCGGCGGGCGGCGGAGAGCGGCTCGGCCGAGCTGGTCATCGCGCTCGGCGGGGACGGCACCGTCAACGAGGTCGTCAACGGCCTGCTGCACCACGGCCCCGACCCCGCGGCCCTTCCCGGCCTCGCCGTCGTGCCCGGCGGCTCCACCAACGTCTTCGCCCGCGCCCTGGGGCTGCCCAACGACGTCGTGGAGGCGACCGGCGCGCTGCTGTCCGCGCTGGAGTCGGGCAGCCAGCGCACGGTCGGGCTCGGCCTGGCCGGCGGGGTGCCGGGCACGGAGGACGCGGAGGCCCCTCCGCGCTGGTTCACCTTCACCGCGGGCCTCGGCTTCGACGCGGGCGTGATCGGCAGGGTCGAGCAGCAGCGGGAGCGCGGCAAGCGGTCCACGCACGCCCTCTACGTACGCCAGGTGATGCGGCAGTTCCTCGGCGAGCAGCACCGCCGTCAGGGGACGATCACGCTGAGTCGCCCCGGCGAGGAGCCGGTCGGCGAGCTGGTGCTGGCCATAGTCTGCAACACCGCGCCCTGGTCGTTCCTCGGGAACAAGCCGCTGTACGCGGCGCCCGAGGCGTCCTTCGACACCGCCCTGGACCTGCTGGGACTCTCCCGGCTGACCCCCGCGGCGGTCAGCCGGTACGCCACGCAGCTGCTCACCTCGTCGCCCGAGCGGGGACCGCACGGCAAGCACGCGCTCACCCTGCACGACCTGACGGACTTCACCTTGCAATCGCAGGTGCCGCTCCCCCTTCAGATGGACGGTGACCACTTGGGGCTGCGTACCAGCGTGAAGTTCACAGGCGTACGGCGTGCACTGCGTGTGATTGCGTAAGCGGAAGAGCCGAAAGTCCTTCTACTCGAACGTTTAGGCCAGGGTCCACCCACTGGAATGACGGCTGTGAGCGAGGCGACACCAAGGATTCCAAAAAAACTTGCCGGAAGGGGTTGTATCCGACGCCGAGGTTTGCGAGTCTCTTCATGGCGATCGGGACGGCCTTCCTCATAGGCCCCCTTGAGAGTCCGAATCCTCCTCTTAGTTCAGTGGGACCCGTCACAGTCATGCGGTCTCCCTTCCCCGTCGGATGGATTCGTGAAAGCGTTCACATTCACAAGCAAGCCACACACGAGGAGAGGTAGCAGCCATGGACTGGCGTCACCACGCCGTTTGCCGCGAGGAAGACCCCGAGCTGTTCTTCCCCATCGGCAACACCGGTCCTGCGCTGCTGCAGATCGAGGAAGCCAAGGCCGTCTGCCGCCGCTGCCCCGTCATGGAGCAGTGCCTGCAGTGGGCCCTGGAGTCCGGTCAGGACTCCGGTGTCTGGGGTGGCCTCAGCGAGGATGAGCGCCGCGCTATGAAGCGCCGCGCCGCCCGCAACCGGGCGCGGAACAACGCCGCGACCGCCTGACTGACGCCCACCGCCCTGCCACCAAGCTGCCCCCGAGCCGCAGCGCGCAGCGCTCTGGCCGAGCCCCGGCCCGTTGGATGAGAACGGGACCGGGGCTCAGTGCCGTTCAGAGCCCTGTTCGAGGGCTCACGCCCCGCCGGAACCCCCGGAGCTCCCGGAACTCCCGGGCCCCCCGGCCGCGTCCCGGTCCCGCTCCCGCGTCTCCGCCTCCACCGGCAGGTCGAACAGCACCCGCGTCCCCCCGCCGGGCGCGGGCTGCATATCGAAGCTGCCGCCCAACTCCCCCTCGACCAGGGTCCGCACGATCTGCAGCCCGAGGTTCCCCGCGCTGTGCGGGTCGAAGCCGGCGGGCAGCCCGCGGCCGTCGTCCTGCACGGTGACCAGCAGCCGGGCGTCCTCGTGCCCCGCTCCCCCGCCGCGCACGGCGTGCACCTCCAGCGCGCCCTGCTGGTCCGGGCCGAAGCCGTGCTCCATGGCGTTCTGCAGCACCTCGGTCAGCACCATCGACAGCGGGGTGGCGACATCGGCGCCGAGGATGCCGAAGCGGCCGCTGCGGCGGCCGGTGACCCGGCCGGGGGAGATCTCCGCGACCATCGACAGCACCCGGTCCGCGATCTCGTCGAAGTCCACCCGCTCGTCCAGGTTCTGGGACAGCGTCTCGTGCACGATCGCGATCGAGCCGACCCGGCGCACCGCCTCGTTGAGCGCGTCCCGGCCCCGGTCGGAGTCCATCCGGCGGGCCTGCAGGCGGAGCAGCGCCGCCACCGTCTGGAGGTTGTTCTTCACCCGGTGGTGGATCTCCCGGATGGTGGCGTCCTTGGTGACCAGCTCGCGCTCGCGGCGGCGCACCTCCGTGATGTCCCGCAGCAGGATCAGCGAACCGATCCGGCTGCCCTTCGGGTTCAGCGGGATGGCGCGCAGTTGCACGATGCAGTCGTTCGCCTCGACCTCCGCGCCGCGCGGCGCCCAGCCGCTGGCCAGCTTCACCATCGCCTCGTCCACCGGCCCCCTGGACGGCGCCAGTTCGGCGGTGGCCTCCCCCAGATGCAGGCCCACCAGGTCGGCGGCCAGACCGAGCCGGTGGTACGCGGAGAGCGCGTTGGGGCTGGCGTACTGCACCAAGCCGTCCGCGTCCAGCCGGATCAGCCCGTCCCCGACGCGCGGCACATGGTCCATGTCCACCTGGTGGCCGTAGAACGGAAACGATCCGGCGGCGATCATCTGCGCCAGGTCGGACGCGCTCTGCAGATAGGTCAGCTCCAGCCGGCTCGGCGTCCGCACGGTCAGCAGATTGGTGTTGCGCGCGATGACGCCCAGCACCCGGCCCTCGCGGCGCACGGGGATCGACTCGACGCGGACCGGCACCTCCTCGCGCCACTCCGGATCGCCCTCGCGGACGATGCGGCCCTCGTCCAGCGCCACGTCCAGCAGCGGACGGCGGCCCCTCGGGACCAGATGGCCGACCATGTCGTCCTGGTGCGAGGTGGGGCCGGTGTTGGGCCGCATCTGCGCGACCGACACATAGCGGGTGCCGTCCCGGGTGGGGACCCACAGCACGAGGTCGGCGAAGGAGAGGTCGGCCAGCAGCTGCCACTCGGAGATGAGCAGGTGGAGCCAGTCCAGGTCGGTGTCCGACAGGGCGGTGTGCTGGCGCACGAGGTCGTTCATGGAGGGCACGCCGCGAGCCTACCGGCCCGGGGGATGGACAGGAGGTTGTGGTCTAGTCCACAATTCCGGGGAACGTTCTTCTGCCTTCCCCGCACAGGAGGGCAGAGCGAGATGCGTGGCGCTCTCTGCCCTGACAGCGCCATGGGTCTTGCAGCTCGGGCCGTCGCGCCGGCCGGGTTGAGGGTCCCGGCCCGGCGCGCGGCCCGTCGCATTCCCCGCCGGACTCCCCCCGCCGGAGGCCCTGCCAGACGCCGGGGGCCTAGCCGTGCATGGCCTCGTCGGGAGAGACGGGGAACCTCGTCGTCCGGTCGCCCAGAAGCAGCGCGCGGTAGGTCGCCGTCGCCGCCTCCTCCAGATTCATGGCGCGCCGGAAGGCCATCCCGATGTCCGGCCCCAGCGCGGAGCACCCGTGGTGGGCCAGCAGCACGCAGTTGTGCTCCCTGGCCTGCTCGGCAGCGGTGTCCGCCAGCTCGTCCGAGCCGTTGGGGTGGAAGCCGGTGCGCCCGTACGAGCGGACGTAGACCGCGTGATCGAGCGTGAGCAGCCGGATCTCGTGCCCGAGCGCGTCCACCAGCACGGCGTGCTGGGGGTGCATATGCACGATCGCGTTCACGTCCTCGCGGACCCGGTAGGTGCGCTGGTGCAGCTTCCACTCCGTGGACGGCCGGACCGCGGCGGGGCCGCCCGTGACCTCGCCGTCCAGGGTCATGGTGGCGAAGTCGTCGGGCGTGAGGCGGTCGAGCCAGGTGCCGGCTCCGGTCACGACGTACTCGGTGCCACCGGGGAGCCGCGCGGACAGATTGCCGCCGCTGGCCAGCACGAAGCCCCGGGCCACCATCGTGGCCCCGACCTCGATCAACTGCTCGATCAGCCCGGGAAGCGAGTCCGGGTGCTTCATGGGATCCCCTCGCCGCTCTCGTCCGTCAGCGGGTCTCGGTGACCTTGGCGAGCGAGCGCGGCGCGTCCGGGTCCTGGCCGCGCGCGATGGTGACCTCGTAGGCGAGCATCTGCAGCGGCAGGATCTCGACGATCGGCTGGAGCTCCTCGGGCAGCCCGGCGGTGGGCAGCGCGAACCCGGCCGAGGCCCGGTCCACCTCGCTCTGCTCACCGATCACGACGAGGTCGGCGCCCCGGTCGCGGAGCCGGTCCAGGACGGGCTGCAGCGCCTCGCCGCCCTTGCCCTCGGTGACCACGGCGATCACCGGCGAGACGTTGTCGACCATGGCCAGCGGGCCGTGCAGCAGGTCGGCGCCCGAGTAGGAGAGAGCGGGGATGTAGCTCGTCTCCATCAGCTTGAGCGCCGCCTCCTTGGCGGTCGGGTAGCCGTAGCCGCGCGAGGTGAGCACCATGCGCTCGGCGAAGCGGTAGCGCGCCGCCAGCTCCCGCACCTCGCCCCTGCGGGCGAGCACCGACTCGGCGAGCTCGGGCAGGGCCTTCGCGGCCTCGGCCGCCTCGGCCCCCGCGCCGCCCCGCAGGCCCGCCACGAAGAGGTAGAGGGCCAGCAGCTCGGCCGTGTACGTCTTGGTGGCGGGCAGCGCCTTCTCGGCCCCGGCGAGCACGTCGATATGGAACTCGCTGACGGCGGCCAGCGGCGAGTCGGCGTTGTTGGTGACGGCGAGGGTGATCGCGCCCGCCGCGCGGGCCGCCTCGGTGGAGGCCACCAGGTCGGGGCTGCCGCCGGACTGGCTGATGGTGATCACCAGGCAGTCGGTGAGGTCCGGCTGGGCGCCGTAGGCGGTGGTGGTGGACATGGAGGTCAGCCCGCAGGGCTTGCCGAGCTGGATCTCCAGCAGGTACTTCGCGTAGAGCGCGGCGTTGTCGGAGGTGCCGCGGGCGGTGAGCAGGACGAAGCGGGGGTTGCGCGCGGCGATCCGCTCGGCGACCTCACGGATGGCGGCCGCCCCCTCGTCGAGGACGCGCCGCAGCACTGCGGGCTGCTCGGCCATCTCTGCGGCCATGACCTGGCCCGGGAGATGCGGCGACGGGGACGACGGGGCGGACATACCTGGTGCCTCCATGAGCTGAGCTGTGTGTCGACGACGATCCTACGATCCCCCTCACAAGAGGGGCGAACCCGCACACATTCGTCCCTTTTGACGGGCCGGCGCCCCGCCAGGGGCGCGGGGAACGGCGCGCCCCGCCACATCGGGCCCGCGGTCGGCGGCGGCCGGGAAGGGGCAGCCCCTGTCCGAGCGTCGCGGGCCGCGGACACGTCGCGGCTGGGCGGGCCGTTCCCCGCGCCCCTGACGGGGCGCCCTCGACGGAACGTGCGGACATCAGGGTTCGCCCGCGATCGCCTCCGCCGCGGCCCGCGCGCAGACCCGGGCCGCGCCGTGGGTCGCGATATGCAGCGCACCCCGCGGCGCCGCCTGCGGCACCCCCATCTCCACCACGACCGTGTCCGGCCGCGCCGCGACCAGCCGGTCGAGCGCCGCGCTCATCCACGCGTGCCGGTGCGCGTCCCGCACCACCGCGACGATCCGGCGTCCGTCGGCGGCCTGGAGCACCCCGCGCGCCAGCTCCCCCGCCCCACCGGAGTCCTCCGCGCCGCCCGCGTCGTCCGCGCCTGAGGGGTCGCCCGGGTCGTCGTACGTCGCCGTCTTCGTGCCCGGCAGCATCCGCTCCAGCTCGGCGCCGAGGCCCCACGGGGTCTCGTCGCCGACCGCGATGTTCGCCATCGGAGTGAACGCGGCCACGAAGACGGGCTCGGTCGGCGGCTCGTACGCGCCGTCACCGACGACCCGCAGCGCCCGGCGCGCGGCCTCCAGCCCCACGCCCGGCTGGCGGACCGGGGGCGCGGGCGCGCTGCGCGCCGCGCGCCCCCAGTCCGCCAGCGCGCGAACCCGTGCTGCGGCGTCGGCGAGCCGCTCCTCCCTCAGCCCGCCGTCGCGCACGGCCCTCACCAGCGCGTCGCGAAGCCGCAGCACGGTGTCTTCTCCGGCCAGTCCGCCACCCACGCAGATGGCGTCGGCCCCGGCCGTGATCGCGAGCACGGTGCCGCGTTCGAGGCCGTAGGTGGCGGAGATGGCCCGCATCTCCATTCCGTCGGTGATGATCAGCCCCTGGTGGCCGAGGCCGCCCTCGCTCTCCGGGGCCCGCAGCAGCCCGGTGAGCACGCCGGGGCTGAGGGTTCCGGGGCGCGTCGGGTCCAGCGCCGGCAGCAGGATGTGCGCGCTCATCACACCCTTGGCGCCCGCGGCGACGGCCGCCCGGAACGGCACCAGTTCGCGGGAGTGCAGCGTCTCCAGGTCGGCGTCGACGCGCGGCATGGCGTGGTGCGAGTCCACGGCGGTGTCGCCGTGTCCGGGGAAGTGCTTGACGCAGGCGGCGACGCCGGCCGACTGCATCCCGTCGACGTACGCCACGGTGTGCCGGGCCACGAGCGCGGGGTCGCCGCCGAAGGAGCGGACGCCGATGACCGGGTTGCCGGGGTTGGAGTTGACGTCCGCGGCCGGCGCCCAGTTGAGGTTGACCCCGGCGGCGGCCAGCCGGCTGCCCAGCTCGTTGGCGACGGTCCGGGTCAGCTCGGTGTCGTCCACGCGGCCGAGGGCGAGGTTGCCGGGGAACGAGGAGCCGGTGCGGGCCTCCAGCCGGGTGACGTCGCCGCCCTCCTCGTCGATGGCGACCAGCACGTCGGGGCGCACCTCGCGCAGCCGCGCCGTGAGGGTCGCGAGCTGTCCGGGCGAGTCGATGTTGCGTCCGAACAGCCCGACGGACGCGAGCCCTTCGTCCAGCCGCCGCAGCAGCCAGGCGGGAGCCGCGGTCCCGGTGAAGCCGGGCTGCAGCACGGCAAGCGCGTCCCGGGCGAGGGTGTCGGTGGGGC
>NZ_JAAKZZ010000224.1 GCF_011045075.1 Streptomyces boncukensis
GGGTTGCCGCGGCGCCGGGGACGCCCCCCGGAGGCGTCGGGTACGCCTTCGGGGGGCGGTGCGGCTGGGCCTGCGGCTCCGGCTGGGGTTCCGGCTGGGGCTGAGGCTGGGACTTCGGCTGGGGCTGTGCCTGCGGCTGAGGCTGAGCACCACTCACGCCCTGCTCCTCGTCGTCCGTGGTCTGGGGGTCCTAGCGGGATCTAGGTGTCCTGGGGGTCCTGGGGCGTTGCGGGGTCGGCGGAGCCGTCGGCCGCGTCCGGGCCCTCCGCGTCCGTGTCCGGCTGCGCGCCGGCCTCGACGGCGGCCTCCACCTCCTCGGCCTCGCGGCCGGCCTCCGCGTTGCGCGCGACGCCGACCACCGCGTCCTTCTTCCCCAGGTTGATCAGTTGGACGCCCATGGTGTCACGGCCCGTCTCGCGGACTTCACTGACCCGCGTACGGATCACACCGCCGGACAGGGTGATGGCGAGGATCTCGTCCGACTCCTCCACCACCAGCGCTCCCACCAGCGACCCCCGGTCCTCGACGATCTTCGCGGCCTTGATGCCCAGGCCACCGCGCCCCTGGACGCGGTACTCGTCCACGTCGGTGCGCTTGGCGTAGCCGCCGTCCGTTGCCGTGAAGACGAACGTACCCGACCGGACCACATTCATCGAGAGCAGTTCGTCGTCCTCGCGGAAACTCATGCCCTTCACGCCGGAGGTGGCCCGGCCCATCGGGCGCAGCGCGTCGTCCGTCGCGGTGAACCGGATGGACTGCGCCTTCTTGGACACCAGCAGCAGGTCGTCGTCCGGCGAGACCAGCTCGGCGCCGATCAGCTCGTCGTCGCGGCCGTCCTCCATCTCGCGGAGGTTGATGGCGATGACGCCGCCGGAGCGCGGCGAGTCGTAGTCCTTGAGGGGGGTCTTCTTCACCAGCCCCGACTTGGTGGCCAGGATGAGGTACGGGGCCGCCGCGTAGTCCCGGATCGCCAGGATCTCGGCGATCTCCTCGTCCGGCTGGAAGGCGAGGAGGTTCGCCACGTGCTGGCCGCGCGCCTCGCGGCCCGCGTCCGGCAGCTCGTACGCCTTCGCGCGGTACACCCGGCCCTTGTTGGTGAAGAACAGCAGCCAGTGGTGCGTGGTGGAGACGAAGAAGTGGTCGACGATGTCGTCTTCCTTCAGCTTCGTGCCGCGCACGCCCTTGCCGCCGCGCTTCTGGGCCCGGTAGTCGTCGCTCTTGGTGCGCTTGACATAGCCGCCGCGGGTGATCGTGACGACGATGTCCTCCTCGGCGATCAGGTCCTCGATGGACATGTCACCCTCGAAGGGGATCAGCTGGCTGCGCCGGTCGTCGCCGAACTTGGCGACGATCGCGGTCAGCTCCTCGCCGATGATCTGCCGCTGGCGCTCGGGGGAGGCCAGGATCGCGTTGTACTCGCTGATCTTCGCCTGGAGCTCGTCATGCTCCGCGGTGATCTTCTGCCGCTCCAGGGCCGCCAGCCGCCGCAGCTGCATCTCCAGGATCGCGTTCGCCTGGATCTCGTCGATCGTGAGCAGCCCCATCAGGCCCTCGCGCGCGACGTCCACCGTCTCGCTGCGCCGGATCAGCGCGATGACCTCGTCGATGGCGTCCAGCGCCTTCAGCAGGCCGCGCAGGATGTGGGCGCGCTCCTCCGCCTTGCGCAGCCGGTAGCGGGTGCGGCGGACGACGACGTCGATCTGGTGCGCGACCCAGTGCCGGATGAAGGCGTCCAGGGAGAGGGTGCGCGGGACGCCCTCGACCAGCGCCAGCATATTGGCGCCGAAGTTGGTCTGCAGATCGGTGTGCTTGTAGAGGTTGTTGAGGACGACCTTGGCGACCGCGTCCCGCTTCAGGACGATCACGAGGCGCTGGCCCGTGCGCGACGACGTCTCGTCCCGTACGTCGGCGATGCCGCCGATCCGGCCGTCCTTCACCAGGTCGGCGATCTTCAGCGCGAGGTTGTCCGGGTTGACCTGGTACGGCAGCTCGGTGACCACCAGGCACTGGCGGCCCTGGATCTCCTCGACCTCCACCACGGCCCGCATGGTGATCGAGCCGCGCCCGGTGCGGTACGCCTCCTCGATCCCCCGGCGGCCCACCACCAGCGCTCCGGTCGGGAAGTCCGGGCCCTTGATCCGCTCGATGAGGGCGTCCAGCAGCTCCTCGTTCGAGGCGTCCGGGTGGTCCAGGTACCACTGGGCGCCGGCCGCGACCTCGCGCAGGTTGTGCGGCGGGATGTTGGTGGCCATGCCGACCGCGATCCCCGCCGAGCCGTTGATCAGCAGGTTCGGGAAGCGGGCCGGCAGGACCGTGGGCTCCTGGTTGCGGCCGTCGTAGTTGTCCTGGAAGTCGACGGTCTCCTCGTCGATGTCCCGGAGCATCTCCATGGCCAGCGGCGCCATCTTGCACTCGGTGTACCGCATGGCGGCGGCCGGGTCGTTGCCCGGGGAGCCGAAGTTGCCGTTGGAGTCCACCAGCGGCATCCGCATCGACCAGGTCTGCGCGAGGCGGACCAGCGCGTCGTAGATCGAGCTGTCGCCGTGCGGGTGGTACGTCCCCATGACGTCGCCGACGACGCGGGCGCACTTGTAGAAGCCCTTCTCCGGGCGGTACCCCCCGTCGTACATCGCGTACAGCACCCGGCGGTGCACCGGCTTGAGCCCGTCGCGGATGTCCGGCAGGGCGCGGCTCACGATCACGCTCATCGCGTAGTCGAGATACGAGCGCTGCATCTCCGTCTCAAGGCTCACCGGGTCGACGCGGGCACCGGCCTCGGTGTCAACGAGGGGCGAGTTGTCGCCCTCGGCAGGGGTGGGGATCTCGTCGGCCATTGCTCAGTTCAAGTCCTTTACGTGTGTGCGGCGCGCTGCTCGGGAGGGCCGACGGTCAGATGTCCAGGAAGCGGACGTCCTTGGCGTTGCGCTGGATGAACGAGCGGCGCGCCTCCACGTCCTCGCCCATCAGGATCGAGAACAGGTCGTCGGCGGCGGCCGCGTCGTCCAGCGTCACCTGCCGCAGCACCCGGTGCTCGATGTCCATCGTGGTGACGCGCAGCTCGTCCGCGTTCATCTCGCCCAGGCCCTTGAAGCGCTGGACCGAGTCGTCCCTGATGCGCTTGCCCTGCTCGCGGCCGAGCTGGATGAGGTTGTCGCGCTCGCGGTCGGAGTACGCGTACTGGTGCTCGTCCCGGCCCCACTTGATCTTGTAGAGCGGGGGCTGGGAGAGGAAGACGTGGCCCGCCTCCACCAGCGGCCGCATAAAGCGGAAGAGCAGCGTGAGCAGCAGGGTGTTGATGTGCTGGCCGTCGACGTCGGCGTCCGCCATCAGGATGATCTTGTGATAGCGGAGCTTCTCGATGTCGAAGTCCTCGTGCACACCGGTGCCGAACGCCGAGATCAGCGCCTGCACCTCGGCGTTCTGCAGCACCTTGTCGATCCGCGCCTTCTCCACGTTCAGGATCTTGCCGCGGATGGGGAGGATCGCCTGGTACTCCGGATCGCGGCCGGACTTCGCCGAGCCGCCCGCGGAGTCGCCCTCCACGATGAAGATCTCGCACTTCGACGGGTCGTTGGACTGGCAGTCCGAGAGCTTGCCGGGCAGCGAGGCCGTCTCCAGCAGGCCCTTGCGGCGGGTCAGATCGCGCGCCTTGCGCGCCGCCACCCGGGCCGTGGCCGCCTGGACGCCCTTGCGGACGATGTCCGCCGCCTCGTTCGGATTGCGGTCCAGCCAGTCGGTCAGATACTCGTGGACGATCTTCTGGACGAAGGTCTTCGCCTCCGTGTTGCCCAGCTTCGTCTTCGTCTGGCCCTCGAACTGCGGCTCGCCCAGCTTGATCGAGATGATCGCCGTCAGGCCCTCGCGGATGTCCTCGCCGGTGAGGTTGTCGTCCTTCTCGCGCAGCAGCTTCCGCTCGCGCGCGTACCGGTTGATCAGACCGGTGAGCGCCGCGCGGAAGCCCTCCTCGTGGGTGCCGCCCTCGTGGGTGTGGATGGTGTTGGCGAAGGAGTAGACGCCCTCGCTGTACTGGCTGTTCCACTGCATGGCGACCTCGACCGAGAGCATGCGCTCCTTGTCCTCGGCATCGAAGTCGATCACGGTGGGGTGCACCAGCTCGCCCTTGCGGGAGTTCAGGTAGCGGACGAAGTCGGAGATGCCGCCCTCGTAGTGGTACCGGACGGCGTTCGGATTGCCCTCCTCGTCCACGTGCTCGGGGCGCTCGTCGGTCAGCGAGATGGCCAGGCCCCGGTTGAGGAACGCCATCTCCTGGAAGCGGCGGGCGAGGGTCTCGAACGAGTAGTCCGTTGTCTCGAAGATGTCGGGATCTGCCCAGAACGTGACGGTCGTCCCGGTCTCGTCCGTGGCCTCGTTCTGCTGCAGCGGCGCCGTCGGCGTGCCCAGCTTGTAGTCCTGCGTCCAGCGGTAGCCGTCGGTGCGGACCTCCACCGCCACCTTCTGCGACAGCGCGTTGACGACCGAGACGCCCACGCCGTGCAGACCGCCGGAGACCGCGTAGCCGCCGCCGCCGAACTTGCCGCCCGCGTGCAGGACGGTCATCACGACCTCCACAGCGGGCTTGTTCTCCGACGGCACGATGCCCACCGGGATACCGCGCCCGTTGTCCACCACGCGCACCCCGCCGTCGGCGAGCAGCGTGACCTCGATGGTGTCAGCGTGGCCCGCCATGGCCTCGTCCACGGAGTTGTCCACCACCTCCTGCACGAGGTGGTGCAGCCCGCGCTCACCGGTCGAGCCGATGTACATACCGGGCCTCTTGCGGACCGCGTCCAGGCCCTCCAGAACGGTGATGGCACTCGCGTCGTACGACGGCTCCTCGTGCCCGGCCGCCCCTCCGTGCCCGGCTGCGGGCACGGCTGGGCCGTCCGGCACGCCGTGATCGGACTGCGTCTTGTCGTTCTCGTTGAGATCGCCGGAATCGGCCACGAAGCGCCCTTTCTGGCACAGCACAAGCCGTCTCCTGGGCAAGCGGAGCGGCTGCGTCGTTCGACATGGTCCGCAACGGTGCGGCTATCGCCCAGTGTACCGGTGGCGGCTGTGTGAATGGGGGTTTGCGGGCGCCTGAGTCCGCATGTGCCGTCCTGAACCTCCATCCGCCGACTCCCTATATCTGGACCGGGGGGCCAAGAGGCTCACACGGGCGCTCAGCGCTTCCGACTGTCAACGCACCGCAACTGTGACCGGCGTCACTCCTCACCCGTAGGTGTCGCCCGGTCCCTTGCTTCCCGGCGCCCGCAGCGGACCGGAGAACCGGGGCCGCGGCGCCTCCGGGCCCCGCACCTTGATCAGCCGTACGGTGCCCTGCCCGAGATCCTCGTTCAGCCGCGCCACCAGCCGCGGCGCCAGCAGCCGCAACTGGGTGGCCCACGCCGTGGAGTCGCAGCGGACCGTCAGCGTCCGCTCCTCCTCGTCGTACCGCTGCGGCTCGCAGTGCTGCGCCACCTCCGGGCCCACCAGCTGCGGCCAGCGGCCCATCACCCCGCCGACCGCGGCCGGGGCCTCCCAACCCCGTTCCGTGATCAGCCGGTTCACGGCCGCGCCGAGCGGCATCGGATCCCGGCCGTCCCGGCGGGCGCCCGAGCGCAGGCCGCCGCCGTGGCGCGCCTGCCGCTTCTGCTGGGCCGCCGCGCCACGGGCACGGGCCTGCTCCTTCGCCGCGCGCAGCGCCACCCGGGCCAGGTCCACCCCGCTGGGCTCGCCCGGCCCGCCGGCTCCGCCGGGCGCACGGGGCGCGCCGGAGTCGGCGGGGCCGTCGGAGCCGCCGGGGCCGCCGGGGCCGCCGGGCTTCTCGGGGTCCGTGCTCACTGGGCCGTCACCTCTCCGTCCGCCACCGCGAACCGCGTGCCCGACAGCACCTCGGGCACGTCCTCCGGCACCGCCGCCGTCACCAGCACCTGCTCGCCGGGCGCCACCAGCTCCGCAAGCCGCGCCCGGCGCCGCACATCCAGCTCCGCGAACACGTCGTCCAGCACCAGCACCGGCTCGTGCCCCTCGCTCTTCAGCAGCTCGTACGCGCCCAGCCGGAGCGCCAGCGCGTACGACCAGGACTCGCCATGGCTCGCGTACCCCTTCGCCGGAAGCTCACCCAGCTGCAGCGCCAGCTCGTCCCGGTGCGGCCCGACCAGGGTCACCCCGCGCTCGATCTCCTGCTTGCGGGCCTCGCCGAGCGCCTCCAGCAGCCGCCCGTACAGCTCCTCGCGCGAGGAGCCGTCCCCGGCCGGGCCCCGGTACTCCAGCGCCACCGGGCCGCCGCCGGGCGCCAGCCGCTCGTACGCCTTGTCCGCGAGCGGCGCCAGCACCCCGATCAGGTCCAGCCGCTGCGCGAGCAGTTCGGCGCCGGCGCGGGCCAGATGCTGGTCCCACACATCCAGCGTGGACAGGTCCACGCCCCGGCCGCCGGTTCGGCGGGCCAGCGCCGCCGACTTCAGCAGCGAGTTGCGCTGCTTGAGCACCCGCTCGTAGTCCCCGCGCACGCCCGCCATACGCGGGGCGCGCGCGGTCACCAGCTCGTCCAGGAACCGCCGCCGCTCGCCCGGGTCGCCCTTGACCAGCGACAGGTCCTCCGGCGCGAACAGCACCGTACGCAGGATGCCCACCACGTCCCGGGGCCTGACCTGCGCGGAGCGGTTGATCCGGGCGCGGTTCGCGCGGCCCGGGTTCAGCTCCAGCTCCACCAGCTGCTCGCGCTCGCCCTGGCGTACCCGGGCGCGCACCACCGCGCGCTGCGCGCCGGCGCGCACCAGCGGCGCGTCCGAGGACACCCGGTGGCTGCCGAGCGTCGCCAGATAGCCGACGGCCTCCACGAGGTTCGTCTTGCCCTGCCCGTTCGGGCCGATGAACGTGGAGACGCCCGGACCGAGGGGCACCTCGACCCGGGCGTACGAGCGGAAGTCGGCCAGCGAGAGATGCGTCACATGCACGGCGGTCGCCGACCTCCCCCTCGGTTCGCTACTTGCTGCCCTCGACCGCGTGCCCACCGAACTGGTTGCGCAGCGCGGCCACCATCTTCATCTGCGGCGAGTCCTCCTGCTGCGAGGTGAACCGCGCGAACAGCGAGGCCGTGATCGCGGGCAGCGGCACACCGCTGTCGATCGCGGCCTCCACCGTCCAGCGGCCCTCGCCGGAGTCGGCCGCGACACCGCGCAGCCCCGCCAGGTGCTCGTCGTCGTCCAGCGCGTTGACCGCCAGGTCCAGCAGCCAGGAGCGGATGACGGTGCCCTCCTGCCAGGAGCGGAAGACCTCGCGCACGTCCGTCACCGAGTCGGCGGCCTCCAGCAGCTCCCAGCCCTCGGCGAACGCCTGCATCATCG
This sequence comes from Streptomyces boncukensis, assembly GCF_011045075.1. Lineage (GTDB taxonomy): Bacteria > Actinomycetota > Actinomycetes > Streptomycetales > Streptomycetaceae > Streptomyces > Streptomyces boncukensis. The sequence continues at coordinate 7,329 of NZ_JAAKZZ010000224.1, forward strand.
CGTACTCGATGCCGTTGTGGACCATCTTCGCGAAGTGGCCGGCGCCGACCCTGCCCGCGTGGACGGCGCCGAACGACCCCTCGGGCTTGAGCGCGTCGAAGACCGGCTGCACCCGCGCGACGTGCTCGGCGTCGCCGCCGTACATCAGCGCGTAGCCGTACTCCAGGCCCCACACACCGCCGGAGACGCCGCAGTCCACGAAGCCGATGCCGTGCGCTGCCAGCTCCTCGGCGTGCTTCTCGTCGTCCGTCCAGCGGGAGTTCCCGCCGTCGACGACGATGTCGCCAGGGGAGAGCAGGCCGGCGAGCTCGTCGACGGTCGACTGGGTGGCCTCGCCCGCCGGGACCATCACCCACACCACGCGCGGGCCGCCCGTCAGCTTGCTGACCAGCTCCTCCAGGCTCCGCACATCGGCCACCTCCGGGTTGCGGTCGTAGCCGATGACCGTGTGGCCCCCACGGCGGATGCGCTCGCGCATGTTCCCGCCCATCTTGCCGAGACCAACAAGACCCAGCTCCATCAGTGGCGCCCTTTCGTTGCGATATGTACTGCCGCCGAGCGTACGCCTGGACGGAACCGGGGCCCGGAGAAGGGCCCGGCGGGCGGCGGGGGCGGGCGTCAGCCCGAGGGCCGCACCGGCATACTGCGGCCCCGCGAGGGGCGGCCCTCGCGCTCCCGGCCGGGCCCGGCGTCAGCCGGAGAGCCGCACCGGCATGATCAAGTACTTGTACGCCTCGTCGGCCTCGGTGTCCTTCGCGGGCTTGCCGCTGAGCAGCGCCGGCTTCGTGGACGTCGTGAACGACAGCTGGGCCCACGCCGAGTCGATCGCGGAGAGCCCCTCCAGCAGGAAGCCGGGGTTGAAGGCGATCGAGATGTCGTCCCCCTCCAGCTCCGCGTCCACCCGCTCCACAGCCTGTGCGTCGTCGCTGGAGCCGGCCTCCAGGGTGAGCACCCCCTGCTCGAAGCTGAGCCGCACCGGGGTGTTCCGCTCGGCGACCAGCGCCACGCGCTTGACGGCCTCGACGAACGGGGCCGTCTCGATCACCGCAACCGAGTTGAACTCCGTGGGGAACAGGGTGCGGTACTTCGGCAGATCTCCCTCCAGGAGGCGGGTCGTCGTCCGGCGGCCCGCGCCCTCGAAGCCGATCAGGCCCTCGCCGGAGCCGGAGCCCGACAGCGCCAGCGTGACGCTGTCGCCCCCGCTGAGCGACTTCGCGGTGTCCAGCAGCGTCTTCGCGGGGACCAGGGCCACCGCGGAGGCGTCCGGCGTCTCCGGCTTCCACAGGAACTCGCGCACCGCGAAGCGGTACCGGTCGGTGGAGGCCAGGGTGACCGTGTCGCCCTCGATCTCGATACGGACGCCGGTGAGGACCGGCAGCGTGTCGTCCCGCCCGGCGGCGATGGCCACCTGGGCGGCCGCGGCGGCGAACACCTCGCCGGGGACGGTGCCGGTCGCCGTCGGCATCTCCGGCAGCGCCGGATACTCCTCCACAGGGAGGGTGTGGAGGGTGAACCGGGAGGAGCCGCAGACCACCGTCACCCGTACACCGTCTGTGGAGATCTCCACCGGGCGGTTGGGGAGGGCGCGGCAGATGTCGGCGAGCAGCCGCCCGGACACCAGGACCGTGCCGTCCTCCTCGACCTCCGCCTCGACGGAGACCCGCGCCGAGACCTCGTAGTCGAAGCCGGAGAGGCTCAGAGTGCCGTCCTCCGCCTTCAGCAGCAGGCCCGCGAGGACGGGCACCGGCGGACGGGCGGGGAGGCTCTTGGCCGCCCAGGCCACCGCCTCCGCGAGTACATCGCGCTCTACCCGGATCTTCACCTTCAGCCGCCTCCTGCTGCTGCCCTGTCTCGTGCTGTTGCCGGGGACCAGTCTGACGCACCTCACTGACAGACCGCGCGGGTGTGGGTCAACTCGTTGCTGACCGGCCCGGACGGCGAGGCGCCGAGTTGTGCACAGGACCCGCTTCGAAGCGAATCCCGGGCTCTCTCCAGGTGGTCGTAGTAGTAGGGCCTGTGGAAACCGTGGATAACCCCGTTTCCGCAGCTCAGCCCGGAAAAGTTTTCCACCCCCGGCTGTGGGCGGAGCGGTGGACAGACAGGTGTCGCTGTGGAGAACAGAAAGTTCTGCACAGGCCGCCCACAGGTTGAGGGGACTTGCCCACAGCTGCGCCCACAGCTTTACCCACGTTTCCCACAGGCCAATCCGGGCTCCCACTGTGACGGCTTTCACTCGGAGCGGTGAGAGGGCGCGTTGCGTTGCCGAACAGTGGACAGAGCTGTGGAGAAGCTGGGGATAAGCGGGCCCGGCCTGTGGGCGGCCGGTGGACAAGTCTCCGGGGCCGCTGTGGGCCGCGTGCCTCCTCCACAGCCTGTGGACTTCGGTTTCCCACAAGTCCACAGGCAGCTGACCTCGGCAAACCCTGCCGGCCGACGGCTCGCTGTGGACGCTGTTGGGACAATCCGACGTGTCCCCAGGGTGTGGACGCGAAAAACCGCTCGTTCTTGTGGACTTGGCGCCGCACGGACCCTGGATTCGAACAGCGGAGGGCGGGCCGCCCGGGGGCGGCGGCGGGCGTTCAGGCCCGCAGAGCCGCAGAGCCGCAGGCCCTCAGGCGTTCTTGATGCGGTTGGTCAGCTCCGTGACCTGGTTGTAGATGGAGCGGCGCTCGGCCATCAGGGCCCGGATCTTGCGGTCGGCGTGCATCACGGTCGTATGGTCCCGACCGCCGAACTGGCCGCCGATCTTCGGCAGCGAGAGGTCCGTCAGCTCCCGGCACAGATACATGGCGATCTGCCGGGCCGTGACCAGCACCCGGCTGCGCGAGGAGCCGCACAGGTCGTCCACCGTCAGCCCGAAGTAGTCCGCCGTCGCCGCCATGATGGCGGTCGCGGTGATCTCCGGCGTGGCGTCCTCGCCGCCGGGGATCAGATCCTTCAGGACGATCTCCGTCAGCCCCAGGTCGACCGGCTGCCGGTTCAGGCTCGCGAAGGCCGTCACCCGGATCAGCGCGCCCTCCAGCTCCCGGATGTTGCGGGAGATGCGGGAGGCGATGAACTCCAGCACCTCGGGCGGCGCGTTGAGCTGCTCCTGCACCGCCTTCTTCCGCAGGATCGCGATCCGCGTCTCCAGCTCCGGCGGCTGGACGTCCGTGATCAGCCCCCACTCGAAGCGGTTCCGCAGCCGGTCCTCCAGCGTCTCCAGGGCCTTGGGAGGCCGGTCGCTGGAGAGCACGATCTGCTTGTTGGCGTTGTGCAGGGTGTTGAAGGTGTGGAAGAACTCCTCCTGCGTCGACTCCTTGTCCGCCAGGAACTGGACGTCGTCGACGAGCAGGATGTCCATGTCGCGATAGCGCTTGCGGAACGCGTCCGCCTTGCCGTCCCGGATCGAGTTGATGAACTCGTTGGTGAACTCCTCCGAGCTCACATACCGCACCCGGGTGCCCGGGTAGAGGCTGCGCGCGTAGTGCCCGATGGCGTGCAGCAGATGCGTCTTGCCGAGCCCGGACTCGCCGTAGATGAACAGCGGGTTGTACGCCTTCGCGGGCGCCTCGGCCACGGCGACGGCCGCCGCGTGCGCGAAGCGGTTCGAGGCGCCGATCACGAAGGTGTCGAAGAGGTACTTCGGGTTCAGCCGCGCGGTGGGCTCGCCGGGCCCGGTCGCGGGCGCGGGCTGCGCCGCCAGCGGCCCCGGGGCGCCGCTGGGCGCCGGGAGCTGCGCCGGGCCGTCGTGTGCCCCGTCGTGCGACCCGCCGGGCGGTCGGCCCTGCGCCGGGATCTGCGGATGCGCCTGCGGATGCGGTGGCTGCTGCTGGTGGTGCTGCTGCTGGTGGTGCTGGTGCTGCTGCTGCTGTTGGTGCTGTGGTTGTGGCTGAGCGTGCTGCTGGTGGTCGTACGCCGGTGGCTGCTGCTGTTGGTGCTGTTGGTGCTGCGGCGGATACGGCTCCTGCGGCGGCTGCTGCCACTGGGGGGGCTGGTGCCCCTGCGGACCCTGGTGGTTCTGCGGGTTCTGGTGGTTCTGGTGGTTCTGGGGATTCTGGTGACCCTGCGGGTACTCGGAGTAGCCCGAGTACTCCGGATACGCGGGGCGTGCCGTGGGCGGCTCGCGATGGTCGTAGGGCTCGTACGCCTCATATCGCTGCTGGTCGTAGCCGCCGCCCGGCTCGGCGGGCGGCGGCGCGGACGGGGCGGGAGGAGCGGCAGGGGCCACCGGTGCCGAGGGGGTCGACGGGGCCGACG
>NZ_JAAKZZ010000225.1 GCF_011045075.1 Streptomyces boncukensis
GGGGGAGAGGGGAGGGGCCTCGTGACGGCGTCTCCGGGCGCATTTGCGTTGCGGCACTCGGCACGCGTATGGTGGTAGATCGTTTGATCCCATTTGCCCGGCCCCTCTGCTGACGGCGTCAGCAGAGCGCGCCGCGTGGCGCGTTCCTCTCTGGCCGTGGCTGACCGCACTGAGGCGGTCGTTTGCGAATTCACGGAGTTCAGGTCTGGGCGCGTGCCGAATGACTCCGGAAGGTTCGTAACTCGTATGTCCGTTGCCACGCCAGAAGCCCTCGACGTCCTGCCGGACGACGAGGCGACCGTCACCTTCGCCGACCTCGGCCTCGCCGAGCCCGTCGTGCGCAAGCTCGCGCAGAACGGTGTCACCACCCCCTTCCCCATCCAGGCCGCGACCATCCCGGACGCGCTGGAGGGCAAGGACGTCCTGGGCCGGGGCCGCACCGGCTCCGGCAAGACCCTCTCCTTCGGCCTCCCCCTCCTCACCCGTCTCAGTGGCGGGCGCACGGAGCGCAAGCGGCCGCGCGGCGTGATCCTCACGCCCACCCGCGAGCTGGCCATGCAGGTCTCCGACGCGCTCCAGCCGTACGGCGACACGCTCGGGCTGCGGCTGAAGGTCGTCTGCGGCGGCACCTCGATGGCCAACCAGATCTCGGCGCTGGAGCGCGGGGTCGACGTCCTCGTCGCCACCCCCGGCCGGCTCCGCGACCTGATCAACCGCGGCTCCTGCTCCCTCGACGACGTCGAGACCGCGATCCTGGACGAGGCCGACCAGATGTCCGACCTGGGCTTTCTGCCGGAGGTCACCGAGATCCTGGACCTCGTCCCCGAGGGCGGCCAGCGCATGCTCTTCTCCGCGACGATGGAGAAGGAGATCGACTCGCTGGTGAAGCGCTACCTCGTCGACCCCGTTTCGCACGAGGTCGACGCGGCGCAGGGCGCGGTCACGACGATGACGCACCACGTGCTCATCGTGAAGCCGCGCGACAAGTCCCCCATCACCGCCGCCATCGCGGCGCGCAAGGGCCGCACCATCATCTTCGTCCGCACCCAGCTCGGCGCCGACCGCGTCGCCGAGCAGCTGACCGAGGTCGGTGTACGCGCCGACGCGCTGCACGGCGGCATGACCCAGGGCGCCCGCACCCGCACCCTGGAGGACTTCAAGGGCGGCAAGGTCAACGTCCTGGTCGCCACGGACGTCGCCGCGCGCGGCATCCACGTCGACGGCATCGACCTCGTCCTGAACGTCGACCCCGCGGGCGACCACAAGGACTATCTGCACCGCTCCGGCCGTACGGCCCGCGCGGGCGAGTCCGGCACCGTCGTCTCGCTGGCCCTGCCGCACCAGCGGCGGCAGATCTTCCGCCTGATGGAGGACGCGGGCGTCGACGCCTCGCGCCACCTCATCGGACGCGGCGACGCCTTCGACGAGGACGTGGCCCGGATCACGGGCGCCCGCTCCCTCACCGAGCTGCAGGCCGAGTCCCTCGCCAACTCCGCCCGGCAGGCCGAGCGCGAAGCCAAGCAGCTGGGCCGCCAGTTGGAGAAGCTCCAGAGCCGCGCGGCCGAGCTCCGCGACGAGGCCACCCTCCTGATCGCCCGCGCCGCCCGCGAGCGCGGTGAGGACCCGGAGGCCGCCCTCGCCGCGGCAGCCGAGGCCGAGGCGGTGGAGGCGGCGGCCGAGGCGAAGGCGGAGGCCGAGCGCCGGGAGCGCGCGGAACGGGCCGAGCGCGCGGAGCGCGAGAAGCGCGAGAAGCGCGAGCGGGAGACCGCCGACCGCCGCTCCTCCGACCGCCGGGACCGCCGCCCGTACGACCGGGGCGAGCGGAGCGACCGCGGCGACCGCGGCACGTTCCGCCGCGACCGGGACCGTGACCGTGACCGCGACCGGGACCGCCGGGACGGCGGCTTCCGCCGCGACGACCGGCGCGACGACCGCCGTGACGACCGGCGGGGCGGCTTCCGCCGCGACGACCGCCCGGTCCACCGGGACCGCGACCGGGACCGGGACCGCGACCGCCGCGACGACCGCCGCCCGTACGGCCGCGGCAACGGCGGCTCCTACGGCTCGCACGCCCCCAGCCGCAACGGCACCTCGCGCAGCACCTCCGACCGCCGTGCGGACAAGCCCCGTTGGAAGCGCAACGGCTGACGTGACGGCCGGGCAGCACGGCCGTCGCCATCGAAGGTGTCTTCGAAGGCGGAATGCCTTCGAGGAGCGCCACAGGCGCGGGCTATGCTGCTCGGTGTGGGCCGTTAGCTCAATTGGCAGAGCAGTGGACTTTTAATCCATTGGTTGTGGGTTCGAGTCCCACACGGCCTACTCCCAGCAGGGAGGGTCCACCCCTCTGACCTGCTACTTCGCGTCCGGGTCCACTTCGGTGGGCCCGGACGCTTCGTCGTTTCCGGGCTCTTGCGTGAGCGATGCGTGAGCGGACGTGGCATCAGCCACCGTGGCCCAGGGCGGACAGCCGAGTTCGGGGAGTCAGCCCACGGCCTTATGAGCAACCTCACAGTCGATCCCGCCGAGTTGGCACGGGGTGCGTGTCCGGGGCGAGTGCGACGGGTGGCACGCCGGTCGTGGCGAGGACGCGGTCGAAGGTTCCCTAGGTGGTCTTGGAGCGGGGCCAGGCCAGCGTCGAGGCTAGCCCTGGCCACCTGGCCCCGCTGCTACCCATGAGCCGGAAGAGGGGTGCGTAGGCGTTCCCCCTCGGCCAAGTCCAGGAAGCGGCTGCACTGTTCTGGCGCTCGGACCATCGCGCCTTGCCCGAGGCAGGTTCGCCTGTGGGGCGCGTGAGGATGATGAGCAGTTGGCAGATCGCTGAGATGAGCCCGGCGCGCAGGGCACGGCGGATGCTGTGGCATCTGCTCGGCGGAGCAGCTTTCGGGGCGGCCTTCCTCTTCTCCAGCCTGACCCCGCTGAGTGGAGATACTTTCCCGTTCAGCGCCACGGGGTGTTTCGGCTCGCTTATTGAGCCGATGCGGATATGGCCGACACCTTTCGCAGATAAGTCACGGTGGAGGTGGTGATTCTGCTTGTACAGTATTGGAGTGTGCTCGCGATACTGCCCTGGTTTGGGCGGCATCGGACCGGCGCAACACGAATAGTGAGGCAAGGGCTATTACGCTGGGTCCGGAGAGCATGGAAGCCAGTCCAATGTGCCCTTGCATTCCTATCAGCACTGCTGCTACAAGCATTCCCGCGCTGAGTAGGAACCCAGCCACTAGGCCTGTAATTAGCAGGACGTGAGACCGTCGAGCCGCTCTCTCGCGGGTTTCGAGACGGATACTCTCGAGCTGCATCTGTTGAAGAGCCGACTGCTGCGCCATTCTCAGCTCATGTTCACGTTTGAGTTGCGGCTCCAGTGCTTTTAGTGCTGCCTGTAAGTGTTCAGCGGGAAGATCTGCCCACTGCATGGCAATATCGAGGCCGGTCTGCTCATGCCGTGGCACGCCTGAAGCTTCGCGCGTCATCGCACTGTCCCCCCGCCGCCGTCTACTACCGTTTGCTTCTGCTTTAGCCCAGGAGGTGGCGGCCCTAGGGCGCGGAACAGGTCGTCGAAGCCCTCCGCAAGGTGTCTTACTGCGGCGTTTGCGTCGCGATTTTCAGTCAGTTCGATCAGGTCAATCGAGGTTGGCTGGTGAGGGTTTGGCGCTACGAGCATTCGCTCCACTATTAGCAGGAATGTAGTTGCATCGCGCATAATCGTGTCGGCGTCCCTCTGCGTGGCGGCATTTTCAATGCCGGCCTCTGCCCGGGCTCTAAGACTAGCTCCGGCGGCGAATAGGGCGCTCCAATCAGCTAGCTCGGGGGCGACCTCGGGCAGGAGCGCCCAGGCGGATCTGATGCCACTGCGGCGGCGGCGCGAAATTTTTTCGGGCTGCCCTCGGGTAGCAAGAACTGCAGCCGCAGTTCGCAAGGCAGCGAGATGGGCAGCCGCATACCTTGAATTCGGATCTTCTATCGTGGATGCGTCTGCGAGCCCTGAGCGGGCTTGCGATAGGAGATCGAGTGTGCTGGGTGGCACTGAAGCGCGCTTCAGCACCTCATGTCTTTCTTGGGTGACACGAAGGTGCGCTCGTACGGAGTGGGCGGTAGGAGGCTGCTCCGTTGGCGACACTCTCTTGCGTACCTTTTCCCAGCGCGCTTGGAGATCGACGAGTTGACCGCTCCCAGCGTCGTCTGTTGCTAGCCATGCGTTGTCGCCCGCTGCACGCAGCGCTTGCCGGTAGGCGTCCAGGAGAATTTGTTCAGGCGACGCTGGCTGCCGGGCGACTGGGCCGCGTCGTCGCTCACGAGCGTCTCCGTAGAGTCTCCATGCGCCGTATGCGGCGAAGGTTGTCAATAGGGCGACAACCGGCCCTAAGAACCATTCCATGGGTCCCTCCGAGATGCTCGGTTGAACATCAGTCCAGGCAGTTCCACTCGTTCAGTAGAGTGCCAGAGACGCTGAGCCTTCGTTGGGGGGACTGCACAGAATGATGAGACAAGTCTTCGATGCCGAAGCTTCGCTCGGCCGTCTGTGAGGCCACGGCCCTCGGCCCGTCTGCCTACAACGGCGTCCACGCTGTCGCGCGCGAGGCCAGCGATGCTGACCGGATCGTCGTGTACACCTGTCAGGGTTGCGTCGAGTACGTGCTAAGCGCCTTGCCGGGTCCCCTCACCATGAGTAAACGTCCCGCCGGAGTGCGTCACTGTCCTGATCGCGCAGCGAGCGGGAGTCCTTCTGTCTCGCTATGAAGCCTCCGGACTCACCTTGGTGGATCCGAAAGGTCCAGCGATGCACGATCGGACGTGGAATCGGCAGTCGAGGCCGCCCGACGGGCCCTGGGGACGAGATGTGCGGCCTTTTCGGCGATCTCGCGGTCGAGTTCGGGGAGCAGGCTCGTGTAGGTGTCCGACGTGAGGACGATGGTGGAGTGCCGGAGCGTCTCCTTCACCGCGTGGAGGTCGCCGCCGCCTCCGTGGGTGAGGGTGGCCGCTACGTGACGTAGGTCACGAAGTGTGATGGGTGGGAGGTCGGTCGTCGCGAGGATGCGACGGAAGGCTTCGGAGGCCATCTCCGGGTGGAGCCAGGAGCCGTCTTCCCGCGTGAAGACCTTGCCGGTGTTCTGCCACGCCTGGCCCCAGCGGCGGCGTTCCTCGTCCTGCCGTGCCCGGTGGGCCAGCAGGACGGCCACGTTGAGGCTGTCGAGGGCGATCGTGTTCGAGCTGCCCTCGGTCTTGGGCTCGGACTCGTACGGGTCCCAGCCGTCGACCACGATCTCCTTGGAGGGCGTGATGAGGCGGGCGTCGAGATCGATGTCCAGCCACTCCTGGCCCACCGCCTCGCCGCGCCGGAGCCCTCGCGTGCCCATCAGGTGGAAGAGGGCGTAGAGGCGGTCACCCTCGGCCGCGTCGAGGAAGGCGCCGAACTGGGCGGGCGTCCAGACCATGACCGAGCCAGGGATCTGACCCGTCTCGTGCCATCGCCGGACGCGCTCGTCTGTCCAGAGGAGCGGCTTGGGGCGCTTGCCGGACTCCAGCTCGACATGGGCGGCCGGGTTGAACGTGATGAGCTGCTGGGCGATGGCCGAGTTCAGCGCGGCACGCAGGGTACGGCGTACGGCCTGACGCGTCGCCGGTCCCGTCGGCTTGCGGAACGGCTTCATCTCGGCGAGCTTCGCCCGCTCCTGGGCGAGCCGTGCCCGCTCGGTGCCGACGGGCCGACCCGGCTTGCTGGGCTTGCAGCGGGCGGTCTGGGCGCGGCGTGCCTCGTTCTCCGCTGCGATCACCTCGTTCTGGTCCGCGATGGCGTCGAACATCGCCACCAGATGGCCGACGTTGAGGCGGTCGAGCCGTATGTGGCCGATGTGTGGCTTGAGATGGGCGCGGATGTGGGAGGCGTAGCCGTTGAGCGTCGTCTTACGGCGCTTCTTCGCCGCCAGCCAGCTCTCCAGCCACTCGCCGACCGTGAGGCTGCCACGCAGGTTCAGGCCCGACGAGAGGCGCCGACGGGTCTCCTCGACGTTCGGCAGCGGCGCCTTTTCCCGGTTCACCTCGTCCAGCATGGCGGCGATCAGTTCGACGCTCTCGGGGTCGTCGGAGTCGGCGAGGGCGAGGAGCGCGCGGACGTGGTCGAGGGCGCTCTGGGCGGCCTTGAGGCTCTCGTAGCCGGCGCGGCTGAAGGAACGGCGGGTGCCGTCGGGGCGGGGCGGGAGTTCCTGGCGTACGGAGTAGGAGCCGTGCTTGCGGCTGGAGAGCTTGGGGCACTTCTTGCCGAGCGGCTTGCCGGTCTCGGCGTCGCGGCAGTAGCAGCGGCGGTGTGTAGAACCCTTCAAAGGCGATCCTCCGGAGCTGGGTTCGGTTTGGACTCGGGCGGGTCGACGTCTTCGAGTCCGAGTGGCAGATCGGGTGGGTTGGCGCCCTCCTCGCGGATCCCCCGGCGGAGGTGGCGGAGGTTGTATTTGGCGTGGATGGCCTGGTCGGCGTACTCGGTGTGCCTGCGCTCGGCCTCTTCCTTGCGGGCGCGGTTGGTGGCGGTCCTGGCCTCGAACCAGGCCCGTCCTTCCTCTTGGTGTGCGGCGAGGGCGGTCTGGACGAGGCTGGTGTGCTGCTCGAACTCGGAGAGCAGTCCCGCGTCGTAGCCGAGCACCTCCTCATCGCCGGTGAAGTGCCGCAGCGCCTGCCAGGTGGGCACGAGTTCCTCGAAGGGGAGCTCCTGGGTCTCCTCGACGTAGCCGACCGGGAAGATCAGGCAGATCGGGTACGTCTCCAGGGCCGCCGCCAGGACCATGACGTCCACCAACGGGAGGCTCGCCCGGCGCCCGGATTCCATGTTGGCGATCACGTTGCGCGGGACGGGATGCCCAAGCTCCTCACACCGGTCCGCCAGGTCCTGCGCGCTCCATCCCATCTCCTTCCTTCTGCGCCGGACTTCACCGGCCACGTTGGCCTTGACCCGGTCCACCCACTCCGGGACGTCATCCTCATCAGCATCCGAATCGTGTTGTGTCATAGAGACACATTAGCTTGGTCATCCTGGTTGGTGACGCCTGGAGCCGGACGTGATGCGCGCGTTCGCCGAGGGCTGTACCGAAAGGGGCGCGCTGCATGCGCGAAGACGCGACGGCCGGACACTCGAAGGGGATGAGCCGGGAGGAGCTTCTCGCTCTCCCCGTTGCCGTTGACCTGGATACGAGCAATCGCGCGTTGGGGCTCGGGCGGAGCAAGGGGTACGAGCTGGCGAAGCGCGGCGCGTACCCGTGCAAGGTGCTGCGGCTCGGCAACACCTACCGCGTGGTGACTGCGGATCTGCTGGATCTGCTCGGTCTGGCCGCGTGAGCGAGCGGCAAAGTAGCAGACGGTTCTGCGCTGAGCTGACACAGAATCGCTGGACTGCTGGCGGGCGTGGACGTACGGTCCGTGTTCCCTCGCGGCGGTCGCGGCGGTCGCAGCGCCGGACGCGAGAGAGCCCCCGGCGGGCCAACGCCGGAGGCTCAGCGAACTCCCTTACGCCTTCACACGATCCGGTCGCCGGAGGGCCACGTATGCCCGCAGGCGCCAGGTGAGGAGTTGCCTCATGCAACGTACGACATCCGCGTCCAATTCCGTCCCCGAGCCGATGCCTTGGCCTCCCGTCGCGGTCCCCGGCCAGGGGTGCGGTCCCCACGAAGGGGACGGTCCCGAAGGAGCGGAACGGGAGGGGACCGGTCCCCGGAAGGGTTCGGGGACCGGGGACCACGTGGAGGTGGGGACCGGTCCCCGGGACCGTACCGATGGGGGCCGGGATCGTACGGGGACCGGTCCCCGGTCCCCTGCCGCCCGCTTGGGGACCGTGCCCTCTTCTTCGCAGGACAGCGGCCCGGGGACCGGGACCGAACCGGCTGAAGGGGCGGGGACCGAGGTGCCGCAGGGCGGCTCCGGGACCGTTGGAGACCGTGACGATGTCGCCGACGCGGTGGGGACCGGTCCCCACACGTCGCCGGGACCGTCGCAGATGGATGGCCCGACGGGACCGGTCCCCGGGACCGGTGAGGGGACCGGGGGAGATGCGGCGGAGTTGCTGGACGAGTTGCGGTCGGCCATCGCGCGGTACGTGATCCTGCCGAGCAGGGAAGCGCTGGACGCGGTCACGCTGTGGGTGGCGGCCACGCACCTGCAGCCCGCGTTCCAGCACGCGCCGAGGCTCGCGGTGGTCGGCCCGGCCAAGCGGTGCGGGAAGTCGCGCCTGCTGGATGTGGTCACCGAGACCGTGCACAAGCCGGTCATCACGGTCAACGCGAGTACGGCCGCGGTCTTCCGGTCGGTGACCGAGGAGCCGCCCACCCTCCTGGTGGACGAGGCGGACACCCTCTTCGGGACCCCGAAGGTGGCGGAGAAGAACGAGGACCTGCGTGGCCTGCTGAACGCCGGTCACCAGCGCAACCGCCCCGCCCTGCGCATCTCCGGGCCGGAGCACAAGCCCACCGAGTTCCCCACGTTCGCCATGGCGGCCCTGGCCGGAATCGGGGAACTCCCCGACACGATCATGGACAGGTCGATCGTGATCCGGATGCGCCGCCGGGCCCCGGGGGAGAAGGTCGCCTCGTTCCGCGCCCGCCGTGACACTCCTGGCCTGCACGGGCTCCGTGACCGGCTGGAGGCATGGGCCGGTCAGGTCGCCGGTCAGGCGGTCGAGATGGAGCCGCCGATGCCGGTCGAAGACCGGGCGGCGGACACCTGGGAGCCGCTCGTGGTGGTCGCCGACCTGGCGGGCGGTCAGTGGCCCGCCACAGCGCGGTCAGCGTGCAAGACCATGTCCGACTACGAGGCCGGTCAGGACGAGGACGGCGGCCTGAAGACCCGCATCCTGGCCGATATCCGGTCCGCCTTCGCCTCCTGCGGAAACCCCGAGGCCCTGTCCACCAACCGGCTCCTGTCCGTCCTCAAGGAGGACCCGGAAGCCCCGTGGGCCGAGTACGGCACCAACGGCCTGACCCCTCGCGGCCTGCAGTTGCTGCTGAAGGACTACGGCATCCAGTCGGCCAACATCCGCTTCCCCGACGGCGGCCAGGCCAAGGGCTTCGCCCGCAACAGGTTCCAGGACGCCTGGACCCGCTACTGCCCCACCATCCCGGTGCAGGCCGAAGCGCCCGCCGCGACCGGAGCCTGACCCGTATCGACCGGTCCCACTCGTCCCCGCGCAGGTCAGCGCGGGGACGGGTCTTGGGCCCGCAACGAGTCGACTCGTCACTCCCCACTGACCCGTCCCTGTCCTGACCAGGCATGCAACCAGTGGGACGAGTGCAACGACACCGAACCAAGGGAGCCGCCCGTGCCCGAGCACGACCCCACCTCCAGGCCATCCGCCCCAGCCACCGACGGCGCAGCAAGTTGTCGGGTAAGGAGTCCTTACCCGGCCTCCGCCCCAGGGGAGGCGGAGGCGTCCGGCGCCGAGGCTGCACCGGAGACGGCCGGCCCGGGGGCGCCGACCGAGGGAGGGGACGACGAGTCGTCGTCGAACGTGCCGCAGCAGCCTGCGCCGCGCCGTCGCCCGCGTGACAAGCAGCAACGCGAGCGCCGCGTCCACCCCCGCTACAACGAGACCGAGTTCGCCCTCGTCGAGAACGCCGCCGCCCGAAGCGGCATGGCCACAGGCGGCTACGTGGCCGAGAGCTCGCTGGCCGCCGCCCGCGCCGAGGACCCCACCGCCGCGGTCGCTGACTACCGCGCCATGGTCAAAGCACTGCTGGCCGCCAACAACCAGCTGGGCATGATCGGCCGCAACTTCAACCAACTGGTCCGGCACCTCAACAAGGACGGCGCCTGGCCCCACCCCGACCACGTCAAACGCCTGATGGATCACGTGGAGGCGTCTCTCGACGATGTGGACGCCGCCGTCGCCCGCGTACTAGAGGGACGGTGACCCAGTGCTGCCTAAGATCATCCTGGGTGCGGGACCGGGGGCCACTCGCCGCACCATCCACTACCTCTTCGGTCCCGGCAGGGCCAACGAGCACACCGACCCGCACCTGGTTGCTTCCTGGAACGGCTTCGCTCCCGACCCGGGTCGCAGCTCGCACCGCGCTCCACAGGATGTGGCAAGGCAGCTCGTCACACAGCTCGACCAGCCCGTGAAGATGCTGGGCGACAAGGCCCCGCAGCACATCGTGTGGCACTGCCCCGTCCGGGCCGCCCCCGAGGACCCGATCCTGACCGACGCCCAGTGGGCCGACATCGCCCACCGCATCGTGGCCGCCGCCAGCATCGCCCCCGACGGCGACGAGGAAGCCTGCCGATGGGTGGCCGTCCGCCACGCCGAGGACCACATCCACATCGCCGCCACCCTCGTACGCCAAGACGGCCGCCGCCCCACGCGCGACTACGACCAGCGCGCCGTCCAGAACGAGGCCCGAAAGATCGAAGCCGCCTACGGCCTCCGACAGCTCAAACGCGGTGACGGTACCGCTGCCAAACGCCACACCAGCAAGGAGCACTTCAAGGCCAAGCGCCAGGGCCAGGACGCCACATCCCGAGAGATCCTCCGCCAACGTGTACGCCGCGCTGTGGCCGCCGCCGCCAGCGAGGCGGAGTTCTTCGCGTTCCTGGAGGCGACCGGCGTGAACGTGCGCCCGAAGAGGGCCCCGTCCGGCGACATCACCGGCTACAGCATCTCCCTGCCCGGCGACGCCAACAAGCAAGGCGACCCCGTCTGGTTCTCAGGCTCCACCCTCGCCGGAGACCTCTCTCTGCCCAGGATCCGCCAATGCCTCGCCACCACCAACCCCGACCCCGTCGCCACCCCACAGGGCAATCCGTGGCACCAGGCCACCGCCGCAGCAGAACGCATTCCCCATCACCTAGTCCACGGCGACGAGCCCATGGCCCAGGGCCAGCTCGCGTCCCTCGGCGCCACCTTCGACCTGCTCCCCCTCATCGCGCCAGCAGCGGTGAAGGGCGAACTGGAACGGGCCGCCGCGTCCTTCGAGCGCGCCACCCGCTCCCGCATCACAGCCGATCACCACAGCGCCCGTACGTTGCGCCGCAGCCTCCAGAGGATCTGGCGCAGCCTCTCTCCAGACGATGACGGTTCGGGCCTGGCCATGCTGGTCGACGCCGCGCTCACCGCCGCCGCCTTCGCGTTGCACTGGCACCGCACCCGTCGGCATGCTCAGCAAGAGGCAGCAGCCCAGCAAGCCCTCACCCACCTGCAGACCGTCTACGGGCAGATCACCGAACCCGCCCTGAATATCCTGGCCCGCCGCGCGCCCACCCCGCAGACCCAACACCGCTACGCCCAGCACCTCCAGCAAGCCGTGCCCGAGCACGCCGAACGCATCCTCGATGACCCCGCCTGGGACGCCCTCACCGCAGCGCTCACGCGGGCGGAGAAGGCCGGGCACAACGCAGCCACCGTCCTGGACCAGGCACTTGGCGAGCGCACTTTGGACGACGCCCACAACCCCGCCCGCGCCCTGACCTGGCGCATCCGGCGCCTCGGCGAACGCCACGCCCCCAGCCCCCGCGCCCAAGCAG
>NZ_JAAKZZ010000226.1 GCF_011045075.1 Streptomyces boncukensis
GCCCCGAACCCGCTGCCGGCCCCGTCGCCGGAGCCGTCCCCGGCGAGCGCCTTGAGGTCCATGCCCGCGCAGAACGCGCCGCCCGCGCCGGTGAGCACGACGGAGCGCACGGCGTCGTCCGCGTCGGCCTCCAGCCAGCCGTCGTACAGGCCGACGAGCATCGGCAGGGACAGGGCGTTCTTGGCCTCGGGGCGGTTGAGGGTGAGCACGAGCGTGGCGCCCTCCCGCTCCACGGACAGATGTTCGGTGCCGCCCATGCGGTGCCTCCCGTCCTGCCGGGTGTGGACCTGGAACAGGTTGCAGTAACCATCCGGCCGCCGCAAGAGTTTTCTGACGGGAAGTCAGATTTTCGCTGCCGCGGGCCTTCCCACCTCTGCGCGCCGGTGCTCTGATGACCGCCACCGCCGGTTGAGGAGGAGTGCCGTGGAGTACAACCTTGCCGACCTGTTCGAGTCGATCACCGACACCGTCCCCGGCCGCGAGGCGCTGGTGTACGTGGACCACCCCGGCACCGGTGCGGAGCGCCGCCTCAGCTACGCCGAGCTGGACGGGGCGGCCAACCGGCTGGCGCACCACCTCCAGGACAGCGGCGTCGGCGCCGGCGAGCACGTGGGCCTGCATCTGTACAACGGCGTCGAGTACGTGCAGACGCTGCTGGCCTGCCTGAAGATCCGCGCCGTGCCCGTGAACGTCAACTACCGCTATGTCGCCGATGAGCTGGCCTATCTGTACCGGGACGCCGACCTCGCCGCGCTCGTCTTCGACGCGGAGTTCACCGAGCGGGTCGTCGAGGCCCTGCCGCGCGCCGGCACCCCCCGGCATCTGATCCGGGCCGGGACTGCGCCCGAGGGCGCCCGCGAGCCCCGCCGCGCCCCCGTCTCCTTCGCCGCGGCGGAGGCGTCCGGCTCCCCGCTGCGGGACTTCGGGCCGCGCTCCGGCGACGACCTGTTCGTCATCTACACCGGGGGCACCACGGGCATGCCCAAGGGAGTGATGTGGCGCTCCGAGGACCTGTTCTTCTCCGGCATGGGCGGCGGGGCGCCCACCGGCGAGCCCGTCTCGCGGCCCGAGGAGCTCGCCGAGCGGGCGGCGGCCGGGGGCGAGGGGCTGGTCTTCTTCCCCACGCCCCCGCTGATGCACGGCACCTCCACGCTGACGCTGTTCATCGCGTTCAACTACGCGCAGAAGGCGGTCATCCACCGGAAGTTCGTGCCCGAGGAGGTGCTGCGCACCATCGCGCGGGAGCGGGTGACGGCGGTCTCGCTGGTGGGGGACGCCATGCTGCGTCCGCTGATCGACGCGCTGCGCGGACCGCTGGCGGGCACCGACCTGACCTCCCTGCTGGCGGTGTCCAGCTCCGGCGCGATGCTCTCGCAGACGGTGCGCGACCAGTTCGCCGAGCTGGCCCCGCACACCGTGCTGCTCAACAACTTCGGCTCCTCCGAGTCCGGTTTCAACGGCACCGCGACCCCCGACGCGGGCGGCACCCAGGGCTTCCGCATCACGGTGAACGACGGCACGGCCGTGCTCGACCCCGCCACCCGGCGCCCCGTCGCGCCCGGCGAGCCGGGGCGGATCG
The DNA here is from genome assembly GCF_011045075.1 of Streptomyces boncukensis. GTDB lineage: Bacteria > Actinomycetota > Actinomycetes > Streptomycetales > Streptomycetaceae > Streptomyces > Streptomyces boncukensis. Next base: position 1,580 of record NZ_JAAKZZ010000226.1, read on the forward strand.
CGCTGCGCGGACACGTCCCGCTGGGCTACTACAACGACCCGGAGCACAGCGCCGAGACCTTCTTCGAGGCCGACGGCGCGCGGTGGGTGCTGCTCGGCGACATGGCGACCGTCGACGACGACGGCGTGGTCACGGTCCTCGGCCGCGGCTCCCAGTGCATCAACACCGGCGGCGAGAAGGTCTACCCGGAGGAGGTGGAAGAGGTGCTCAAAGCCCACCCGGACATCTACGACGCGCTGGTCACCGGCGTCCCCCACCGGCACTGGGGCACCGGCGTCGCTGCCGTCGTCCAGCCGCGCGCCGGGGCCGAGCCGCTGTCGGCCGAGGCGGTACGGGCGCACTGCCGCACCCGGCTCGCGGGGTACAAGGTGCCGCGCACGGTCGTGGTCACCCGCGCCATCCAGCGCTCCCCCAGCGGCAAGGCGGACTACCGCTGGGCCCGCGAGGTCGCCCTGGCGGACGCGGGGGCCGACGCCTAGGGGGTGTTTCGAAAGCCCCGTGCGGCGCATGGGGCGTCCGGTGCGTGCTCTCGGCGTGCCGGGTGAAAGCCCTCGTACTGGGCGTACTCGGGCTTTCGGCCGGTGCGGCGAGAGCACGTGCCGGGCGTTCCAGGTGGCGTGCGGGGCTTTCGAAACACCCCCTAGTCCGGAAGGAACCGTTCGCGCAGCCGGCGCTTGTAGAGCTTGCCGTTGGGGTCGCGGGGCATCTCGGGGACGAAGTCCACGGACCTCGGGCGCTTGTAGCCCGCGAGCCGGTCCGCGCAGTGCTCCAGGATCTCCTCGGCCAGCGCGGGCCCCGGCGCATGCCCCGGGGCCGCCTCCACGACGGCCTTGACCTCCTCGCCCCAGTCGTCGTGCGGCAGGCCGAAGGCCGCGGCGTCGGCCACGCCGGGGTGGGTGAGCAGCGCCGCCTCGATCTCGGCGGGGTAGATGTTGACGCCGCCGGAGATGATCATGTCGATCTTGCGGTCGCGGAGGAAGAGATAGCCCTCCTCGTCCAGGTAGCCCAGGTCTCCGACGGTGAAGAAGTCCCCGACGCGGCTGCGGCGCGTCTTGTCCTCGTCCCGGTGGTAGGTGAAGCCGCCGGTGGTCATCCGCATGTACACGGTGCCGAGCTCGCCCGGGGGCAGCCGGTTGCCGTCGTCGTCGAAGACGGCCAGCTCGCTGATCGGCCAGGCCCTGCCGACGGTGCCGGGCCGCTTGAGCCAGTCCTCCGCCGTGGCGAAGGCGCCGCCGCCCTCGCTGGCCGCGTAGTACTCCTCGACGCACCCGCCCCACCAGTCGATCATCGCCCGCTTCACATGGTCGGGGCAGGGCGCGGCGCCGTGGATGGCGTGCCGCAGCGACGAGACGTCGTAGGCGGCGCGGGTCTCCTCCGGCAGCGCGAGGAGCCGGTGGAACTGGGTGGGCACCATGTGGGTGTGCGTGCAGCGGTGGGCCTCGATGAGCCGCAGCATCTCCTCCGGGCGCCACTTGTCCATCACCACCAGCGGGTGCCCCAGGTGCAGCGCCGCGCCCGCGAACTGGAGGACGGCCGTGTGGTAGAGGGGGGAGCACACCAGGTGCACGTTGCCGTCGAAGGGCCGGATGCCGAAGATGCCGAGGAAGCCGCCGAGCGACTGCTCCTCGGGGGCCCTGCCCGGCAGCGGGCGGCGGATGCCGCGCGGGCGCCCCGTGGTGCCGGAGGTGTAGTTCATCACCCAGCCGCCGGTGCGCCCGGCGGGCGGGTCGGCCGGCTGGCCGTCCAGCAGCTCCCGGTACGGCCGGAAGCCGTCGGCACCGCCGACCGCGAACCGCCGCCCGGCGGGCAGCCCCGCCTCGTCGGCGGCGGCGCGGGCCGCCGCGCCGAACCGCTCGTGGGCGATCAGCACCTTGGCTCCGGAGTCCGCGACGATCCAGGCGATCTCGGGCGCGACGAGATGGTGGTTGACGGGCACCATGTAGAACCCGGCCTGGAGGGCCGCGAGATAGGCGGTGACGAACTCCGCGCCGTTCGGGAGGACGACGGCGAACGCGTCCCCCTCCCGCAGGCCCGCGGAACGCAGCCCGCCGACGAGCTGGTTGCTCTCGCGGTGCAGCCGCGCGGCGCTCCACGGGGTGCCGTCGGGCGCGGTGAGTACGGTGCGGTCCGGATCCTCCTGGGCCTGCGCCCAGAACCCGTTCGGTGCCTCCACGATGACGTCTCCCCTCACTGGCGGTGCCCGGTTCCGGCGAATCGTGCTGAGTCGGGGCTGCCCCTTGCTGTTGCGTCGCAGAGTGCGGCTGCTCTGTAGCTGGTCGCGCAGTTCCCCGCGCCCCTGAAGCGCCCCGCAGGGCCCGGTCTAGCCGCCCTCGCCGGTGAGCCGGCGCAGCCGGGTCACCGCGCGTTCGAAGCCCCGCGTCAGCTCGTCCACGACGGACTGGACGGATCTCTCGGAGTTCATCGAGCCCACGATCTGCCCCACGGGAGTGCCCAGCAGCGGCTCCACCTCCCACCGCTGGATCCGCGCGTTGGCCTCCGCCACCAGCAGGCCCTGCAGCGGCATCGGCAGCGGGCCCGGACCCTCGGCGTCGTCCCAGGCGTCCGTCCACGCCGTCCGCAGCTGGCGTGCGGGCTTCCCGGTCAGGGCGCGCGACCGCACCGTGTCCCCGGATCCGGCGGCGAGCAGCTTGCGGGTCAGCGCCCGCGCGTGCAGCCCGGCCTCGCGGGTGGTCAGCCAGACCGAGCCGAGCCAGCCGCCCTGGGCGCCCAGCGCGAGCGCGGCGGCCAGCTGCTCGCCGCTGCCGATGCCGCCCGCGGCCAGCACCGGCAGCGGGTCGACGGCGCGGACCACCTCGGGCGTCAGCACCATCGTCGCGATCTCCCCGGTGTGGCCGCCCGCCTCGTACCCCTGGGCCACCACGATGTCGATGCCCGCCTCCCGGTGCCGCCGGGCGTGCCGGGCCGTACCCGCGAGGGCGGCCACCGGGACGCCCTGCGCGTGGGAGCGGGCCACGACGTCGGCCGGCGGCGGCCCGAGCGCGCTGGCGAGCAGCGCGACCGGGTGGTCGAAGGCGACGTCGAGCTGGGTGCGCGCGACGCTCTCCAGCCAGCCGGTGATGCGCCAGCCGCCGTCCTCCCCGGCGGGCAGCTCGGGCACGCCGTGCTTGGCGAGGGTGTCGCGGACGAAGCGGCGGTGCTCCTCGGGGATCATCGCCTCCACGTCCGCCTCCGTGACGCCCTCGGCCCGCTCCACGGGCATCACGACGTCGAGCCCGTACGGCAGTCCGCCGGTCTGCGCGTCCAGCCACTCCAGGTCGCGCCGGAGCGCGCCGGGGTCGGTGTAGCGCACCGCGCCGAGGACGCCGACGCCGCCGGCCCGGGTGATCGCGGCGGCGACCGCGGGGAAGGGGGTGAAGCCGAAGAGGGCGTGCTCGGCGCCCAGTCGGCTGCTCAGCTCGGTCTGCAGGGGCATGGGCGCAGCATGCCGCAGCGGAACCGCGGAGGGAAGACACTTTCTGATGCAGCGTCAGATTTTTCCGTGGCCCCCGGCACCGCGCTCCCGCGGCCGGTCAGCGACGCGCGCCGGGCCGGTGGCCGGGCTCGGCGCACACCCGGCCCGCGCGGTCGGGACCCCCCGCGTGCCCGAGCCGCTGCAGGCAGTGCGCCTCGTCCGCGCGGCCGGCGACGGTGTCCGGGTGGCCGGGGCCCAGCACCCGCTCGCGCACCGCCGCCACGTGCTGGTACACCTCCAGGGCCTGGGCCCAGCGGCCCAGCCAGCCCAGCCCGACCGCGATCTCCCGGCGGCTGACCAGCGTGTCCGGGTGGTCGGGGCCGAGCACGCGCTCGCGCGCGGCGCAGACCTCCCTGGCCTGGTCCAGCGCCTCCGGCCAGCGGCCCAGCCTCCCCAGCGCGACGCCCAGCCCGTGCCGCGCGCGCAGCGTCTCCGGGTCGGCCGGACCGCGTGCGCGGGCGCGGGCCGCCGCCAGGTCGCGGTAGAGGTCCAGCGCCTCCGCGTACCGCCCCAGCCTGCCCAGGCAGACGCCCGACTCGTAGCGTGCGGCGAGGGTGCCGGGGTGGTCCGGGCCGACGGTGCCGGCCCGGACCGCGGCGACCTCCCGGTACCCCGCCAGGGCCTCCTCCCAGCGGTTCAGCCGGCCCAGCGCGTAGGCCACCTCGCAGCGGGTGACGAGCGTGTCCGGGTGGTCCGGGCCCAGCACCCGGGCGCGGGCCCGCGCGACCTCGTCGGCCAGGCGGTACGACTCCTCCTGCCTGCCGAGCCTGCCGAGGCTGCAGGCGAGGTTGTGGCGGCAGCGCAGCGTATCCGGGTGCTCGGGCCCCATGGTGCGCTCCCGCGCCGCCAGCACCTCGGCGTACCCGCGGTGCGCGTCGTGGTGGCGGCCGAGCCGCCCCAGCGCGTACGCCGCCTCCTGCCGCGCCGCGAGCGTTTCCGGGTGCTCGGCCCCGAGGCCGGCGGCACGCCCCGCCGCCACCGCCTCGTACGCGCGCAGCGCCTCGGCGTGCCGGCCCAGCCTGCTGAGGGCGAAGGCGAGTTCACCCCGGCTGGCGAGGGTGTCGGGGTGGCCGGGGCCGAGCGTGCGGGCGCGCTCCTCGGCCACGGCCCGGTGCACCTCGCCGGCCTCCTCCCAGCGGCCGAGGCGGGCCAGCCGGATCCCGGCGTCGTGGCGGCTGGCCAGCACGGCGACCAGCTCGGGCGACGGCGTGCGGCGCGGCGCGCCCACCGCCCCGCCGGTCCACTGACCGGTGAGCGCCGCGACCCCGGGCCCGCCGTGCGGCGGGCCGCCGGTGCGGGACGGCCAGGCCCCGCTCGCCCGGGAACCGCCCGCCATCCCCCGCGTCCACGGGGGCAGCGGGGGCTCGCCGGGACCGGCGGTCCCGGCGGGCTCGGGGAACCCCGGCGGGCCCGTGCCGGGGGCACCGCGCGCGGGCGCCAGGCCGGCCGTCAGCTCGGATGCGCTGGACGTCCGGGCGCCGGGGTCCTTCGCCAGTAGCCGGAGGATGGCCTCCTCCAGCGGCGCGGGCACCTCGGGGCGGCGGGCGCGGGGCGGCTCCGGGGCCGTGTCGCGGTGGCCGAGCAGCACCACCCAGGCGTCCGGGTGGTCGAACGGCGGGGTGCCGGTGGCGAGTTCGTAGAGCACGCAGCCCAGCGAGTACAGATCGCTGCGGTGGTCGACGGCGGTGCCCTCGATCTGCTCCGGCGACATGTAGTGCGGGGTGCCCATCGCGATACCGGAACCGGTGAGGCGGGTGGTGAAGCCGATGTCGCGGCCGAGCCGGGCGATGCCGAAGTCGCAGATCTTGACGGTGCCGTCGCCGCTCCGCACCACGTTGGCGGGCTTCAGGTCGCGGTGCACGACGCCCTGGTCGTGGGTGTAGGCCAGGGCCGCCGCGACCTGTTCGGCCACGTCGACGACCTCGGGCACGGGCAGCGGCCCGCCCTGGCGCGCGGCCAGCAGCTGGCTGAGATTGCGCCCCTGCAGCAGCTCCATCACCAGGTAGAGCATGCCCTCGTGCTCGCCGAAGTCGTGGACGACGGTCACGCCCCGGTGCTGGAGCGCCGCGGCGACCCGTGCCTCGCGCCGGAACCGCTCCCTGAGCACCCGGGCGCCGGTGCCGCCGTCCGGCCCCGTCGCCGCCGCCCGCGCACCCCGCGGCTTGAGGCATTTGACGGCGACGTGCCTGCCCAGCGACTCGTCGCGGGCCCGCCACACCTCCCCCATGCCGCCGCGTCCGATGATGTCGAGCAGCCGGTAACGGCCCTGGATCAGGGTGTTGTCCGCCATGGCTCGCCGCAGCCCCCGTCGTCGTCACCGCGCGTCGCCGCGCGCCCTCCCCTTCTGCTCAGTATGGCCGCCCGTCCGCTGCGCGGGTACGGCGTACACCGGTCATCGGAGGACTTGACTGGCGGGCCGGCGGGCCCGGCGGGCCGCTCACGGGGCTTCAGCGGCGCACCCGCGGCATCCCGAGGCCGATCCAGGAGATGATCTCGCGCTGGATCTCGTTGTTGCCGCCGCCGAAGGTGAAGATGACGGCGCTGCGGTAGCCGCGCTCCAGCTCGCCGCGGAGCACCGCGCCGGCGGAGCCCTCGGCCAGCGGTCCGGCCGCGCCGACGGCCTCCATCAGCCAGGCGTACGCGTCGCGCCGCGCCTCGCTGCCGTACACCTTGGCGGCGGAGGCGTCCTGCGGGGTGAGGGTGCCCTTGTCGAGGGCGTCCACCATCTGCCAGTTGAGCAGCTTCATCGCGTCGAGCCGGGTGTGGGTGCGGGCCAGCAGGGTGCGCACCCAGCCGAGGTCGAGCACCCGGCGGCCGTCGGCGAGCTTGGTGTCCGCCGCCCAGCGCCGCACGTCGCGCAGGGCGCGGATGGCCATGCTGCCGTGTGCAGCGAGAGTGACCCGCTCGTGGTTGAGCTGGGTGGTGATCAGCCGCCAGCCCCGGTTCTCCTCGCCGACCCGGCGGGAGGCCGGGACCCGGATGTCCTCGTAGTAGCTGGCCGTGGTGTCGTGCCCGGCCAGGGTGTTGATGACGGTGCAGGAGTAGCCGGGGTCGCTGGTGGGGACGAGGAGCAGGGTGATGCCCTGGTGCGGCGCGGCCTCCGGGTCGGTGCGGACGGCGAGCCAGACCCAGTCGGCGGTGTCGCCGTTGGTGGTCCAGATCTTCTGCCCGTTGACGGTGTAGTGGCCGCTGTCCACGTCCCCCTCCCGTACGGCCCGGGTCCGCAGTGCGGCCAGGTCGGTGCCTGCCTCAGGCTCGCTGTAGCCGATGGCGAAGTCGAGCTCGCCGGTGAGGATGCGGGGCAGGAAGTACGCCTTCTGCTCGTCGGTGCCGAACTGCATCAGCGTCGGCCCGACGGTGTTCAGCGCCATCAGCGGGAGCGGAACGCCCGCCTGCGCTGCCTCGTCGAAGAAGACGAACTGCTCCATGGCCGACATGCCGCGCCCGCCGTACTCGGCGGGCCAGCCGACGCCGAGCCAGCCGTCGGCGCCGAGACGGCGCACGGTCTCGCGGTAGTGGCGCTTGCGCGCCGCGGGGTCGGTGCCGTGGTAGTACGCGTCCTCCGGGACCAGGTCCGCGAAGTAGGTGCGCAGCTCGTCGCGGAGCCGCCGCTGCTGTGAGGTGTAGTCGAGGTACACGTCCCCTCCGTCTCTGCAGAGCATGAGAAGCCGCCGCCGGGCGCTGGAGCAATAGCGTCCGGCGGCGGCGCACACGGTAGAACGTGTTCCATCACATGGGAATGGACAGCGGTTCAGACGCGGTGCACGTCCTCGCGGTTCGGGCCGAGGCCCGCGGGGCTCAGCCGCGTTCCCACAGCGACGGCGCGTTCGGGGGCTCCCAGCCCGGCAGCGCGGTGTGCGACTGGATGCAGCGGTAGGAGGCGCCGTCGTAGGTGACGGTGTCACCCGCCTGGTAGCTGCTCCCGGCCGCCCAGGTGCCCGGGTCCGGCGGGTCCGGCGGGTCGCCGGGGTCGTCGCCGTTCTCGGTGACCAGCGCCAGGCCGTACACCTGGAGCGCCGGGTTGACCGGCTGGAAGAACGTGGTGCCGCCGCGGCTGCAGTCGCCGGAGCCGCCGGAGGTCATGCCCTGGGCCTCGGTGCCGGTGACGTACGCGCCGCCCGAGTCACCGGGCTCGGCGCACACGCTGGTCCGGGTCACGCCGTTCACCGTGCCCTGGGGGTAGGACACGCTGGTGTTGCGCTGCTGCACGGTGCCGCAGTGCCAGCCGGTCGTGGAGCCGGAGCGGCATATGGAGGTGCCCTCCACCGACTCCGTGGAGCCGGTGACCCGCACGTCGCCCCGGCCGTAGCCGTTGACCATCGGGGTAGTCGTCCAGTTGCTGTTGACCGAGACCCACGCGTAGTCGCGGCCGGGGAAGGTGGAGCCCTGGAAGCTGCCCTGGGCCTGCCGGTTGAAGCCGGAGGTGGAGGTGCCGGGCCGGCCGCAGTGGCCCGCGGTGACGAAGCCGCCGGTGCCCTGGCCGCGCGTCACCGAGAAGCCGACGGAGCAGCGGCCGCCGCTGCCCATGTAGTAGGCGTCGCCGCCGCGTACGTCGTACAGCGGGCGCGGCTGGGCCGTGGAGTGCCGCACCGTCACCTCGGAGCGGTCCACCCCGGCCCGGTCCAGGAAGGCGCGGGCCGCGGCCGTGCGCGCGGACTCGACGACCACCCGGTTGTGCTTGACGTCGATGTACCAGGTCGACACGGACTCGGGGGCGGTGCCGTGCGCCGCGCGGTCGAGCTTCTTCAGCACGCCGTCGAGCGCGGGCAGTCCGCGCTCGACGACCCGGGCGCGGGCGCCGGCCCCGGTGATCGTGGCCACCTCGGACCGGTCGGTGGTGGAGACGGTGAGCCGGTCCGAGGTGGTGCCGCTGACGTGCGCGCCGGCGTAGCTGCCGCCGAGCGCTGTGCGCAGTTCCGCGGCCGTGCGGGCCGCGTCGTTCTCGTTCGCGATCCGGGCCTTCGCGTCGGCCCGGGACAGCCCGAGGTCCTCGTTCATGGCCTTCAACAGGCCCGGTGAGAGCTGGTCATCGGCGACGGGCGCCCGGTCGGGAGCGGTCGGCTGGGCCGCGGCCTGGCCGGAGAACCCGGCCAGGATCAGTGCGCCCGCGGCGAGGGCGGCGGTCACGGCGGCGGTCGCCGTGCGTGAGCGGCGTGGGGTGGATGGAGCGGATCTCGCATGAACCATGGGGGTGCTCCCTGGCGTATGTCGAGCGGGGGTTGGCGAAACCGTAGCCGTTCCCGGCATAGGTCTGGACCTCCCAGCTCTCCCCCTCCCACGGCGTTATGGCTCCCCCAGCTCCCGTTGATGGACCCGGCGCCAGCGGGTGAAGCTCGGGCTGAGCGCCACCGCGTCCTGGTGCGCGGCCCGCGCCTGCGCGAGGGTGGCGGCGCCCGCCTCGGCGGCGGGCGACCCCGGGTACCAGCCCAGGACGTGCCGCCACAGCAGCGGCGCCCCGGCGATCGCCCGGGTCACCAGGCCCGGCGTGGGCGGGAACGTCGCGCGGCACAGCCCGACGGCGCGGCCCACCTGCACCAGGTGGATGCTGGCCGCGGTGTCCGTCTCGTACACCGAGTCGGGGGTGAAGCCGACCCGGGCGCACGCGGCGGCGAAGCACTCCGCGAAGCAGCCGTCGCCGGGGACGTCCACCCAGTTCTCGCGGGCCATGTCACCGAGCGGTATCTCCTCCCGGTCCACCAGCGGATGGTCCTCGCGCAGCATCAGGAACACCGGGTCCGTGGCGACTTCTCGCCACACCAGCCGTCCCTGGCAGGGCGGCTGGCTCTCGCCGCACACCCCGCCCAGCGCGTAGTCGATGCGCCCCTCGACCAGCAGACCGGCCAGCTCGACCAGGGACCAGGAGGTGTACGTGGTGACCGGCGCCTGGGGGTGCGCGGTGGCCAGCCGGTCCACCAGGCCGCCCAGCAGCGGCCCGTGGGTCCCGCCGAGCCGGAACCTGGGCAGCCCGGTGCGCGCGGCGCTCTCCCGGCTGAACCTGCGGGCCTCCTCCTGCAGCTCCGTCACCGCGGGCACCAGCACCCGCGCCCGGTCCAGCACCAGTTCGCCCAGCGGGGTGGGGCGTACGCCGTGCGGGCCGCGGATGAACAGCTCGCCCCCGAGCGACCGTTCCAGCCGCTTCAGCTGGGCGCTGAGCGCGGGCTGCGCGAGGCCCAGGCCCGTCGCAGCGCGCGTCAGGCTCCCGGCCTCGGCGATAGCCCAGACGACCTTGAGGTGCCGCAGCTCCAGATCCATGCGGCACAGCTTGGGGCGGGCCCGGGGGTCCCGCAAGGGACCGGCCGCAGCATCCCGGGTGGGAACCGTTCCCGCACCCTCACCGGCGGGCGTGGTGGGCCAGGGG
>NZ_JAAKZZ010000227.1 GCF_011045075.1 Streptomyces boncukensis
GCCCTGCTCCCCTCCCCCGGCCTCGCCCTCGACCTCATCGAGTCCGGCCGCCTGCTGCCCGTGCTCGACGGCTTCGACGAGCTGCCGCAACCGGTCCGTGCCGAGGCGCTCACCGAGCTGCGCCGCACCCTCGCCGACCCCGCGCGCGCCGTGCTGACCAGCAGGGAAGCCGAGTACGTCGGGGCGGTCAACGCGGCGCACGGCCTCCCCGTGCCCGGCGCCCGCGCCATCCGCCTGCGACCGCTCACCCCGCGGGACGTCGCCGCCTACCTGCCGCGCACCAGCGCCCGTACGAACGCGAAGTGGCGCCCCGTACTGCGACGGCTCACGGACTCCGCGGACACCGCCCGGGACGTGCGGACGCTGCGCGCCGTGCTCCGCACCCCGTTGATGGTCGCCCTCGCGCGCGTCGCGTACAGCGAGAGCGACGACGACCCCGCCGAACTCCTCGACACCCACCGCTTCACCACCCGGAAGGAAGTCGAACGCCACCTGTACGACGGCTTCCTCGCCGCCTCCTACGGCCGTGACGCGCCACAGGCCACCCGCTGGGCCGCGTTCCTCGCGGCCCAGCTGCGGGACGCCAGGCAGCAGGATCTCGCCTGGTGGCGGCTGGACGGGGCGATGCCCGGCGCCGTACGGGCGCTGTCCCTGCTCCCGAGCGCGGTGGTGGCGGCCCTCACGGTCCACCTCCTGGGAGTCGGCCCGCCCCTGAGGCTGCCCGCGTGGCTCCTGACGGGACTGGGCCTGTATGTGATCTACGTGGCGGATCTGCTCTTCGGGGAACAGCCCCGGGAGCCCCAGCAGATACGGCGACACCGCCCGGCACGGAAGAAGCAGCAGGGGCAAGGGCAGGGGCAGGAGCGGCAGGGCTGGCCGGGCGGCATCGGCTGGGCCGGGAGAACGATCGCACCGAACACCGTCACGTGGCTCTTCCTCCCGCTCTTCTTCGTGGCCCTCCACCCCGAGGCGCAGGAGCGGCTTCCCCTCGGGCGGGTGACGCTGCTCGCCGCACTCCCGGCCGTCGTCCTCGTCCTCTTTCTCGACCGCCTGCGAACGACCGCCGATCCGGACGCCGCCGTGGAGCCCGAGCGGCTCCTGCGGCTGGACCGGCGCTCCGTACTGACACTGGGCACGGTGGCGCTAGGTGTCACCCGCCGGAACGGGAACGGGAGTACGGAGGTGCCGCCCCTGCGCTCGCGGTGTTGCGTCGGGCTGCTTCCGCTGCCTCCCGCATGGTGGGTGCTGGCGACGACGCTCGTGCTCTGGCACGTCTACGGCGGATACGGGACGCTCACCGCCGGATCCTGGCTCCTCGCTGTCGCCGGGGCCGCGCTCTCCGCCTTCCTCCACGACCTCGCGCTGTCCGCGTGGGGCCGCTTCACGCTGGCCCGTGCCTGGTGGGCCTCGCGTGGCCGGTTGCCCTGGCGTCTGATGGAGTTCCTGCGAGACGCACACCGCAGGGGCGTGCTGCGCCAGGCCGGCGGCGTCTACCGGTTCCGCCACATCGAGCTGCGCAATCGCCTGGCGGAGGTGCACACGCCGCCGGCGTGGCACCGGAAGCGACTCGGCCGCACGCGCCGCCGCTACGGCCCGGCGTTCCGCATCACCGAGTGCATCGCGGCGCTGCTCCTCATCCCGCCCGTCCTCGGCACGTGGATCGCCCCTCCCCCGTGGCTGATCCGGGAGATTCCGGCCGCCTGCTCGCTGCTGGACAGGCAGGGCCGCAGAGCACTGCTGCACGACCCACAGGTCGTCATCGCCACAGACGCCACGTGCAGGCTCCGGGAGCGGTCATCCAACCGTCCCCGTATCGAAGTGGACGTCACACTGAAAGCCGAGGGAAACATCACCGACATCTGGGACCGCGCGGCCCCGGCCCGTAAAGCGTTCGAGCTGAGTCTCCACTCTGCGCGGCGCCGCCCCGTCGAAAGGTCCAGAATCCGGACCGACATCGCCCTCGCCGACGAGGCGTTCCGCGTCGTCACCCCTCCCTCGCCGGAAGGCGACACCGCGCAGGCCCGATTCGTCGCACGCGAGAAGAACCTCCTGATCGAGGTCCGGTACGCCGAGGAGGACGGCACGGTCCGGCGGGTGACCGCAGTCGCCGAATCCCTCCTCCGCGAGGCCCTCAGCCACCGCTGACCGCGCGGTCTCACCGCCCCCGGCAGTGGGGCTCGGCGTGCAGGTGCTCCGCCTCGACGCGGCTGAGCGTGAGTGGCGCGTCGGCGGCGTGTCGTCCGTCCCGGAGGATCCAGAGCGGGAGCCGTACGCGGTTGTCGTCGGTGACGGAGACGCGCTTGCTGGGGATGCGGTCGATGCGCCAGGTCATGGGGACGCCTTTCGTTACTGAGTGTTGCCGTTCGCGCCTCCAGCGTGGCGGTCTGTGTCTACGCTCGTCAGCGGGGTGCCGTAGGCCAAGAAGCCCGCGCAACGAGGGGGTTGCCCTGTCCGAGACCAGCATCGGCACGGAGCCGTCCGGCCGTCAGATCCTCGCCACCGAGGTCGCGCGCCTGCGCGCGCAGGCGGGTTGATCCCTCGCCGAGGTCGGGGACAAGGTCCACTACGACCGCACGTACATCTGCCGCCTGGAGAAGGGCGAGTCCATCGGCTCGTCCACGGTCGTCAAGCGCCTGGAGCGGGCGTTCGGCGTCCATCATCTGATGCCGATCTGGGAGTTGGCGCGGGAGGAGGTGATCAAGGACAAGTACCAGGACATCATGGACCTGGAGCGCCGGGCCGCTATGCGCCACGAGTTCGTGGAGGGCGTGCTGCCGGGCTCGCTCCAGACGGAGGAGTACGCACGCGAACTCCTCGGCACCGTCCCCCGCCGCACCGAGCAGGAAGTGGAGGAGCAGGTCATCGCGCGGATTGGCCGCCAGGAGCTGCTGCACGGCAGCGAGGCGGCAACGTACCGCGCCATCCTGGACGAGGCGGCGCTGCGACGCGAGATGCGCGACAAGGCCGCGTGGCGGCGGCAATTGGAACATCTGCTCGTCATGGCCGACCTGCCGAACATCACCCCTCCAGGTGTTGCCGTTCAGCGCCGGGCCACTGCACTCGCTCGGGGGATCCATCACGTTGCTGTGGCTGGCGGACGGGAAGTGCCTCGCTTACACCGAAGGTTCGTACGACGGCCGCGTCTTCGCCAACCGGAAACACGTCGAGTCCCTGCACCTGGCATACGATCAGCTCAGGGACGCCGCGCTCACCCCGCACCAGTCCCGGGCATTCATCGAACGGCTCCTGGAGGACTGTCCGCCATGCGATCCCGCCGACCCGACCTGAGCTCAGCGTCGTGGCGTAAGTCCAGCTACAGCAACGCCGACGGCGGCAACTGCCCGGCGGTCGCCGACGGGCACCCGAACGCCCTCGTCCCCGTCCGCGACAGCAAGCACCCGCACGGCCCCGTGCTGCTCTTCCCGGCCGCCGCGTGGGCGGCGTTCGCCGGCGTCACGCAGGGACACTGAAGTGGCCGACATCAGCCCCCGCGACGTCCTCGCGCGCTTCCAGCAGGCGATGCTCGACAAGTCCGCCGACGACCTGGCCGAGCTCTACGCGCCCGACGGCCTGCACGAGTTCCCGTTCCTCTCCCCCGGCATGCCCGACCGGTTCGAAGGGCGGGAGGAGGTCCGCGCGGGCTACCGGGCGGCCTGGGGCCGGAGCCCGGCGCAGCCGCAGGAGATCCGCGACGTCGTGGTGCATGAGAGCACCGACCGCGAAGTGCTCACGGTCGAGCAGACCGTCGCCGGGACCGTGACGACGACCGGCCGGCACTTCAGCTTCCCCGGCCTCCTGGTGATGCGGGTGCGTGACGGCCAGATCGTGCACATGCGCGACTACATGGACGGCCTCGGCGTGGCCCACGCCATGGGACGCCTCTCCGATGTGGCCGCCCGCCTCAGCGGCAGTTCCTCGCAGGGGTGACGACCCGCTCCAGCATGTCCAGGAACACCGCCCGCTCGGCGGGCGACAGCGGCTCCAGCAGCGCGGCGTTGGCGCGTCGCGCGGCCTGCTCGCAGCGGTCGAGCAGCCGTTCGCCCTCCGGGGTGATCCGTACGGCGTTCTTCCGGCGATCGGACGCGTCCGGCTCGCGCAGCAGATAGCCGTCCGTCTGCAGGTCGTTGAGGATGCCGACCACGTCCTTGGGGTCCAGCGCGATGCTGCGGCCCAGTTCCGCCTGGGCGATCGGCTGGAGGTCGGCCACGGCGGCGAGGACGACGTGGTGCCACATGCGCTGCCCCTCCTCCGCCAGCGCCTCGGCGACGAGGCCGCGCCCGCGCGCGGCGCAGCGGCCGAGCAGCCAGCTCGGCAGGGTGCGGATCCTGCTCGGGGCGGGAGGGGTGTCAGCCATACGGGAAGCCTAACCGGTCATCGTTGGAGTTCCCCATGGAATCCGCGTATCGTTGGGCTCCCCAACGAAATCTGGAGGCTCCCCCATGCGCCGCATCCGGCATATATCCGGCAACCTCACCCTGGAGGACGCCCCCGTCCCCGCGCCCGGACCCGGCGAGCTCCTCGTCCGCACCGAGGCCATCGGCGTCACCCTCCCCGTCGTCCGCAAGCTCCGCGAGGCCGGCGGGAGCGCTCCGGAGCCCATCGGCGGCGAGATCGCCGGAACCGTGGCGGCCGTCGGCCCGGACGTCACGGAGTACGCGCCCGGTGACCGGGTCACCGGGCTCTGCTTCGGGGACGCGTACGCCGAGGCCGCCGTGCTGCACACCGCCATGGCCTCGGCCGTCCCGCAGGGCGCCCGCGCCGGCGACGCCGTCGCACTGGTGCGCGGCGGCGTGGTCGCACTGGGCGCGCTGGAGGCGGCGGGCCCCCGCCCCGGCGAGTCCGCGCTCATCACCGCGGCCGCCGGCGGGGCCGGGCATCTGGCCGTGCAGCTCGCCCGGACGCGCGGCGCCGCGCGCGTCGTCGCCGCCGTCAGCGACCCGGCGGCCAAGGGGGACTTCCTGCGCGACCTCGGCGCGGACGAGGTCGTCGCGTACGACGCGCCCGAGGGCTGGCCGGGGCCCTTCGACTACGTACTCGACGCGGTCGGCGGCGATCTCCTCACCCCCGCCGTCCGCGCCCTGCGCGACGGCGGACGCCTCGTCGCCTACAGCTCGGGCGGCGGCACGCTCTCCGCGTACGACCTGCTGGTCGGCGGCCGGACGGTGACCGGCTTCCAGATCGCCCGCATCGCCCGCGACCACCCGGAGACATACGCCGCCTGGCGCGACGAGCTCTGGGGCCTCTTCGCCGACGGCGCCCTGCGCCCCGCCGCAGCCGCCGAGTTCCCCCTCACCCGCGCCGCCGAGGCCCACGCCCTGATCGACCACCGCGTCAACCTGGGGAGGGTCGTCCTGACACCGTGAGACCCGTACGGGTGAACTACCGTCATATGACGGGAACATAGTCGCACGGTGCGATTCGCTGCTTCCCATGGTCAAGTCACCACACGAGGCGCGCCATCACGTAATCCGAGAGTTCCCTGAGATTCTCGAACGCGCCTTCAGCATCCTCGATCTGCCCAGCACGGGCAGCACCGACATCGAATTCCCCAGCTGCGATCTCACCGAGATCCGCCCCGTGGAACGCCGGGTGGACACCCTCGTACGGATCTCCTGCCGCGACAGCGGGCGGAAGTACCTTGTCCTCGCCGAGTCGCAGTCGGGCAAGGACGAGGACAAGGGCCGGAGCTGGGCCTACTACCTGAGCTATCTGGCCAACAGGTATCCGAACGAGCACCCGCTGCTGCTTGTCATGTGCGACCAGGAGCGCGTGGCCAAGTGGGCGATGGGACCGTTCCACATCGGGCACGGTTCGAGACCGAATCTCACCGTCACCCCGTTCGTCACCTGGCCCGGCAATATCCCCGAGGTCACCGACCAGGAGCGTGCGGCGGAGGACCTGCCATTCGCGGTGTTCTCGGTGATGACACACGTCCACGGACCCCGCATCGGGGACATACTGAAGACGTTCGCCTACGCCCTCAGGAAGGCTGAGGATCCCACCATCTACGCCGATCTTGTGGCCAGCGCCGTCGCAGGCACCGCAGCAGCCGAACACTGGGAGAATCTCATGGCAGCAGGAATCTTCGAACTCAACGGGCCCGTCGCTGAGGGACTCCGCGAAGCAGGTCGCGAAGCAGGTCGCGAGGAGGGAGAGGTGAAGAGGGCAGCCCAGTGTCTCCTCCAGGCACTGCAGAAGCGAGGGCTCAGGCTCACGGCCGAACAGAGCACGCGCATCAGCGACTGCCACGACCTGGAACTCCTCGACCGCTGGTTTGACCGTTCGCTCACTGCCACCAGCGTCAGCGAGGTCTTCCGCGAGGATGGCGAGGACAGCGGCCACACCGCAGCAGACAGCGCGGAGGCCCCTTAGGGGGTGTTTGACGTGGAGGGTCTCGTCGCCGAAATGCTGCGCACGCAACGTCACGAGCAGGGGTACCTGCGAGGAGCCAGGCGGGTCCGGATCGAGGACCTGCTCCTGGTTCTGGAGATCTACGGCATCACGCTGACCCCGGGCGAGCGCGCACGCATCACCTCCTGCGACGACGACATCCTCCTCGATCGCTGGTTCGAGCGCGCCCTGACCGCCAGCACCGTCCACAACGTCTTCGACGGAAACCCCCGCCCCACCGAAGCCTGACCCAGTCAGGGAATGTCCGGCCCGGTGCGCGATGCTGATCGTTACGGAGGTGCACACGTATGACCGACAACACCGCGTATCGGACCGAGCACGACTCGATGGGGGAGGTACGCGTCCCCGCGCACGCCAAGTGGCGGGCCCAGACCCAGCGCGCCGTGGACAACTTCCCCGTCAGCGGCCAGCGGCTGGAGCGGGCGCACATCGAGGCGCTGGCCCGGATCAAGGCGGCGGCGGCCGTGGTCAACGGGCGGCTGGGGGTCCTGGACAAGGACCTGGCCGAGGCCGTGCGCGAGGCCGCCGAGGAGGTAGCCGACGGAGCGTGGGACGACCACTTCCCGGTCGACGTCTTCCAGACCGGGTCCGGGACCTCCTCCAACATGAACATGAACGAGGTCGTCGCCACCCTCGCCGCCGAGCGCCTCGGCCCCGGCGCGCACGTGCACCCGAACGACCATGTCAACGCCTCGCAGTCGTCCAACGACGTCTTCCCTTCGTCCATCCACATCGCCGCCACCGCCGCCGTCACCGGTGAGCTGATCCCCGCGCTGGACCACCTCGCCGCCGCGCTGGAGCGGAAGGCGGAGGAGTTCGCCAACGTGGTCAAGTCCGGGCGGACGCATCTGATGGACGCGACCCCCGTCACTCTCGGACAGGAGTTCGGCGGATACGCCGCACAGGTGCGGTACGGCGCCGAACGGCTCCGCGCCTCCCTGCCCCGCCTCGCCGAGCTCCCGCTGGGCGGTACGGCCGTGGGCACCGGCATCAACACCCCGCCCGGCTTCTCCTCCGCCGTGATCGAGGAGGTCGCCCGCGCCACCGGGCTGCCGCTGACGCAGGCGCGCGACCACTTCGAGGCGCAGGGGGCGCGCGACGGGCTCGTGGAGACCAGCGGTCAGCTCCGGACGATCGGCGTCAGCCTGACGAAGATCGCCAACGATCTGCGCTGGATGGCCTCGGGCCCCCGCACCGGCCTGGCCGAGATCGCGCTGCCCGACCTCCAGCCCGGCTCGTCCATCATGCCCGGCAAGGTGAACCCGGTGATCCCGGAGGCCGTGCTGATGGTTGCCGCGCAGGTCACCGGGAACGACGCCACCGTCGCCGCCGCCGGTGCCGCCGGCAACTTCGAGCTGAACGTGATGCTGCCGGTCATGGCGAAGAACCTGCTGGAGTCCGTGCGGCTGCTGGCCGCCGCCTCCCGGCTGCTCGCCGACCGCACCGTGGACGGCATCACCGCGAACGCCGAGCGGGCCCGGGAGTACGCGGAGTCCTCGCCCTCCGTCGTCACCCCGCTCAACAAGTACATCGGGTACGAGAGCGCCGCCGCCGTCGCCAAGAAGGCCCTGGCCGAGCGGAAGACGATCCGCGCCGTGGTGCTGGAGGAGGGCTATGTGGAGCGGGGCGAGCTGACCCTTCAGCAGCTGGACGAGGCGCTGGATGTGCTGCGTATGACCCGCCCCTGACCCCGGGCCGCCCGGCGGGTGTGCAACACGTGCCCGCACCCGACTCCCGATGCCCCTTGCTACGCCCCCATACTGCAAACGTAGGATCAACGTCCGTAACCCGGACCCTGAAAACAACTTCCCTCGGTCCCCGAGGACTTGACAGGCGGCCAGAGAGGAGCCGAGTCGTGAGCGCCAGTGACGGGCACGGAGCGTACGGCGCCTTCGACCGCGCCAGCGTCGACAGGTCGGGACAGGCGGACGCGTTCGACGCCATCGGAGACCGGTACGACGAGGCGTTCCCGCACAAGGAGGGGCAGATAGCGGCCGGGCAGTGGCTGGCGGGGCTGCTCCCGCCGGGCTCCCGGGTCCTCGACGTCGGCTGCGGAACCGGACTGCCCACCGCACGTCAACTCAGCGCCGCGGGACACCGGGTGACAGGCATCGATGTGTCGCCTGTCATGCTGAAACTGTGCCGCGACAACGTTCCGGAAGGGGACTTCCGCCGCGTCGACCTGGCCGATCTGGAATCCTCCGGGCTCGGCCCGTTCGACGGCTCGACGGCCTTCTTCTCGCTGCTGATGCTCCCCCGTGCGGAGATCCCGTTCGCGCTGCGCATGCTGCACGAGCAGATCCGCGACGACGGCCCGCTGGCCCTCGCCATGGTGGAATCGGACGTGGACGACTTCGCCATTCCGTTCCTGGGCAACACGGTGCGGGTATCGGGCTATCTGCGGGACGATTTGCGCCGGGTCGTCAGCGAGGCGGGATTCGAGATCGCGAGCGAGGACGCCTACGCGTACGCTCCCGCGAGTACCGACGTACCGCCCGAGATCCAGCTCTTCCTGCACTGCCGACGACGCCCATAGACCGCGAGCACCCAGCGCTGGGCGTGCGCCGGAGCGCAGCCCCGGATGGATGGAAACCGAACGCGTGACGGAGCACGAGAAGTCTGCGGCGAGCAGCACCGCCGAGCCGACGCCGCCCAAACCCACGGGCACCTCCCGGTCCGGTCGCGGGGGCCAGCCGGGCCCCGTGACCCACGCGGGACCCGCGGGTCACGAGGGCCCCGGAAGCTACGGAGGCCACGGGAGCCAGGCGGATCAGCAGGGCCGCACCGGCCCCGCCGGTGCCGGGGGTCACGAGGCCGCCGGCCGCCGCAGGCCGGACGAGCAGCCGCCGACGCCCGCGGCGGCGCAGGCGCAGGCGCCACCGGCGTCCGCGCAGGCGCGGCGGCGCGACGGGGAGAGCGCGGGTGAGCACGTGCCCAGTGAGGCCGGAGCGGACGGCGGCGAGGCGGAGCGGGTGGAGCGCGAGCGCAGAGGCGGCGACCGGCTGCGCTTCGTCGGGGCCGCCACGCGCCGGATCGCCCGCGGCGTGGACCTGGACGAGACGGTGCTGGGCCTGTGCCGGGCGAGTGTGCCCGCGTACGCGGACGCGATCCTGGTCTATCTGCGCGACCCGCTGCCGGTCGGCGACGAGCGGCCCACAGGACCGGTGGTCCTGCGGCTGCGGCGCAGCGACCGGATCCCGGAGTACCCGCAGTTCACCCAGGTGACGGCCGCGCCGCAGGTCCCCGAGGCCCGGACACCGGGCGAGACCCGTCCCGCGCGCGGCGAACGCGAGGCGCCCGCGCCCGGCGACTCCCGGGACGCGGCCGGCGCCGAGGGTCCGGGGGAGACCGGGGACGCCCAGCACAGCCGGGGCTCCCGCCCCGAGCGGGAGCGGGCGGCCTCCGGACCGCTGCTGCCGCTGCTCGGCGGCGCGCCGCCCACCGCCGACGGCGGGCACGGGCTGTCCGGCACGGAAGGCGGCGGCGGACCGGCCGACGCCGGCGGGGGCGGGGGCGGAGCCACCGGTGCCACCGGGGCCGCCGGGGCCGCCGCTGCCGAGCTGGCCCATGTGCGGCCCGGCGGCCCGCTGGCCGAGGTGCTGCGCGGCGTACGGCCCGTCTTCGCCGACTCCCCCGCCGCCAGCGCGGCGCTGCCCGAGCTCCTCGGCCCGGGGCGGGACCTGCCCTCCGGGCACCGGGCCGTGCTGGCGCCACTGCGCGGGCGGCGAAGAGTGATCGGCGCCGCCGTCTTCCTGCGCCGCCCCGACCGACCGGCGTTCGAGCCGGACGACCTGCTGATCGCCGCGCAGCTCGCCACCCACACCGCGCTGGGCGTGGACAAGGCGGTGCTGTACGGCCGCGAGGCGTATATCGCCGACGAGCTGCAGCGCACCATGCTCCCGGACGAGCTGCCGCAGCCCACCGGCGTCCAGCTCGCCAGCCGCTATCTGCCCGCCGCCGAGACGGCCCGGGTCGGCGGCGACTGGTACGACGCCATCCCGCTCCCCGGCTCGCGGGTGGCGCTGGTCGTCGGCGATGTGATGGGCCACTCCATGACCTCGGCGGCGATCATGGGCCAGCTGCGCACCACGGCGCAGACGCTGGCCGGGCTCGACCTGCCGCCCCAGGAGGTGCTGCACCACCTCGACGAACAGGCCCAGCGGCTCGGCAGCGACCGCATGGCCACCTGCCTGTACGCCGTCTACGACCCGGTCGCGCACCGCATCATCGTCGCCAACGCGGGCCATCCGCCGCCCGTGATGCTGCACCGCAGCGGCCGTGCCGAGGTGCTGCGTATACCGTCCGGGGCGCCGATCGGGGTCGGCGGCGTCGACTTCGAGGCCGTCGAGCTGGACGCGCCCGCGGGCGCGACACTGCTGCTCTACACCGACGGCCTGGTCGAGTCCCGGCAGCGCGACGTGTGGACCGGGATAGAGCATCTGCGGGAGCGGCTGGCGGCCACCGCCCGGCTGACCCGCCCCGGCGCTTCCGCTCCGCTGGAGCCGCTGTGCGACGAGGTGCTGGACATCCTCGGCCCCGGGGACCGGGACGACGACATCGCGCTGCTCGCCGCCCGCTTCGACGGCATCGCGCCGAGCGATGTGGCGTACTGGTATCTGGATCCGCGCGCCCAGACGGCGGGCCAGGCACGGCGGCTGGCCCGGCGCGCGCTCGCCCGCTGGGACCTGGAGGAGCTGACGGACCCGGTCGAGCTGCTGGTGAGCGAGATCGTCACCAACGCGGTCCGGTACGCGGAGCGCCCCATCACGCTCCGCCTGCTGCGGACGGACACCCTCCGCTGCGAGGTCGGCGACGACGTGCCGCAACTGCCGCGGCTGCGGCAGGCGCGGGCCACGGACGAGGGCGGCCGCGGCCTCTACCTCGTCAACCGCCTCGCGCGGCGCTGGGGCGCCACCCGGCTGTCGACGGGCAAGGTGGTGTGGTTCGAGCTCGCCCTGCCATAACGGCTCCGGCCGCAGCCGGAAACCCCCGAC
>NZ_JAAKZZ010000228.1 GCF_011045075.1 Streptomyces boncukensis
CCCCCTGATTCCCAAGCTCAGAGCGCGGGTTCGATTCCCGTCGCCCGCTCCATACAAAGTTCCAGGTCAGAGCCGCTTTCCCGGTCGAACGGGGAGCGGCTTTCTTCGTGCCAGCGCCCGCCGTGCGATGAGCGTGTGACAGCCGCACGCGACGCTCCATCAGCGAGGCACGGCGTACGCACCAGCAGGATGTGCGCGGGCGCTGGGTTGTGGTGGTCTCGGCCACCACCTGGAGGAAGCACGTGAGCCGCACTCGCCGGGACTTCGGCTTCATCCGCAAGCTGCCGTCCGGCCGCTTTCAGGCGTCGTATCTCGCCCCGGACGGAACCCGCCGCAACGCCGACCGGACGTTCCGCACCAAGACCGAGGCGTCCGCCTGGCTGGCCGACGTGCGCGCCCGCCTGGACAAGGGCGACTGGCACGGCCCGACGGCAGGCCAGATCACGCCGGCGGAGTGGGTCGAGACGTATGTGACGACGAACAAGCGACGCGGTGCAGACGCTGCGCGGCGCCCTGTCATGTGACTCCCCGCAGACCCGCGTGCGGGCGGCCCTGGGTCTCTTGAACTCCCTGCTGACCGTTCGCGACACCGTTGACCTCGAGGAGCGGCCCGACGACTTCGAGGCGGAGCGCCTGCATCAGATCGTTCCTATCGCCGCCGAGGTTTCGCGCCGTACAGGGGAGCCGCCGGTGACGGACGCGGAGGAGATCCTTACCCGTCACAGTCGATCGTGAATTGCCGACCGGTTGCCCGGCACCGCGAGCGGACCGTCCCCTCGGGGGAACGGGCCGCTCGCAGCGATTCTCCCGCGAGGCTGCGCGGGTACGGTTCCCGTGGACCGCGAATCCGCGAGCAGAGCGCTGGAGACCGGGTATGCCGCACGATCTTGAAGAACAGGAAGCGATCGGGAGGCGCATCAAGCGTCAGCGCCTCATCATCGGCATGGCGCAGGCGGACTTGGCCGCAGCGATCGGCAAATCCCAGGGCTGGCTGTCGAAGGTGGAGTCCGGCCGCATCGAGCTGGACCGCGCGAGTCTGATCAGCCGTATCGCAGCGGCGCTGCACTGCCACGTCAACGACCTGATCGCCCGCCCCTACGTCCACGACGTGTCAGAGGACCAGTGGCAGGACGCAGCGGCATCCATCCTGCGCGAGCTGCGCCGCTTCGATCTCACGCCCGTCTTCGACGGCACCCCGCGCCCGAGCGGCCAGCTCTGGGACAGCGTGAAGCGCCTGCACCGGATGCGGGACACCGCCGCGAACACGGCGATCCTGCGGGAGATGCCAGACCTCCTACGGGAAGCGCGCGCTCTGGCCGAGGTCTCCACCGGCCGAGAGCGCGAGGAAGCGTTCGCCGTCTACACCGTGTGCTGCAAAGCGACGCACACGGCGGCTCACGCACTGGGCCACCCTGAGCTGATCGCCCTGGCGTGCGAGCGGGCCATGTGGTCAGCTCGGCTGTCCGGCGACCCGTTGATGCCCGCCGTGGCCGACTACATGCGGATCTGGGACATGTGGGCAACCGCCGACTGGGACGACGCCATGGTCCTGGCCAACCGCGCCTTGGGCTCCATCGAGGAGTACGCCGAGCAGGATGACCAGCTCGCTCTGCGCATGTGGGGAATCCTGCAACTGCGCGCGGCAGTCTCGGCAGCTCGCGGTGGCGACGTGCCCGAGTCCAACGCACGCATCGAGCAGGCTGCCGAGACGGCGCGCAGAATCGACCGTTACGACGGGCCGCCCGGCTTCGACCGACAATCGGTCACCTTCAGCGCTGGCAACGTGACGATCCACGGCATCGCGACCGCCCTGGAGGCTGGGGACCATGTCCGCTCGCTCGAACTGAACGACCAGGCAGACCCAGCACAGATCGACGCGCTACCCAACTCCCGCCGAGGCAACCACCACATGGACATGGCCAGGGCATGGCTGTGGAACGGCGACCGGCACACGGCCCTGACGGAGCTGCGCAAGGCCGAAGGTCTGGCCCCCCAGCTCGTGCGGAACCACCCGATCGCCCGCGCGACCCTGCGCCGGATCGTCTATGCCGAACGAGCCTCCACACGGGAGCAGTTGAGGGGCATGTCGAACCGATTTCATCTGGACGACCAGCGCGTATTCCCCTGATTCATAATCGGCCGTAGCGGCGTCCCTACCGTCAGCAACATGACGGATGGACGCCGCACCCCGCAGGACACCAACCGCCGCCGAGCCCTGGCCGACGCCGCCGCTGGACTCGGCTGGACTCCCCAGCGCGGCGACCTCGCACAGGACACGCGGGACAACAGCGTGGGGGTCGTCGTCGCACTGCCTGACGACACCGGCACCAGCGTCTACCAGTTGCGCCCGCAGGGCGGCGGCCGGGGCTGGAGCGCACCGCTGGAGGCGCTCCGGCCGCACCCGGACACCACCGACGACATAAGCCTGACCCTCGAAGAGGCGGTCATGCCCCGCCCGCCCGACGCACGCAAGGGTGGGCCCCGGTGAACGGTCCCAAGACCCCCTTGATCGAAGTGGAGCGGCTGACGCCGCCGCAGCGGGCTGGTGCCTCCTGCCTCCGCTGCGCCGGACCCGACCCGTGCAAGCCCCGTCAGGAGCGACGGTGAGCGCCGGGGGCGGGGTGCGGTCGCGCGAGGCCGTACACGGCGACGTGAACCTGGCGCTGGTCCTCGCCGAGCGCCACCCGGGCGCGGAGGCCGGAGCGTGGGTGCTGGGCCGCCTGCGTGCGGACGTCGCCGCGCTGCTCCCCGATGCCGAGAAGGCCGCCGGGCAACCTGCGGTGGAGCGGCGGAAGGTTGGGCTGTCGTCCGTCGCGTTCGCCCGCAGGCTCCTCGTTCACGGGGCGGCGCCGACCCGCCCACCGCCGGGATCGGCACAGGCGGGACGTCGGCGTCCCGGGATACCCGAACACGGCGTTCACAGAGGTGAGTGGAGATGAGCAGCAGGCATGCGATCCCGCGCCAGAGCCCCACAGGAGTGCTGGGTGCGCTATGGGCGGTTGGCTCCGGCGCTGTCCTGGCGCTCCTGGGTGTGCTGGCAGCGGACAGTGCCGACGCACACACCAGCGTCCGGGCCCCGGCACCGGACACGGTGCCGGACCAGCCGTCCGGCGAGGCCACCTCGGCGTGATGACGCTGCGGTGCATCGCTTGCAGCTGCGCGGTCATCAGGGTGAGGGGCTTGCCGCAGTGCACTGGCTGCGCCCGCACCTTCGCCCGCGACCCCGCAGCCCGCCGCGCGCTGGTCCTGGCTCAGGTCCATGAAGTCATCCAGCGCCGCACACAGCGATCGTGATCAACCGCACGAACACCGACAACAGGAGGAGAAGAGGATGACAGACCTACTCGAACACACCACCATCCCCGACACCGCGCTGCGGGACCCGAAGGCGCTCCTCAACGCCGTCCGGCCCCACGTCCGGGAGTGCACGTACAACGTGCTCGAATCCCCCGGATCGGCGGACTGCGACCTGTGGGAGCGGGAGATCCGCCTGCTGATGCGGGACCACGTCATGGTGCGCGACATGGCCGAACGCATCCTCGGCAACGCCGTGATGTACCTGCTCACCGCCATGGAACGACCCGATGTACACCTCGGCGTCGGCAAGACCGTGGACATCGGCGTCCACCAGCTCATCCTGGACTCCCCGGTCTACTTCGCGCTGTGCGAGGCGTACAACCGAGGCCGCTACAAGCACCACGCCCCGCTGATCGAGCGCCGACGCGACGGAACGGTGTTGCGCACCGCCGACGTGATCCGCGCTAACGGCTTCGACGCTGACGGAGAGCTGTGGGCCATGGACGGCGCGGACTGCTCCCCGTGCGACGACAAGGCCCCCGACAGCCACTAGAACAGCGATACCGTCTTCTCCCTCGCCCGCTCCCTCCGCCGGGCGGGGAGAAGTCCCGAATCAGCAAAGGACTCCCGTTGGCCGCCGAGCACAACACCGACCACGAACGCGAAGTGTGGGACGCCTACGCGAACTCCGAGCACGTACGCGCTGATGTCTTCGACGCGGAACCCGTCTTCCGCTGGACCCAGTACCGAGGGCACGGTCCCGGGCCGGAACTCCTCGGAGACCCCGGCAGCGCACTGGAAATCGGCTGCGGGACCGGCCGCGCCGTGGCCTGGCTCGCGCAGCACGGCGTCAAGGCGGTCGGGGTGGATCTGTCTCCCGCGATGGTGGGCAACATCCGGGCCGCCTGGGGCACGACCGGGGCCCGTTTCGAGTGCGCCGAAGTCCTCGGCTTCCTGGACGGCTGCGGGGAGACGTTCGACGCGGTCTACTCGAACTTCGGCGCCGCCTGGTTCACCGACCCCCGGCGCCTGTTCCCCCTCGTCCACCGAGTGCTGAACCCGGGTGGCACGTTCGTCTTCTCCCAGCCCCCCGCCATCCCCGGCGCCTACGGCCCGCAGGGCATGTACAAGGGCGGCTTCGCCGGCCCGGCCCGCTTCACCTACCGCTACAGCTACGAGCCTCACCAGTGGGAGCGGTTCCTGCTCGACGCCGGGTTCAGCCACGCCACGGCGTACGTGCTCGACGCCCCCACCGAGGGCCACATCGGCACCCTTCTGGTACGCGCCACCCGATAAGAAAGACCAGCTCACGGGGGCCGCATTCATGCGACCCGCGTGCGATTGACGTGCGATGGGGAGGGGCAGCATGGGGCCACACGAGACCATTCGAGGCCACCGACAACTACAGTGTTTGCGCAGGTCACGAGCCCGAAGGCAGCTCTGACCAGGCAACTTGTCATGAGCGGGTGAGGTCTTCCCAAGCTCAGAGCGCGGGTTCGATTCCCGTCGCCCGCTCAGACAGAAACCCCCAGGTCACAGGGCCCGGGGGTTCTTTGCTGTTCGAATGCTCACTCGGCGCGTGCCAGATCCGTGCCAGATGCCTGGCGGGCGCGGCGCACGACATCATCGAGTCCTGCCGCGACCTCCCGCTGCCGCTCATCGTCCGAATGCTGGTAGATCAGCGCCGCCTTCTCGGAGGATCACGCCATGGTAGCGACGTGATCCTTCATGATCACTTCATATTCGATGGGAGTCAGGCGGCCGAGGCCGGCCTGGCGCCTATGTCGGTGATAGGTCCTCTCGATCCAGGTCACGATCGCGATGCGGAGCTCTTCGCGAGTGGCCCAGGAGCGCCTGTTGGGACATTCTTCTGCTGCAGCGAGAAGAAACCCTCCATAGCGGCATTGGCCCCGGCCGAACCAACCCGCTCTTCGAGTAACCCACGATGCGCCGCGACCACGCGTCCTTGACCGCGCAGAGGTACAGCTTCCCTTCGGCGGTGGGATGTTCGGTGATGTCGGTGAGCCTCAGCTCATCCGGCCCGTCCGCCGCGAGATGCCGCTGTACGAGGTCGTCGTGGACAGGCGGCCCGGGCCTGCCCTTCTTGCCGTTCCTCTTCTTGCCGAAGACGCTCCACCAGCCGTTGTCCCGGCACACCCGCCACACGGTCCGGTCCGAAGCCTCATGGCCGGCGATGCGGGCCTGGCCGGCGAGGAAGCGGTAGCCGAACTCCGGGTCGTCGCGGTGCGCGTCGAACAATACATTCGCCAGGTACGCCTCTTCGTGCCCTACCGGGGTCCGGGCGTCTACACCATCCCCGGCCAGGACGGCTCCGTGACCGTCACCGTGTACGGGATCGGCTGAGCACCCTCGGCGACTCACACGGCCCGGCCCGAAAGACGTTGGGCTCCGGCAACTCCCACGCGTCCTCCCGGGGAAACCGAGGGCGCCTGCCAGTTCCGCCAGACCTGGTTCGCGGGAGCCAGAAGGCACCACTCCGGCGAACCCAGGCGGGTTCGTGCCGCGCGGGCTTGAGACGTTCGCCCGATCACCCCCTGCTCGTGGCTCGCTGAGGGGTGCACAGCGCCCGTCAGGGGCGACTGCCGTGCCACCGGCCGCCAGGGATCGTTGCCTGTGTGTGACTGACAGGACTGACAGGACTGACGTGTGGGCGGAGCACGGGGGCTCGGGCGGATCGGCCGGGGCCGGGGTCGAGGGGGCGCCGGGCCAGTGCGGCCCGGGTTCCGGGGGGTGGTCCCCGCGGGGCGTCCGGGTGCCGTCCGCCGTGGTGTTCGACTGTGATGGGCTGCTGGCTGACAGCGAGCCTCTGTGGGCGGCGGCGCGGGCGGCGCAGTACACGCGCCGAGGGCTGGATTTCGGCCCTGATGAGAGGGACGCGCTGCTGGGGCGGCAGACACAGGAGATCGCGGCGATCATGGCGGGGCATTTCGGCGAACCGGGGCGCGAGGGCGAGATCGAGAACGAACTCCTCGCTGATGGACTGGAGCGGCTCAGCCACAGTGTCCGCCCCATGCCGGGAGCGGTCGCGCTCGTCACGCAGGCGGCGCGTGCCGTCCCGGTGGCGGTTGCCAGCAACGCCCCGCGGCTCGTGCTGGATGCCACGTTGGAGGCGATCGGACTGGCCGGAAGGTTCGATGCGACGGTCGCGACCGACGAGGTGGCTCGCCCCAAACCCGCCCCCGACGTCTATCTGTCCGCGTGCCGGCACCTCGGTGTCGAGCCCCCCTCGACCCTGGCGTTCGAGGATTCTCCTGTCGGCGTACGGTCCGCGAACGCCGCCGGACTGCCGACCGTTGTGGTGGGGGCGACAGAGGTGGAGACGACGAGCCCTCGGGTGGACGACCTTACGGACAGCGGCTTGGTGTCCTGGGTCGCCTCTTGGCTCGGGCCGTAGGCAGCGGGCCACCCCACCCCCACCACGCAACAGAGAGTGCTTGTCATGCTACTCTTAGTGCATGCGAGGAGTGGTCATCACCGGCGTGTCCCGGGGGCTGGGGGAAGCCTTCTTCAGGACGCTGGAGGAGGAGCAGGCGCGGCTCTTCGCCATTGGACGCTCGTTCACAGACCGCCAGTTCACTCAGGCCCAGCACGGCGGCCAGGTGGTGCTCCACCACGCCGACCTCAATGACCTGTCCCAGTTGCCTTCTGCCTCGGACCTTGCTGACTTCCTGGCAGGAGCGGACGACGCGGTGCTCATCCACAACGCAGGCTTCCTCGACCCGTTCGGAGCGATCGGCCACCTCGACCCGGACCAGTTGGAATCCGCCCTGCGGGTCAACCTCCTGGCTCCTATGGCGCTCACCGACACCTTCACGGCCGCCGTCGAGCAGACCGGCCCCGCGCGCGTGCGCGTGCTGTACGTCTCCTCCGGCGCCGCCCGCCGCGTGATCGGAGGGCTGGCCGCCTACTGCACCACCAAGGCCGGAGCGGAGATGTACTTCGCCGCGCTGGCCGAGCAGATGCGCGCGGATCGGCGCTGGGAAGTGCACTGCCTCAACCCTGGAATCATGCCCACACGCATGCTCGACCAGCTCGGCAGCGTCCCCGACGCCGCCTACTTCCCCCAGCGGGACACGTACCGCGCGCTGTCCGGCGACGCCGGCCTGCCCGCCCCCTCCTACGTCGCCCAACGGCTTCTGCGCTACGTACTGGCATGACCCCGGGACGCCTCCGGGGGCGAAGAGAAGAGATGTGATGGGTCTCGACTATCTGAGGACTGACACCGACCGCACTCAGAACGTCAGCCTCGGACGCATCGCCGTCCGCGAGACGCTGGGCTGCCTGACGAACCTGGCCCTGGGCGCCCGCTACGGCCAGGGCGTGAACAAGCTGTCCCTGCCGTACTGGATGCTCCGCGCCCACATCGGCGCGGCCCGCACGCCTCTGGACAGCGAACACCAGCGCGTCATGACCCTGGAGACGCCCCGCGGACCGGCGCATGTCTGTGTACGCGAGAACCAGAGCGACCTGCTCATCCTGTGGCAGGTCTTCCTCCAGCGGTTCTACGAACTCGACTGCATGTACGCCTGCGCGCCGGTCGACCGCCTCGACACGGTCATCGACCTCGGCGGCAATACCGGCCTGTCCGCCGCCTACCTGGCCGCCCGCTACCGGCCCAGCACCCTGGTCGTCGCCGAACCCATCCCCGAGAACCTCGCGGTGCTGCGCCGCAACGCCGCCCTCTCCGACACCCCCTGGACGATTGTCCCCAACGCCCTGGCAGGTGAGCGAGGCCGCCTCGCATTCGCGGTGAGCGGCATGTGGTGCAACTGCACCTCCGTCGACGCCGTCGCGGACCTGCGCAGGTCACGGCCGTACCGCCTGGAGAACACCATGGAGCGGCCCAGCATCACCGTCGATGCCATCACCATGGACGACCTCCTCGAACAGAACGGAATCGAGCACGTCGACCTCCTGAAGGTCGACACCGAGGGCGGCGAGGCCGACACGTTCGCCCGCCCCCAGCCGTGGATGGCCAAGGTCGACCGGATCGTCGTGGAGATCCACGACAAGTACATCGACGGCGCGGTCGTCCGGCGCACCCTCGCCGAAGCGGGGTTCCGGCAGATCCCCGCACGCCGCGCCGAGCCCGACAGCCCCAACCCCCTGGAGCTGTACGCCCGAGCCTGAAGGGCGTCCTGACGGGCCTGGCGGTGTGGTCGTCAGCGCAGGGAGTACCCGCCGTCGATGAGGAGTTCCGTACCGCAGCAGTAGGCCGACTCCGGTCCCAGCAGATACAGCACGGCGGCAGCGATCTCGTCCACGCGGCCGAAACGGTTCACGACGTTCATCCGCTGCCACTCTTCCAGCCACCCCTCCTTCTGCTCCCCTACGCGGGTCAGCATCGGCGTCTGTGTGTATCCGGGGGACACCGCGTTCACGGTGACGCCGCGTGGCCCCCACTCGGCAGCCAGCGAGCGCGTCAGCCCCACCACGGCGGCCTTCGAGGTGTTGTAGACCGCCTGCCGCTGCGGGACGTTCACCACCCAGTTTCCCGACATCGAGGCGATGTTCACGATACGCCCGTGGCCGTGTTCGAGAAGGCGCCGCCCGAATTCCCGCGAGGCCAGGAACAGCCCCCTGAGATTCACCGACATCACGTGATCGAACACTTCGGCCGACGTCTCCTCGCCGGGCAGGTCCTCCTGCGCGACCCCGGCACAGTTCACCAGGTCAACAGGTCCGTCCGCGAGGGAGTACACCCGCTCCGTGGCAGCGATGACGGATTCCTCCTCCGTCATCTCCACGTTGATGTACCGGGCGCCTCCGGTATCTTCCGCAGGAGGAATCCGATCCAGGGCGAACACAGTCGCCCCTTCTTGAGCGAGCATCCGGCAAATTCCCAGGCCGATGCCACCGCTCGCTCCTGTCACAGCAACAGAATGGTCTTCGAAACGCACTGGTATGACCTTTCCCAAGGGGCCGGCGATGGTGCAGGGAAGATTCGACGCCGGTTTCAGCACTCCAGGAGTGTCGTCCGACGCGGACGCGTGGGCCGCACCTCGCGGCAGTCCGCCGATGCTGGGGGCATCGGCCGTCCGCGATACCGATACAGCCCGGCTCCGGCGGCAGGGACAGTCGCGATAGTGGGCACCGCGCCGATCGGATGACCGCGGACATGGCTACCCCTGCGCCCACGGAGAAGATTCGAGGACACGGGGAAGGTCACCCCATCGAGTAGCAGCCGTTGCCGAGCAACCGGACCGACTGGATCTACGCGGGACGCCCCTGACCTTCGGGAGGGGGTGCGCTCCCGGCTGAGGCCGAGTACCGACAGCCGGGAGATGACGACGTCGTCCCCTACAGCCCAGTTGCTCGGAGCTGCTCTCGGTGAAGCGCGTGGTGAGTGCGACCGCTCCAGGCTCTCCTTGGCAAGGCCGGGGTGGAGTTCGACTTCACACCGTTCCACCGTCCAGCCGGCCAGGAGCTCCGAGCGTTCAAGGACCTCCGCTGTCAGCGAGCGGACTGCCTGCTCAGCGAACTCCAGTTCCGGAAGCCGATCCGAGCGGCAAGCTCTCGTTGGCCGACGCTGTGTCCTACCG
The DNA here is from genome assembly GCF_011045075.1 of Streptomyces boncukensis. Classification (GTDB taxonomy): domain Bacteria; phylum Actinomycetota; class Actinomycetes; order Streptomycetales; family Streptomycetaceae; genus Streptomyces; species Streptomyces boncukensis. The sequence goes on from NZ_JAAKZZ010000228.1 coordinate 9,861, forward strand.
GGAGTTGTGGGTGTTGTCCCGGCGGGTTATGCCGCGACGGAGTGAAGCGTCCGCCGCTACGCACGCAAGGCCGAGCACTTCCTCGCCTTCGCCGGCATAGCCTCGCAGGGGTCCTGACGAGAGTGGTGGGCTCGACCTGGTCAGCGGGCGGTGTCGTGCACGAGGGCGCGGGGTCGCGGGACGCGGTCAGCCGCGCAGCCGCGCAGTCGCACGCGATAAACCCGGCGACGTCGGCGATCATCCCCGGGATACTGGTCGCCCATGGATGAGGTCAAAGTCGTCGTCGCCCATTCCGAGCGCGCGACCCTGCGCGTCGGCGACCTGTTCCTGAAGGCGGACGCCGATCAGGCGCGCATCGACGTCGAGGTCGAGGCGATGTCCCTCGCGCCGGTCCCCACTCCGGAGGTCCTGTGGCGCAAGCCGCCCGTGCTCGCGATCGCCGCACTCCCGGGGACAGCGCTCGGCCGCCTCGGTGAGCCGTCGACCGCGTCCCCGGCGGCGTGGGCCGCGGCGGGTGCCGCCATCCGGAAGTTGCACGAGGCGCCGTTGCCGCCCTGGCCCGGCCGGCGCCGCCGGGATCCCGACGAGTTGGCGGCGGAACTCGACGGCGAGTGCGAGTTGCTCGTGACGAACGGCGTCCTGCCCACCGACCTGGTCACCCGCAACCGCCAGGTCGCCGAGGCCGCGATCCGGCCGTGGACTCCGGTGTTCACGCACGGCGACCTGCAGATCGAGCACGTCTTCGTCGACGGCGACGAGGTCACCGGCATCATCGACTGGTCCGAAGCGGGCCCGGGTGATGCCCTGTTCGACCTCGCTACCTTCACGCTCGGACACGAGGAGCACCTCGGCGACGTCATCGCCGGTTATGGCACCGATGTCGACGTCGACGTGATCCGAGCGTGGTGGTCGTTGCGAAGCCTGCTGGGGGTTCGCTGGCTGGTCGAGCACGGCTTCGACGCGTTCGCGCCGGGCTGTGAGGTCGACGTGCTGAGATCCCGGATGTGAGGCGGCGTGGGCCCGACCGCCACGAGTGCGCTCTGACGCATCGAGCAAGCCCTCTCCTGGGGCGCATCATCTGCCCTGACTCCGTGGTCATAGCCGCGGTCGGCGTGCAGATACCGGGGGCGGCGCAGTGGCTGGGCGGACGGGCGCCGGTGGCGGGCTGGCCGACCCCGACGACAAGCCGCTGCTGACCGGGATGCGCTGGTGTATGCCTTGGGTCGTGGCCTGGGCGTGGCCCGCCCGAGGGCCGGCATGCACCGCACCGGCCATGTTCGTGGTGCAGCTCGTCTCCGCCGGACACGATCCCGGCCAGGCGGAAGAATGGACGGCCCGCTGCGGCCCCGCATGGACCGGTGCCGATCCGGCGGCCGTCGATGCGTTCGCCCGCACCACCGTGCGCATGATGCACCGGCCGCTCCGGTCACTTTCTGTCACCTCCACCTCGGCGATCCACTCGCCCCGCTCCGCCCCGCCCCGCTC
>NZ_JAAKZZ010000229.1 GCF_011045075.1 Streptomyces boncukensis
GCGGGCGCCTCTCCCGGCCCGGTCGCCGCGAGCGGGGCCCCGGCCCCCGCCCCGGCGAAGGCGAAGGTCGAAGCTCCCGTCGCACCGGCCGCACCGGCCGCTCCCGCGCAGCCGCAGCCGAAGCCGAAGCCGCCGGCCGCCGCCGCGAACGGCACCGGCGGGTCCGCCAAGGGCGCGGCCGACGGCGAAGCGGAGAGCAGCGGCCCCGAGTATGTGGCCCTGCGCGGCCCGTCCGCGGCCGTCGCCAAGAACATGAACGCCTCGCTGGAGCTGCCCACGGCCACCTCCGTGCGCGCCGTCCCGGTGAAGCTGCTGTTCGACAACCGCATCGTCATCAACAACCACCTCAAGCGCGCCCGGGGCGGGAAGGTCTCCTTCACCCACCTGATCGGCTACGCGATGGTGCAGGCCCTCAAGGCCATGCCGTCGATGAACTGGTCGTACGCCGAGAAGGACGGCAAGCCCACGCTGGTCAAGCCCGAGCATGTGACCCTGGGCCTGGCCATCGACCTGGTGAAGCCGAACGGCGACCGGCAGCTCGTCGTCGCGGGCATCAAGAAGGCCGAGACGCTGACCTTCTTCGAGTTCTGGCAGGCGTACGAGGACATCGTCCGCCGCGCCCGGAACAACAAGCTGACCATGGACGACTTCTCCGGCGTCACCGTCTCGCTGACGAACCCGGGCGGCATCGGCACGGTGCACTCGGTGCCGCGGCTGATGCCGGGCCAGTCGGTGATCATGGGCGTCGGCGCGATGGAGTACCCGGCGGAGTTCCAGGGCACCTCCCAGGACACCCTCAACCGGCTCGGCGTCTCCAAGGTGATGACGCTGACCAGCACCTACGACCACCGGGTCGTCCAGGGCGCCGCCTCCGGCGAGTTCCTGCGGATCGTCGCCAACCTGCTGCTGGGCGAGGACGGGTTCTACGACGACATCTTCAAGGCCCTGCGCATCCCGTACGAGCCGGTGCGCTGGATGAAGGACATCGACGCCTCGCACGACGACGACGTGACGAAGGCGGCGCGGGTCTTCGACCTGATCCACTCCTACCGGGTGCGCGGCCACATCATGGCCGACACCGACCCGCTGGAGTACAAGCAGCGCAAGCACCCCGACCTGGACATCACCTCGCACGGGCTCACCCTGTGGGACCTGGAGCGGGAGTTCGCGGTCGGCGGCTTCGCCGGCAAGGCGATGATGAAGCTGCGCGACATCCTCGGCGTGCTGCGCGACTCGTACTGCCGCACCACCGGCATCGAGTACATGCACATCCAGGACCCCAAGCAGCGCAACTGGATCCAGGACCGCATCGAGCGCCCCAACTCCAAGCCGGAGCGCGAGGAGCAGCTGCGCATCCTGCGGCGGCTGAACGCGGCGGAGGCGTTCGAGACCTTCCTGCAGACCAAGTACGTCGGCCAGAAGCGGTTCTCGCTGGAGGGCGGCGAGTCCGTCATCCCGCTGCTGGACGCGGTGATCGACGCGGCGGCCGAGTCCCGGCTGGACGAGGCCGTGATCGGCATGGCGCACCGCGGGCGGCTGAACGTGCTGGCCAACATCGTGGGCAAGCCGTACGCGCAGATCTTCCGGGAGTTCGAGGGCAACCTCGACCCGAAGTCGATGCACGGCTCCGGCGATGTGAAGTACCACCTGGGCGCCGAGGGCACCTTCACCGGGCTGGACGGCGAGCAGATCACCGTCTCGCTCACCGCCAACCCCTCGCATCTGGAGGCCGTCGACCCGGTCGTGGAGGGCGTGGCGCGCGCCAAGCAGGACATCATCGGCAAGGGCGGCACGGACTTCACGGTGCTGCCGATCGCGCTGCACGGCGACGCGGCGTTCGCGGGCCAGGGCGTGGTCGCCGAGACGCTGAACATGTCGCAGCTGCGCGGCTACCGCACCGGCGGCACGATCCACATCGTGATCAACAACCAGGTCGGCTTCACCGCCGCGCCGGAGTCCGCGCGCTCCTCGATGTACTCCACGGATGTCGCGCGGATGATCGAGGCCCCGATCCTGCACGTCAACGGCGACGACCCGGAGGCCGTGGTGCGCGCCGCGCGGCTGGCCTTCGAGTACCGCCAGGCGTTCAACAAGGACGTGGTCATCGACCTCATCTGCTACCGCCGCCGCGGCCACAACGAGACCGACAACCCCAAGTTCACCCAGCCGCTGATGTACGAGCTGGTGGACAAGAAGCGCTCGGTGCGCAAGCTGTACACCGAGTCGCTGATCGGGCGCGGCGACATCACCCTGGAGGAGGCCGAGCAGGCGCTCCAGGACTTCCAGGGCCAGCTGGAGAAGGTCTTCACCGAGGTGCGGGACGCCGCCGCCGACCAGCACGTCGACGAGGTCCCGCCCCCGCAGTCCGACGTTCCGGCCCACGTGGAGACGGGCATCAGCCAGGAGGTCGTCAAGCGGATCGCCCAGGCGCAGGTCAACATCCCCGAGCGGGTCTCCGTCCACCCGCGGCTGCAGCCGCAGCTGCAGCGCCGCGCGCAGATGGTCGAGGACGACACGATCGACTGGGGCATGGGCGAGACCCTCGCCATCGGCTCGCTGCTGATGGAGGGCACCCCGGTGCGGCTGGCGGGCCAGGACTCGCGGCGCGGCACGTTCGGCCAGCGGCACGCGGTGCTGCTGGACCAGAACTCCGGCGACGACTACACCCCGCTGCTGTACCTCTCCGACGACCAGGCGCGCTACAACGTCTACGACTCGCTGCTGAGCGAGTACGCCGCGATGGGCTTCGAGTACGGCTACTCGCTGGCCCGTCCCGAGGCGCTGGTGATGTGGGAGGCGCAGTTCGGCGACTTCGCCAACGGCGCGCAGACGGTGATCGACGAGTTCATCTCGTCCGCCGAGCAGAAGTGGGCGCAGACCTCCGGTGTCACCCTGCTGCTGCCGCACGGCTACGAGGGCCAGGGCCCGGACCACTCCTCGGCCCGCATCGAGCGGTTCCTCCAGCTGTGCGCGCAGAACAGCATGACGGTGGCCATGCCGTCCCTGCCGTCGAACTACTTCCATCTGCTGCGCTGGCAGGTGCACAACCCGCACCACCGGCCGCTGGTCGTCTTCACCCCGAAGTCGATGCTGCGGCTCAAGGCGGCGGCGTCCGCGACGGAGGAGTTCACCTCCGGCGGCTTCCGCCCGGTCATCGGCGACGCCTCGGTGGACCCGGCGAACGTCCGCAAGGTCGTCTTCTGCTCCGGCAAGGTCTACTACGACCTGGACGCCGAGCGGACCAAGCGCGGCCTGACGGACACCGCGATCATCCGGCTGGAGCGGCTCTACCCGCTGCCCGGCCAGGAGATCCAGGCCGAGATGGCGCGGTACAGCGGCGCGACGAAGTTCATCTGGGCCCAGGAGGAGCCCGCGAACCAGGGTGCCTGGCCGTTTATCGCGCTGAACCTGGTCGACCACCTCGACCTGATCATCGGTTCGGATCCGGTGCCGAACGCGGACCGGCTGCGCCGGGTCTCCCGGCCGTCCTCGTCGTCGCCCGCCGTGGGCTCGGCGAAGCGGCACGCGGAGGAGCAGCAGCAGCTTCTGAACGACGTCTTCGAGATCTGACCCCCGCGCGCTCGCGCTGGAAGGGCCCGCCGCACGCCGCGGCGGGCCCTTCCGCTTCCTGCGAGCCGCCGGACGGGCGTCAGCCCGTCAGCCGAGGAAGGGTTCGAAGTCCCAGTAGGGGCGGTTCCGCTGGCGCGCGGAGAGGGTGTGGTGGTGCTGCACCCCCAAGGTGCTGGTGAGCCGCTGCAGGGCGTCCTCCTCCTGCTTGTCCGCCTCGATCGCCTCGTGCAGCGCCCGCAGATCGGCGGCGAGCGCGATCTGGCAGGAGAGGGTGAACGGGTGGTCAGGGCCCAGCACCCGGCGGGCCCGCCGCAGGGTGTCCCGGTCCAGCTCGGCCGCCTCCTCCGGCCGGCCGGTGAAGCTGCGGCCGCCGGCGGCGTTCAGGGCGCAGCCCAGGGTCCAGGGGTGGTCCTCGCCGAGCACCGTGCTCAGCCCGGCGAACGCCTGGTTGAAGAGGTTGAGCGCGCCGTCCCTGTCCCCCTCGGCCTGGAGCACGAGGCCGACGTTGGTCTGCATCCCGGTGGGCACCGGGTGCGCTGTGCCCACCAGCGCCCGGTAGCCGTCCTCGGCCTCCACGATCAGGTCCCGGGCCTCGGCCACCCAGCCGCGGGCCCGCAGGAAGTTCCCGTAGTCGCTCATCAGCCCGAGGATGTTGTAGTGGCCCTGCGGGTAGCCGCGTTCGTGCTGCTGGTGCAGGTCCGCGAAGGCGGCGCGGATGTCCTGGGTGTCGCTGCCCGCGCGGTACTGGCACATGACGAGGTTGTGGCGGGCCCACAGGGTCTGCAGATGCTGCTCGCCCAGCACCTGGGCGTGCAGCCGCACCCCGAGCTCCTGCCGGGCGAGCGCGTCCTGGTAGCGGCCCATCCGGCGCAGGTCGCGGGCGCAGGCGGTGCCCGAGTGCAGGGTGGCGGGGTGCCGGGCGCGCAGCACCTGCTCGCGCTTGCGGAGCGTGTCCAGGTCCACGTCGTACGCCTCGTGGTAGCGGCCGAGCAGGCGCAGGGTGGCGGCCAGGCTGTGCCGCGCGTTGAGGGTGAACGTCTCCTCCGGGCCGTAGACCTCCGTCGCCGTGTCCACGACCTGCTGCTGGGTGGCCAGCGCCTCGCTGTACCGGCCGAGGAAGCGCTGGTCGGAGGCGAGCCCGTGGTGCGCGCTGAGCAGCGCGACCCGGTCGGGCTCGCCGGCGGCGTAGAGCTGGCCCAGGCGCGTGGTGTCCAGATCGTACGCCTGGGTGAAGCGGCCGCTGGCCCGCAGGATGGTGGTCTGCCAGGTGGTGAGGTCCAGCATGGGCCGGGAGGTGGGCGCCAGCCCCGGGGACCAGCTCTCCCGTACCCGGTCGGCCAGCTCGATGCCCGCGGTGTACTCGCCGCTCTCGTAGCAGTAGCGCACGCAGTTGAGCACCAGGGCGCGGGAGTCCTCGGTCTCGCTCTCCAGCGCGCCGGCCGGGTCCAGATGGGGCAGCAGCTCGGCGTAGCGGGCCCAGTTGCGGCTGTCGACCGGGTCGCCGGGGTCGGCGACGGCCAGCACCTGGCAGACGACGGAGCGGTAGATGTTCCGGTCCTCGCCCGCCGTCAGCTCGCTGAGGATGCGGTGCACGGCGCGGTGCATATGCACCGACTCCTGCTGGAGGCCCGGCTCGCCGGAGGCGGTCACGGACAGGCTGCGGGACTCCCGGGTCACCACGGAGCGGTTGACGAGCGCGTCCAGGGAGCGGGGCCAGTCGGGGCGGTCGCCGGCCATCCAGCGCAACTCCTCCGGCAGCCCCGCCGCGCGCAGGCCGCGCACCAGGCCGATGGGGATCCGGCCGGCGGCGAAGCAGGTGCACAGCTTCAGCAGCTCCACGGCGCGCGGCTCACTCCTGCGGAGCTGGTTGAGCAGCATCGACTGCGAGGTGTACATCCTGAGCGGGTAGTCGCCCGGTACGACGTCCTGCTCCAGCTCGGCCAGCTCACCGGAGCGGACCCGGCGCAGATAGTCCTCGACGGCCATCCGCTCCTCGCCCAGCAGGCCCCCGGCGATGGCGAGCTGGATCGGCAGGTCCTGGGAGTCGACGGCGACCTGGTCGGCCTCCTCCGCGGTGATGTGCGGGGCGCGGCGCATCAGATAGCCGGTGGACTCCGCGCGTTCGAAGACCGGCACCTCCCGCACGTCCGCGACCTCCCGCCAGGCCCGGTTGCGGGAGGTGATCAGGATGTGCCCGGGGCCGCCGCGCGGCAGGATCCCGGTCACCTCCTCCGTCTCCTCCCAGCCGTCGAAGATCAGCAGCCAGCGGCCGTACGGCTCGCCCCTGCGCAGCGCGTCGCGGACGGCGCGGATCCGCTCGCCGGGCTCGGAGCCCGTCCGCAGCCCCAGCTCGACGGCCAGCTCGGCGTACCGGTCGCGCTGGGTGCCGCGCTGGTCGGAGTTGATCCACCACACGACGTCGTAGTCGGGCAGGAAGCGGTGCGCGTACTCCGCGGCGATCTGCGTCTTGCCGATGCCGGAGCTGCCGACGAGGACGCAGACGGCGGCGTCCCGCTCGGCGTCCATCAGCCGCTCCTGCACCTCGTTGAGCAGCACGTCGCGGCCGGTGAAGCCGGGGTTGCGGCGCGGGACCTCGCCCCAGACGCGGGGCGGGTCGTTGGGGTAGCGGGAGCCGGTCCGCGCGCCGGTCAGCGGGTGCGGCGCGGGGTTCAGGGCCAGCCGGCGCAGCAGCCGCCGCTCGGCCTCCTCCTCGCCGACGCCCCACAGGTCCACGGGCTCCAGCACGTTGACGGCCGGCAGCAGCGGCTTGTTGGTGAGGTTGACGGCGGCGAACTGGTCGGCGTGCTCGCGGACGAAGCCGCGCAGCACCGCGTTCCACTCGCCCTCGCCGCGCGGGCCGAGCTGGAAGAACCACTGGCTGAGCACCAGCAGCACCCGGCCGGAGGCCAGCATCAGATCGCCGAGCGCGTCCCGCAGCGGCTGATCGCGCCCGGGGTCCCAGCGGTGCAGGCTCACCCGGTGCCCGTGGGCCTCCAGCCGGTGCGCGATCCAGGTGGCCCACGGCCGCTGATAGCCGGGGAACGCCACCACGAAGTGCTCCGGCCGCCGGTCGGACGGTGTGCCCCGGCCGCTCCCGGCCCGGTTGCGCTGAGCGGCCATCCGCGCTCTCCCTCGATCCTCGTACCCAACTCACGGCCCAGGACGGCGGCCTGACCCTCCGTCGTACGGCGCGCAGCCTATCGATCACTCGCGGGTTCGCGGCGCAACCGGCACACCCGGTGTGCCAGACCCGCTGCCCCCGCTCACCTCACCGACGATACTTCGCAAGTCCGCGTGGCACTCCCCCATCCCCCGTGCGAACTCCAGACCCGCGGCGGTGAGTTGACCGGACCGCAGCAGCACTCCGAGCGCGTCGGCCACCTGCGCCCCGCACGTCCCGGCCCGCGCCAGCGCGGCGCGCCGCCGCCCCGGCGGCAGACCCGGGCAAGCGGCCAGCCGGTACCACATGTCGGCCAGCGCCAGATGGGCGAAGGTGCCCTGGAGCACCCCGGCCAGCGGCCGCAGATCCGGGCGCCAGCCCACCCGGTGCACGGCCGCTCCGCTGTCGTGGTGCAGCGGCACCAGGTCGCCGATGACGGCCAGCTTGCTGTGCTGCAGCTCGTGCACCAGCACCTCGGCCAGCCGCGGCGGCGACGGCGGATAGCCGGTGAGCACCGCCCAGGGCGCGGCGCGCAGCGTGGCGCTGCGGGCCGTGCCGGGCACCTGCCCCAGCGGGACGAGGGCCCGCGTCAGCTCCGTCACCTCGACGGCGCGCTCCGGGTCGGCGGCGGCCAGCAGCGCGACGGCCGCCTCCCAGCGGCGCCGCCAGCCCGCGGCGCCGCCGCCCGCGTGCGGGGTGCGGCGGGGCGGCAGCAGCCCGGTGGCAGCGGAGTCCGGCGGCGGCAGCCGGTACGGGTCGAGCCCGTCCAGCAGGGCGCCGGTGCCCGGCAGCGCGGCGGGCCCGCGCCAGCCGGGCGGGTCGCGCGGCGGGGCCCCGTACAGCGGGTGCGGCGCGCAGGCCCCGTACGCGCCGGGGCCCGGGGGCGGGGTGCGCGGTACGGTCGCCGGGCGCCGCCCCGGCGCGGTCAGCCGCAGCCCGCGCGGCTCCGCCGCCAGCCGCACCCGGGGCGCCCGTGCGCGGTAGACGCCGACGCCGGGGAGGGCGAGGGCGCCGTCGACGGTCTCCAGGACGCCGCGGTAGCCGGCCCCGGCATGCAGCGCCGCCGCCGCGGCGACGGCGCCGAAGTGCGCCAGCGTCCGATTCCAGTCCCGCCCGCCGAGCGCGCCGGCCAGCCAGACACCGACCGAGGGGTAGCCGAGCACGGCCCGTACGGCGGCGGCGTCCTGGCGCTCGGCGCGCTCCAGGACGTCCCAGTGCCGGACGAACGCCTCCCGCGCCCAGCCGGGCGCACCGCCGCTCTCCAGGCGCCGCTGCAGCGACTTGAGCAGCACCAGGCGGCGGCTGTGCAGCCCCTCGGCGAGCAGTGCGCGGTCCGCGCCGGTGAGGCGGGTACGGGCCAGCTGCGCGAGTCTCCCGGGCCCCACGGAGAACAGCTCCCCCACGACTCACCCCCTCGCCCGCCAATGTGGCCGGATCCAGTACGCCCCGCACACCCGCGCGCGCCCGGGGCGGCGCTCACCCCCGCCGGCACCTCGGCGGCGGATCCGGCGGCAGGGGCGGCTCTCCGCCGGGCGCGCACTTCCACATCTCGGTGAGATCCTCGGGGCTGCGCAGCGTGTGCCGGACGGCCGCGAGCAGCGCGGCATCGTCCATGAGGTACAGGGTGTGCAGGTCAATCCCGGTGAGGTCGGGCAGAGCTGGCACCTCGGTGTGCGCGCTGCCGAGCCCCCCGGCAGCCCGCTCCTCGCGCTGCTGCGGCACGCCGTTCTCCTCCCTGCCCCCGCCGGGACGCCCCTGGCCACCCGTTCCCGGGGTTCGTCCATGGATGCTGACTTCTTCCCGACGCCACGGATACGGAAACCCGTTCGGCTCCCACCGGATCACGTTCCGGACCGTGCCCAGCGCGGCCTCGCCGGGCGCGGGATCACTCCGCCGGCCGCGCCAACCGCGCCCACTCCGCACGCGCGGCGCGGAAATCGGCGGCGGCGGCCCTCGGACGGTCCATCAGCTCATAGAGCGCGCCCCGCCCGTGGAGCGCGCGGTAGGCGGTCAGGGAGGGCTCCCCCTCCGCGCGGCTCTCCCGGAGCGCCTCGGTGTAGGCAATCTCCGCCTGGTCGAAGAACACCCCCGGGTTCGGCCCGCGCGCACCGGGAAAGTCCAGCCGCGCATCGGCCAGGGCCAGCCACGCTGCGGCCCGCTGCTCCCCGCTCCGGCCGCCGCGCGCCGCCTGCTCCAGCAGATGGCAGCCCTCGTACAGATCCGGGAGGAAGCCCTCACCGCCGGGCTCCCCGCGCTCCTCGTGGAACCGGCGCACCAGCGCGAGCCCGGTGAACAGGTTCAGCCGGGGCGTCAGCCCGTCCGCCGGGCTACTGGCCAGGGCCTCCCGGAAGATGCCCTCGGCGCGGGTGGTCTCGCCCGCCTCCAGCAGCGTCTCGCCCCACTCGGCGAGCAGTTCGCCGCGCCCGGTGCTGTCGCGTACCGCCAGGCGCTCCGCCTCGGCGTACGCCCGCACGGCAGGCACCCACTCGCCCGTGTCCCGGAAGACGCGGGCCCGCTCGCGCAGGCAGCGCAGCCGCAGCGGTCGGCCGGCGGGCGCGGCGGCGTACGCCTGGTCGACTGTCGCGAGGCGCTCCTCCGGCTCGGCGCGGGTGAGGCGCTGGGCCGCGGCGAGGTCGAGCAGCGCCGCGCACAGCCGGGCACCCGGACCGTCCGGGCCATCCGGACCGTCCCCGGCGTCCGGACCGTCCGGACCGTCCGGGCCGTCCGGGCCGTGCGGGCCGTGCGGTGCGTCTGGTACGCCGCGGCCGCCCGCCGCCTCCAGCGCGTCCGCGGCGGCCCGCAGTTCGGCCGCGGCCTCCCCGGCGGTCTCCTCGACACCGCGCGGCGCCGGGTCGGTGGAGGCGAGAGCGAGCAGCGCCCTGCCGAGCCGCAGCCGGCGCGTGGTCCGCGCCTCGCCGGACAGCTCCGACAGCTCCGGGGGCGTCAGGGCGCGCAGGGTGTCCACGGCACCGCGCAGCCGGCCCGGCTCCCCCTCGGCGTGCCACAGGTCGAGCCGGACGGCGCCGAGTTCGAGCCGCGATGCGGGGCCGCCCGCCAGGCCGCGCTCCGGATCCGGGGGCCCGCCGGTGAGCAGCGCCTCCGCCTCGCGCAGCAGGGCGCCCGCCGACTCGGCGTCGCCGCGCTCCGTGGCCGTACCGGCCTGGACCCGCAGCACGCGGGCCAGCGACAGCCGGGAGCGCCCGCCGTCCGCGGCGGCCACGGCCCGCTCGGCGGCCGTCCGTGCCCGGCGCAGCAGCCGCGGGTCGCGCTGCTCGCGCCACTGCCGCAGCAGCTCCTCCACCTCGTCGGGCAGCGCCCGGGTGGTGTCGGGCGGCAGATAGAAGCGGACGACCTCGGCGGGGACCTCGGCGAACAGCTCGTCGGCCACGGCGGCGGAACCGGCGCCGGCCGCGGGGTCTGCGGGGTCAGCGGCGTCTGCGGGGTCCGGGTCCGGGCGCGGGCCGCCGGGGTGCCCGGGGCGCGTCCCCGGCTCGCCGGCCCACGGGGAGCGGCCGCTGAGGCGGGCGACGGCGAGGGCGGGGAAGTTGCGGGTGCCGCGGCCGAACCGCTGGGTGACGTACGCCGACAGATACTTGAGCAGCAGCGTGGCCGCTCCCGGGGCCAGGGACTGGAGCAGCAGCTCGCGGACGCCCGGCAGCAGCCGGTAGCGCGGGCCCTCGGCGCCCTCCCGGTCCGGCAGGCGCTCCAGCAGCCCGCTCAGCAGCACCTCGGCCAGCTCCAGCGGGCCGGTGTGCGGCAGCATCGCCTCCTGCACCAGCCGCACCACGGGCAGCAGCAGCGGGACGGCGGCGAGGTGCATCGCCAGCTCCAGCGCGCCCGGTGAGGCGGTGGCCTGGAACTCGCGCAGCAGGGTGCGCGGCGAGACGGCGCCGGGCGGCGCGGAGGGCGGCGGCATGGCGGGGTGCCGAGGCAGCACCCACGCGGCGGCACCGGGCACCCCGCGCGCCGCGCCGCCCCCGCCGAATCCGGCCCCGGCGCCCGTACCGCCCAGCAGCCGGGCCCAGGCGCCCAGCGCCTCCGGGGTGGGCAGCAGCACGGGCACGGGCAGCGCGCCCGGGGCGTCCGGCGGGCCGAGCCCGTCCGGCTCGAAGCGGACGGGGCCGCCCGCTTCGCGGTCCCAGCGCAGCAGCCCCGGCTCGGCGGGCAGCGCCGTACGGGGCCACAGGCGCGGCGGCAGCGGCTGGACGACGGCGAGCGGCGAGCGGCCCGTCCAGTCGTGCAGCAGCCGCTGGGCGCGGCCCTCCTGCCACAGCGGGCCGACGCAGTCGCTGAGGACGAGCGTGAGCCGGTGGCCTGTGGGGTCGCGGTAGCGGGCCGCGGGGTGCAGCCGGGTGGGGTCGGGGGCCGCGCCCGCGCCGATCAGCGGGGTGCCGTCGCGCCCCCGGTGCAGATAGCGCACGCGCACATCGCGGAAGGCGCCGAGCTGTTCGAAGGTCTGGCGGAGCTGGTCGAGGGTGTGCTGCCAGACGGATGTGGTGGGCGCGGCGTCCATCAGCAGCTGGAGCTCGGTGCCGGCGCGGCGCCGGGCCGGGGAGAAGACGGGGCGCACCGCGCCGCCCCGGGCGCTGCGGTCGGCCGTGGCC
>NZ_JAAKZZ010000022.1 GCF_011045075.1 Streptomyces boncukensis
GCCCAGCCCCCGCCCCTCGTCCCACGCCTGCAGCAGCTCCTTTATGGACGCCAGGGTGTAGCCCCGCTCCAGGAGATCCGCGATCTGCCGCAGCCGGGCGAGATGCGAGTCGTCGTACACATTGGCCCGGCCGCGCCGCTCCGGTTTGGGCAGCAGCCCCCTGTCCTGGTACGCACGGATCGTGCGCACCGTGGCGCCGCTGTGGTGCGCCAGATCCTCGATGCGGTACTCGGACAGGGGCATGGTGCGTCTCCTCGCTTACTGCTGTGCCGCCCGCCGGGCGACGGCGCCGGCGGCGGCCCGTGCCGCCGGGGAGCTGGCCAGATAGTCCACGGCCCGCCGGAGCGAGCCCTCCTGGGAGGGATGGTACGAGCGGCGGAAATAGCGGGGTATCGCCGCGCCCAGCTCCCGCCACGTCGGCAACAGGCCCTTTGCGACCGCTCTGTTGTGCTCCCGCAGCGAATAGCGGAGGGAGCCCGCGAGCTGCGGGTCGTGCCGGAGCAGATACGAGGTGCCCCACGCCCACAGCCACAGCAGCACCGGCGCCGTGACCACCATGCCGCCGACGCGGCGGGCGTAGCGCGGCAGCCCGTCGCCGCCGCAGTGCTGGTACATGTCGAAGGCGACCGCCCGGTGCTCGACCTCCTCCGCTCCGTGCCAGCGCAGAAGATCGAGCATCACCGCGTCCGGATCCGCCCGGTCCAGGCCGTCGGCCCGCAGCACCCAGTCCCCCAGCACCGCCGTGAACTGCTCTATCGCCGCTATCAGCGACAGCCGGAACCGCAGCCACTCCCGCGGCGGTATCGGCGCTCCGAACGGCGGTTCCGCACCGAGCAACTGCTCGAAGAGGTAGTCGACATGGCGGGTGTACGGCCCGGTGTCGAGCCGCTGGGCGGCCAGGTGGTCCAGCACCTGGCCGTGCTGGACACTGTGCGTGCCCTCCTGGCCCATGAAGCCCTTGACGTCCCGCAGCAGGGTCTCGTCCCGGACCAGGGGGAGCGCCTCCTTGAACACCTTCACGAACCACCGCTCCCCCGCGGGCAGCAGCAGGTGCAGCACATTGATCACATGGGTGGCGGTCGGCTCGTCGGGGATCCAGTGCAGCGGGGTCCGCTCCCAGTCGAACGACACCCGGCGGGGCACGATGTCGTAGTGGAAGTCGTGGTCTCGCTGGAGGGTTTCGGCCTTCTCGTCGCTCATACGGTGCTCCAGGGGAAGTTCCATGGCCGGCCCGGCGGCTACAGCCGCGGCCTGGCCCGTGCCAGCGCACGCAGCGCGTGCGGTGCGAAACGGGAGAGCAGCCGGGCGCCGCGGGCCTCCGGCGTCACCGGCACCACCGCCTGGTTGCGGACGACGGCGCGCAGCACGGCGTCTGCGACCTTCTCCGGGGGGTAGTTGCGCAGGCCGTAGAGCCGGGAGGCGCGCCGCTGGCGGCGCCGCTGCTCCTGCTCGTCCGCTCCGGTGAAGCGGGTGGTCGCGGTGATGTTGGTGTGGACGAAGCCGGGGCAGATCGCGGAGACGCCTATCTCCTGCTCCGCGAGCTCGGCCCGCAGACACTCGCTGAGCATCAGCACCGCCGCCTTGGAGGTGGCGTACGCCGGAAGCTCCCGGGAGGGCTGGAAGGCCGCCGCCGAGGCGAGGTTGACGATATGGCCGCCCTGACCGCGCGCGGCCATCTGCCGTCCGAACAGGCGGCAGCCGTGCAGGACGCCCCACAGGTTGACGTCGAGGGTGCGCTTCCAGTCCGCCGCGCTGGTGTCGAGGAACGGGCCGGAGACGCCGATCCCGGCGTTGTTCACCAGCACGTCCACGACGCCGTACTCCTCGGCGACCTTCACGGCGAGCTTCTCCATCGCCTGCTCGTCGGACACGTCGACGGTCTCGGACCAGGCCGCGGGGGCGCCGATGAGCCGCGCCAGGTCGGCGGTGCGCCCCGCGCCCTCCGCGTCCCGGTCGACGGCGATCACCCGGGCGCCGGCCTCCGCGAAGGAGAACGCGGTGGCCCGGCCGATGCCGCTGCCCGCGCCCGTGACCAGGACGAGCCGGCCGCTGAGCCGGTCCGCGTACCTCCGCGCGGGGGCCGGTGCGCGTGCCGGGCTCCGGGACTCCGCGGCGGTTGCGAACTCCGCGATCCAGTCGGTGAGCTGGTCCGGCCGGGTGCGCGGCACCCAGTGTCTGGCGGGCAGGGTGCGCCGGGTCAGCTGCGGGGCCCACAGCTCCAGCTCGTCGTAGAGCCGCGGGCTGAGGAAGAGGTCGCCGGTCGGGGTGATCAGCTGGACGGGAGCATGCGCATAGCAGTCCGTGCGGGGGCGGCGGAGGCGGGCGCGGACGTTGTCCCGGTAGAGCCAGGCGCCGTGGGCCGCGTCGGCGGGGAGGGACGGGGGCGGATACCCGGCTTCCTCCGGTGCGGCCGCCGCGCTCCGGGCGCCGCCCACCTTCTCCACCCGCTCCAGGACCCCGGGCCAGCTGCTGCCGAGCGGACCCTTCCACAGCAGCTCGGGCAGCACGGGGGTGTGCAGCGCGTACACATACCAGGACCTGGCGGTCTGCCCGAGCAGCTGGGCGGCGCCGCGTGGGGTGGGGCGGCTCAGCCGCCGCCTGATCCAGTGGCCGAAGTGGTCGAGAGACGGGCCCGACATGGTGGTGAACGACGCGATACGGCCCTCGGTCCGCTTGACGGTGGCGAACTCCCAGCCCTGCACCGAGCCCCAGTCGTGCCCCACCAGATGCACCGGGCGGTCCGGGCTGACCGCGTCGGCGACGGCGAGGAAGTCATCCGTGAGCTTCTCCAGGGTGAAGCCGCCGCGCAGCGGCTTGGGCGCCGAGGAGCGGCCACAGCCCCGCACGTCGTACACCACCACATGGAAGCGGTCCTTGAGCCGGGCGGCGACCCGGGACCAGACCTCCTTGCTGTCCGGATAGCCGTGCACCAGCACGACGGTGGGCAGCTCCGGGTCCCCCAGCTCGACCACGCACAGCTCGATCCCTCCCGTGCGCACCCATCGCTCACGGCCATCCGCCCAGGGCGCCGGGGGCCGCGCACCGCTGTCTGGGCCGGTGCCGGTTTCGGCTTCGGTGCCAGGCCCGGTGTCAGCCTCGGTGCCGGGCCCGGGCCCGGGCCCGGGTCCGGGGTGGGGGTCTGTCGTTCCGCCCGTCGTGCCGTCGTGTGCCTTCACGCCGTCTGCGCCTCCTCCTGCTCCTGCCAGCGCCGCACATGCGGCAGATCGTCGTCCAGCCAGAAGGCGCTCTCCTCGGGATCCCGGGAGTCGGTGACGACCAGGATCTCCTCGAACTTCGCGCCCGTGCCCCGGAAGCCCAGATGGGGCTCGACCGCCCACAGGCCGGGCTCGGGCGGGTGGTGGGAGAACCGGTACGGACTCCACAGCGGGGACCAGCCCTCCCGGTGGCCGTGCAGCGCGTCCTTCGCCAGGCCCCGCAGCGCGTTGGTGCCGAAGCCGAAGACGGTGGGGGACCAGCGGCGGTCGGAGACGCGGTCCACCTTGTGGGCGATGACGCCGAAGGGGTAGGCGCGGTGCCGGTTCGCATACCCCTGCCGGGCCATCAGCCGGTCGACGTCCTCATAGATCTCCCGCAGCGGGCGGCGCTCGCGCACCTCGCGGAGGATCAGCTCGCGGTGCGCCCGCAGATCGGACATCAGCCGCTCGTGCACGGGGTTCGGGCCGAGGCAGCCGGAGTAGCCGATGTCCGAGGTGAAGCCCTGGTGGATCGGGGCCATGTCGAGCACGAACGCCATGCCGGGCTCCAGCGCCCGGTCCGTCGGGAAGAACTGGAGCGGGATCTTGAAGCCGGTGAACGCGGTGCGGTCGCCGAACCAGGCGAAGGGGAGATGGAACCAGTCCCGCACCCCTCTCTCCCGCAGCCACTCGCGCTGCATCCGCGCGGCCTCCCGCTCGGTCACGCCGGGCTGGAGGCGGGCGGCCACCGACTCGGCGCACTCATAGCTGAGGCGCTGCACTTCTCTGAATCCCCGCAGGTCAGCGGGGGAGTACCCAAGGGTCTTCGCGCGCATCGCCAACCGCCCCCATCCCTGGACATCCCGCGAACTCCCGCAACTTGACACTGTCGAATGTGACATCGCCCCGTGGCGAGGTCAAGGGCGGGGCGCGGCCTGTGGATAACTCCCATCAGGTCCCTGTCAGGGGCCCCGAGGGGGAGCCCCTACGGGGCCGTCCACCTTGAGAGGTACGCGGAAACAGGCGCCCCGTCTGACGCGGCGGGTGTGCCGGGGCACTAGCGTCGGTGACGTGACTGTGATCGCGACCGAAAGCCTCAGCAAGCGGTTCCCCAGGGTGACCGCCCTCGACCGGCTGACCGTCGGCATCACACCGGGCGTCACTGGCCTGGTGGGTGCCAACGGCGCCGGTAAGTCCACCCTGATCAAGATCCTGCTCGGCCTCTCCCCCGCGAGTGAGGGGAGCGCGAGCGTCCTCGGTATGGACGTGAGCACGCAGGGTAGCGCCATCAGGGAGCGCGTCGGCTACATGCCGGAGCACGACTGCCTGCCGCCCGACGTCTCGGCGACCGAGTTCGTCGTCCACATGGCGCGGATGTCCGGGCTGCCCCCGACGGCGGCCCGCGAGCGCACCGCCGACACCCTCCGCCACGTCGGGCTCTACGAGGAGCGCTACCGACCCATGGGCGGCTATTCGACGGGCATGAAGCAGCGCGTCAAACTCGCCCAGGCCCTGGTGCACGACCCGCACCTGGTGCTGCTCGACGAGCCGACCAACGGCCTCGACCCCGTCGGCCGCGACGACATGCTCGCGCTGATCCGGCGCGTCCACACCGATTTCGGCATCTCGGTCCTGGTCACCTCGCACCTGCTGGGCGAGCTGGAACGCACCTGCGACCACGTCGTCGTCATCGACGGCGGCAAGCTGCTGCGCTCCTCTTCCACCGCCGACTTCACCCAGCGCACCGCGGCCCTCGCGGTCGAGGTCACCGACACCGACCGGCATCCGGACGGCACGGCGGCGCTGCGCACGGCGCTGGAGGGGGCCGGGGTCACGGTGCACGCGGACGAGAGCGGCGCCGCGCCCGGCGCGGGCCGGCTGCTCTACATCACCGTCACCGAGGACTCGGTCTACGACGCGGTCCGGGACGCCGCGGCCGAACTCGGCCTCGGACTGGTGCGGATGGAGCAGCGCAGGCACCAGATCGCCGAGGTCTTCACCCAGCAGCCCCACGAGTCGCGATCCCCCGAGCCCGGGGATTCCGAGCACCAGCGGCCCCAGGAGCCGGCGCAGGTGCGCGAGAGGAGCAGCGCCGATGTCGTCTGAGCCCACCACCACGGCGCCCGCCCCCGCCCAGCGCGGGCAGGACGTCATCCACAACATCGGCTACCGCCGGTACGAGGGGCAGCGGCTGGGCCGGAGCTACGCCCGACGCTCGCTGTTCATCCAGTCCCTGCGCGGTGCGTTCGGCCTCGGCCGCTCGGCCAAGTCCAAGGTGCTGCCGATGATCCTGCTGGCGGCGACCAGCCTGCCCGCGGCGATCGTGGTGGCCGTGTCCGTCGCGACCAACGCCGACGAACTCCCGGTCGGCTACCCCGAGTACGTGCTGTTGCTGCAGCCCGTCATCGGTATCTTCCTGGCCGCCGTCGCGCCCCAGATGGTCTCCCTGGACCTGCGGTTCAAGACGACTCCGCTGTACTTCTCGCGCCCCATCGAACGCAGCGACTACGTCGCCGCGAAGTACGCGGCGCTCTCGGCGGCCGTCTTCGTCGTCATCGCGGCGCCCGTCGTCATCATGTACGCGGGGGCGATGCTGGCCAAGCTGGACTTCGGCGACGAGACCAAGGGCTTCTTCCAGGGGCTGGTGTTCTGCGTCGTGTTCGCCCTGCTGCACGCGGCCCTCGCCGCGTATCTGGCGGCGCTCACCCCGCGGCGCGGCTTCGGCATCGCCGCCGTCATCGTGGTGCTCACCGTCCCGTACTTCCTGATGAGCGCCCTCCAGGCGATCGCGGACGAGCAGGACTCGCTGTCGGCCGTCGGATGGCTGGCGCTGGGGTCGCCGGGCACGCTGATGGACGGCCTGCAGAGCAAGTTCCTCGGCGGAGCCTCCGGCTTCCCCGGAGGCCACGGGCTGTCCAACGCCCAGGGGGCGCTCAGCCTGCTCGTCATCGCGGCGCTCATCGCCGGTTCCTACGCGCTCCTGTCGCGCCGCTACCGAAAGGCCGGACTGTGACAACGATCCACATCGACCGCACCTCACGCTGGTTCGGCAACGTCGTCGCCGTCAACGACATCACCATGCAGATCGCCCCCGGGGTCACCGGTCTGCTGGGCCCCAACGGCGCGGGGAAGTCCACGCTGATCCACATGATGGGCGGCTTCCTGGCGCCCTCCAACGGCAGCGTCACGCTCGACAGCACCCCGATCTGGCGCAACGAGCAGGCGTACCGGCAGATCGGGCTCGTGCCCGAGCGCGAGGGGATGTACGACTTCCTCACGGGCTACGAGTTCGTCCTCGCCAACGCGCAGCTGCACCAGCTCCCCGACCCGCCGGCCGCGGCCCGCGCGGCGCTCGCCACGGTCGAGATGGAGTACGCGCAGGAACGCAAGATCTCCACGTACAGCAAGGGCATGCGGCAGCGCGTGAAAATGGCTTCCGCGCTGGTGCACGAGCCGTCCGTGCTGCTGCTGGACGAGCCGTTCAACGGGATGGACCCCCGGCAGCGCATGCAGCTGATGGAGCTGCTGCGCCGGATGGGCGACGAGGGGCGCACGGTGCTGTTCTCCTCACACATCCTGGAGGAGGTCGAGCAACTGGCCTCGCACATCGAGGTGGTCGTCGCCGGGCGGCATGCCGCCAGTGGCGACTTCCGCAAGATCCGCCGTCTGATGACGGACCGTCCGCACCGCTACCTGGTCCGCTCCAGCGACGACCGCCGGCTGGCCGCCGCGCTCATCGCCGACGCGTCCACGGCGGGCATCGAGCTGGACTGGAGCGAGCAGGCGCTGCGCATCCAGGCCATCGACTTCACCCGGTTCACCGAACTCCTCCCGCGCGTCGCCCGCGAGGCCGGCATCACGCTCTACGCCGTCTCGCCCTCCGACGAGTCCCTGGAGAGCGTCTTCTCGTACCTCGTCGCTGCCTGAGCGGCCCGAAGGGAGCCCTTACCGATGTTCAACCCCACAGTCGCCCGGCTGACGTACCGGGCGCTCCTCGGCCGCCGCCGTGCGCTGATGCTGGCCGCGCTGCCGGTGCTGCTGCTCGTCGTGGCCGCCGCCGTGCGCGGTATGACCGGCGCGGACGACGAGGTCACCAGCGAACTCCTCGGCGGCTTCGCGCTGGCCACCATGGTGCCCCTGGTCGGCGTGATCGCCGGCACCGGCGCGATCGGGCCGGAGATCGACGACGGGTCCGTCGTCTACCTGCTCGCCAAGCCCGTCAAGCGGCCCACCATCATCGTCACCAAGCTCGTCGTCGCCATCGGCGTGACGGTCGCCTTCACGGCCGTGCCGGTCCTGGTGGCCGGGTTCATCCTGAACGGCAACAGCCAGGACATCGCGGTCGCCTTCGCGCTCGCCGCCGCGGTCGCCTCCATCGCCTACAGCGCGCTCTTCCTGCTGCTCGGAACGGTCAGCAGGCACGCCGTCGTCATCGGCCTGGGCTACGCGCTCATCTGGGAGGCCCTCGTCGGCAGCCTGGTGGAGGGCGCCAAGACGCTGAGCGTGCAGCAGTGGGCGCTCGCGCTGGCGGAGAAGGTCGCGGGCAACGGCGCCGACGTCTCCTCGTCCGTCGCGCTCCCCGCCGCGCTGGTGCTGCTGGCCGTCGTCACGGTGGGCGGCACCTGGTTCGCGGGTCAGAAGCTGCGCACCCTGACGCTGGCCGGCGAGGAGTAGGCGCCCCGCAGACGGGCCCCTGCCGACGGGCCCCTGCCGACGGGCCCCCGCCGACGGAACGCCCGTCGGCGGGCGTTCCGCCGGTGCGGGGCCCGGCGCGGGGCACCGCTCCGGCGGGCGGAACGCTCTCAGCGCCGTGCGCCGGGTGCGTCGATCCGTCCCTCGCGCCCGGCGCCGAGGCCGAGCAGCACCAGCCCGGCGCACACGCACAGCAGCAGCACCAGCGGGACCGTCCAGCCGCCGGTCGCCTGGTGCACGGCGCCGAGCAGCAGCGGCCCGACGGCGGCCAGCAGATAGCCCCAGGTCTGCGCCATGCCGGACAGCCGGGCTGCCGTGTGCGCGTCACCGGAGCGCAGCACCATCATGGTCAGCGCCAGGCCGAGCGCGCCGCCCTGGCCGACGCCCAGCAGCGCCGCCCACAGCCACGCTCCGGCCACCGGCGCTGCCAGCAGACCGGCGATCCCGGCGGCCATCAGCGACGACACCGCCGTCGCCAGCGCCCGCTGCCCGCGCATCCGCCCGGCCAGCGTCGGCACGACGAACGAGCCCGCCATCTGCACCAGCGTGCTGAACGCGAAGACCAGGCCGGCCGTGGACCGGTTCATCCCGTGGTCGGTGAGCAGGGTCGGCATCCAGGCGATCGTCACGTAGGCGATCAGGGACTGCGAACCCATGAACAGCGTCACCTGCCACGCCAGACGGGAGCGCGTCAGATTCGGCCCCGCCGCGTCCTGCCCCGGGTGGGCCGGGACGGCCGCCGCCTGGCCGTGCCCGGTGCCGCGCCGTGCGAGCAGCACCTGCGGCAGCCAGACCAGCGCCGCCACGGCCGCCAGCAGGGCCCAGGAGACCAGCGAACCGCGCCAGCCGCCCAGCGCGTGCTCCAGCGGCACGGCCGCTGCGGCCGAGGCGGTGGCGCCCAGGATCATCGCCGTGGAGTAGAGCGCCGTCATCCCGGCCGCCCGCTCCGGGAAGTCCCGCTTGATCAGGCCGGGCATCAGGACGTTCAGCAGCGCGATACCGGTGCCGACGACCGCGCACCCGGCGAACAGCGCCACCACGGGCGGCGCGATCCGCAGCGCGATCCCGCCGGCCAGCAGCACCAGCGCGCCGAACAGCACCGCCTCGGTGCCCCAGCGGCGCGCGAGCCGGGGCGCCAGCGGCGAGGCCACGCCCATGAAGACCAGCGGAATGGTCGTCACCAGGCTGCCCGTGGTCGACGTCAGCCCGAAACTGTCGCTGATGTCGCCGAGCACCGGGGAGACCCCGGCGAGCGCGGCGCGCATGTTCAGCGAGGCCAGCACGATGCCCAGCAGCACCAGCAGCGGGTGCGCCCGCAGCCGGACACGCGCCGCCGCCACGGGGGGCGAGGGCGCCAGGTCCTCCTCGGCGTCGATCAGTTCGGCCTCGATGAGCTCTTCCGTGCTGAGCCCGTCCTTGAGCCCTTCCTGGTGGTCCGGCGACATACGGTGTGGTGCCCTCTTTCAGCTCTCGTTCGTCAGCAGCGCGTCCACGGCCTGCTTCGGTTTCGCGAGCAGCTCCCTCGCTGCCCGCTCCGCGGCCTCCGGATCGCCGCTCGCGATGGTGTCCACCAGCGTGTAGTGGTCGTCGGCGTGGATGCGGGGCATCCGCGCGTCGAGCAGCGAGGCGACCAGCGCCTCGCGCACGGAGGTGCTGAACCAGCCGTACGTCGCGCTCAGCGCGGAGTTGTGCGCGGCGTCCACCACCGCGATGTGGAACTCGATGTCGTGCTCGGCGTACAGCTCGACCCGGCCGTGCGCGGGCAGCCCCTCCTCGTCCTGGAAGGCGGCCTGTGCGTCCAGCGCGGCGCGCATCCGGTCCAGGTCCCCGGGGAGGTGCCGCAGCGCGGCGAGACGGGCGCCCTCGGCCTCCAGCGCGATCCGCAGCTCCAGCACGTCGCGCACGTCCGCGCGGCGCACGCCGCGCACGACCTCGCCGGGGTCGGTGTGGGAGACCACGAAGGTGCCCTCGCCCTGGCGGGACCGGAGCATGCCGGAGTGCACGAGGACGCGCACCGCCTCCCGGACGGTGTTCCGGCCGACCTGGAGCTGCTCGGCCAGGTCGTGCTCGGTGGGAATGCGCTCGCCGACGGGCCACTCGCCCGCCGTGAGCTGCGCGCGCAGCTCGGTGACCACGGTGTCGACCAGGGACTGCCGTCCCGCCGCGCGCAAGGTCATACCGGTACCCGTCTCTTCCGCTCAGTGATTCGCCCGGTTGCCCAGTCATCCTACAACTGACGGTACACGGCCGGTGGGCCCCGCCCCGGGGCCCACCGGTCACGTGGGGCTACCCGGCCTCGGGCAGCCCCTGGGTGAAGCGGAACAGGTCCACCGGGTCGTACGCCTCCTTGAGGGCGTGCAGCCGCTCCAGGTCCGCGGGCTCGTAGCACGCCCGTACGGTGGCTTCGTCCTGCGGGCCGTACAGGAAGTTCAGCCGCCGCCCCAGCGTGTGCCCGCGGACCGCGTCCAGGGCGCGGCCGTGCAGCGCGCGTACCGTCCCGCTGTCCGTGCCGTCGAGCGGGGAGAGCACGGACAGCAGATAGGCGGCGTCCCGGTGGCCCACCGCGTCCGGCGCCCCGGACCCGCGGGCGAACGCGCCGCCCAGATGGCGCACCCCGAGGACGCACATCACCCCGGCGTCCGGACCGGCCTCGCGCAGCACGCCGCTCACCTCGTCCGGGCCGAGCCCTCCCTCGTCCAGCAGCACGTTGTCACTGCGGTAGGCGTGCGGTGCGTCCGGCTCGCTGAAGACCGAGGCCGACTCCGTGTACGGCATCTCCCGCAGCTCGTCCACCAGCGGCTCCCCGAGTGTCGCGCGCAGCGTCGCGACCAGCTTCTCGCCGTCCTCCCGCGACCCGGTGAACGCGATGTGCACCTGCGCCAGGTAGCGCCCGCGCAGCGGCTCGGGCACGTCGGGCACGTCGGGCAGGGGGAGCAGCGAGAGGGCGGAGGACATCTCCTCGGGGACCGTGCGCGTCCACTCCCGCCAGGCGGCCAGAATCTCCTCAGCGGCCCCCGCGCCGCCGTCGTGGACCAGCCTGCCGCCGTAGATCCGCTCCACGGGCACCAGGTCCAGTTCCATCCCGGTGACCACGCCGAGGCCGCCCCCGCCCCCGCGCAGCCCGCGGAACAGCTCCGGATCGCTCCCGGCGGTGACCTGCCGCAGCCGCCCGTCGCCCGTGACCACCTCGATCCGGCGCACATGGTCCGTCGCGTAGCCGTACCGCCGCCCCAGAACGCCGACCCCGCCGCCCAGCACGTACGAGACGACGCCCACGCCCGGGAAGGAGCCGTTGACCGGCGCCAGGCCGTACCGCCCCGCCTGGGCCACCAGGTCCCCCGCACGGACGCCCGCCTCGACCCAGGCGGTGCGCGCCTCGGGGTCCACCCGGATGCCCGTCATCCGGCGCGTGCTGACCAGCACGCCGCCGCGCGCGGAGCGCGCCAGGCCGTGCCCCGTCGCCTGCACGGCCACCGGCAGCCCGCGCCGCCGCGCGTCCGCCACCGCCTGCCGTACGTCCTCGGCGGACCGGGCGAGGACCACCTCGTCCGGCCGGTGCCGGTCGCCCGCCTGGAAGCCCTCGCACTCCGCGTCGTAGCCCTCGTCGCCGGGCGTGAGCAGCATCCCGCCGGGCGGCGCCCACTCCGGGTCCCGGCCCAGCCAGGCGGCCAGCCGTGCGTACGCGTCCGCGTCCCCGGGCACCTCGTGCACCGGGCCGAACGGCACGCCCTCACCGCGCATGTCCCCGGGCAGCATCCTCCGGGCGGTCTCCAGCGCGGCGGCGGCCGGCCCTTCGTCCGGGCCGCTGGGCCGGCCGAGCGCCCGCGCGAGGTCCCAGGTGTGCGCGACCGTCTCCATCGTCCACACCTCCAGCGCGGTGCGGCCCGGTGCCTCGCCCCAGGGCGCCGCGACGGTGTCCGCCAGCCGGGCGCCGTCCGCCCAGGCCGCGCGCGCCTGCTGTGCCGCGTCCGCGAAGGCCGCCGCCCAGCCACTGTCGGTGACGCCCGTCACCTGGGTGGACATGTCATGCGACGCGCCTCCCCGCCCGACGTGCGCGACGCGCCGCATCACGCCGGTCACATGGCCCAGCAGCTCGCGTACGGCGAACTCCGCACACGGTGTGGGCCGCTCCAGATGCTCGGGCCGCACGGAGCCGACGAGTGCTGCCAGCCGGTCGGCGGCCTGGTCGAAACGGGGACGCGGATCCGTCACGGCGGGTGTCTCGTTCACGGTGTCTCCTTCCAGACAGCGGGGAGTCTTCCGCGATAACTGGACATCGGCCGTCAAGTTTCCGAGGCACCCTGGAGGCGTGAAATCCGACCGCCTTCTGTCGATCCTGCTGCTCCTCCAGACCCGCGGCCGCGTCCGGGCCGGCGAGCTGGCCGAGCGGCTGGAGGTCTCGCCGCGCACGATCTACCGCGACATCGACTCCCTCTCCGCGGCGGGCGTGCCCGTCTACGCGGAGCGCGGCCGGAACGGCGGCATCGCGCTGCTGCCGGGCTTCCGTACGGACGTCAGCGGACTGACGACCGACGAGGCGCGCGCCCTGTTCGTCCTGGCGGCGGAGGGCGCCCATACGGCGCTCGGCCTGGAGGGCGCGCTCGGCTCGGCGCTGCGCAAGGTGATGGCCGCGCTGCCCGCGCCGCACCGCCCCGCCGCCGAGCTGATCCGGCGCCGCATCATCGTCGACCCGGGCCCCTGGCTGGCGGCCGAACAGCCGGCGGTCGACCTGGACGTCCTGCACACCGGGGTGTTCGCGGACCGGCGGCTGCGCATCCGCTACCGGCACAGCGGCGCGGAGCGCCACCGTACGTACACCGTCGATCCGTACGGCCTGGTGAGCAAAGGGGGGATCTGGTACCTCGTCGCCGACCGCCGTGGCACGGCCGCCCTCTTCCGCGTGGACCGCATCGCCGCGGCGACCGTCACGGACGCGCCCGTACGGCGCCGGGAGGGCGTCGAACTGGCCGAGGTGTGGGAGGTGCTGCGCCGCCGCGTCGAGGAGCGGCCGAACCCGGTGCGGGTGACCGTGCGGGTGCGGCGGGAGCGGCTCGACATGTTCCTGCGCTTCCTGGGGCGCTACGTGACCGACGTACCCGCGCGGCGCGGAGCGCATCACCAGCAGGACGCGGAGCAGGACGCGGAGGAGAGCACGGAGGGGGACGCGGAGAGCGCATGGGTGACCGTCCGGATGGCGTTCCCGCTCCTCGCGGCGGTCACCCTGCTGCTGCAGTTCGCCGCCTGGGTCGAGGTGACAGATCCGCCTGAGGCGCGTGCCCTGCTCGTGGAGCGCGCCTCAGGCGTTCTCGCGCTCTACGGGACGGCTCCGGCGGCCTCGGCGGCTCCGGCAGCCCCGGCGGCCTCGGACGGCTGAGCGCCGCCCGGACGCTCCTTCGGCCGCTCCGGCGGCTCCCCGTGCCCGGGGGCGTGCTCCCGGACGACCACCAGCACCGCGACGCCGACCAGCAGCGCGGTCACCCCGCAGATCACGAAGATCCGGTCGAGGCCCGCTGCGAACGCCTCCCGCACCAGTCCCATGGGCACGCCCGCCTCCCCGGCCTGGCCGCCGCTCACCGCGTCCGCAGCGCCGTGCGGAACGCCGTGTGCGCCCAGCACGCCGGCCACCCGGGAGGCGAAGACGGTGCCCAGGACGGCCACCCCCAGCGCGTAGCCGAGCTGCCGGGAGGTGTTGACGGCGCCGCTCGCCATGCCCGCGCGCTCCGGGGGCGCGGCGCCCAGCGCCGCGGACATCAGCACGGTCAGCGACATCCCCACGCCGACCCCGATCACCACGGCGCCCGGCAGCAGCGCCGTCCACGACGAACCCGGTCCCACCAGGGTCATCAGCAGCACACCGCAGCCGATCACCAGGATCCCGGTGCCCAGCGGCAACTGCGGCCGCATCCGCAGGAAGAACCGGCCGCCGACCCCGGACACCAGGAAGGCCGCGCCCGCCATGGGCAGCATCGAAGCGCCCGCCGCCAGGGGGCTCATGCCCAGCACCGACTGCGCCCACAGCGAGCTGTAGACGAGGTGGGTGAAGGCGGCCGCCTGCGTCAGCAGGGCGGCGGCCATCAGCACGGCGAACGAGGGCCGCCGCAGCAGCGACAGGTCCAGCAGCGGCGCCCTGCGGCCCCGCTCGGCCAGGACGAAGCCCACAGCGGCGGACGGGGCCACCGTCAGCGCCAGCAGGGCCCAGCGGTCCGTCCAGCCCGCCTCACCGCCCCGCACCAGCCCGTACGTCAGGGCTCCCGCGGCCAGGGTGAACAGCCCGGCACCCGGCCAGTCGATCCCCCTGCGGCCACCCGCGGGGCCGGCCGGCGCCCTGGACTCCGGGACGGTGCGGAGCGTGATCCACACGGCCACCGCGGAGATCGGCAGGTTGATGAAGAAGATCGCCCGCCAGTCGGCGTACTCGGTCAGCAGCCCGCCCAGCGTCAGTCCGAAACCGGTGGCGGCGCCGTTCACCGCGCCCCAGACGCCGAACGCGATCGCCCGGTCCCGGCCCTGGTACGTGGCGGTGATCAGCGGCGCGTTGGCCGCGAACACGGCCGCGGCGCCGGCGCCCTGCACGGCGCGCGCCGCGATCAGCGTGCCCTCGTCCGGAGCCAGACCGCACACCAGCGAGGAGAGCGCGAACACGGCGAGACCCAGCGTGAACACCCGGCGCCTGCCGTGCAGATCGGCCAGGGAGCCCGCGGCCATCAGCAGCGCGGCGAGCGCGACCGCGTAGATGTCCACGACCCACTGGAGCGCGGTGAAGGAGGCGTGCAGCGAGCGCGCCATCTCCGGCAGCGCCGTGTTCACGATGGTCACGTCAATGAGCAGCATGAAGCCGCCGAGACATATGGCCGTCAGCGGCCACCATTTGTTCGTCATGCCGCCAGCGTGGGAGCGGACCCGCACGGCGCCCCAGCCGGCATCGGAGCTGCGGCGGAATCCGACGCTGTCTAGCATGAGCATGGTGGAAACCGACATACCTCGTGCGGGGCGCCGCGAGCTGCCGTCGCTGGACGACCTGGACCGGCAGATCGGGCATGCGCTGCAGCTCGACGGCAGGGCCCCGTTCGCGCGGATCGCGGAGGTGCTGGGGGTCTCCGACCAGACGGTGGCCCGCCGCTACACCAAGCTCCGCTCCGGCGGCCTGGTGCGCGTCCTGGGGCTGACCGAGCCGGAGGTACTCGGCGAGACGGTGTGGTTCCTCCGCGTCCAGGCCACCCCCGACGCCGCCGTACCGATCGGCCGGGCACTGACACGCAGGACGGACACCTCCTGGGTGGCGATGGTCGCCGGCGGTACGGAGGTCAGTGCGGTGGCCAGGTCGGGCGCCGAAGCCGACTCCCAGGGGGACCTGTTGCTGCTGCGCGACCTGCCGCGCACCCGCGGGGTGCTGGGCGTGCACGCGTACTGCCAGCTGCACCAGTTCTTCGGCGGTGCCCAGGGGCTCGTCCTCAAGTCCGGGATGCTCAGCCCCGAGCAGGTCGCCGCGCTGGCCCCGCCTCCGGCCGAGCCGCCCGGCGAGCCTGTCGTGCTGGCCCCGGACGACCACCGGCTGCTGGAGGTGCTCGCCCGGGAGGGCCGCACACCGGTCGCCGAACTCGCCGCCGCCACGGGATGGTCGCCCAGCACCGTGCGCCGCCGGATGGCCGAGCTGCGCGCGAACGGGGCGCTGTACTTCGACGTCGACTCCAGCCACCAGCTGTACGGGCTCAGTTCGCGCGTCGGGCTCTGGCTCTCCGTGCCGCCTTCCGGGCTCGTCGCCACGGGGGAGGCGCTGGCGGCACACCCGGAGGTGGCCTTCGCCTGCGCGACGACCGGGGCGGCGAACCTCTTCGCCATCGCCGTGTGCCGGGACACGGCGGCGCTGTACGCGTATCTGACCGGGCCGGTCGCGCGGCTGCCGGACGTACGGCAGGTGGAGACGTTCGCGATGATCCGCACGCTGAAGGGGCCGGGCCCCTACGTCCCGCCGCGCTAGGCGCGCCCGGTCAAAGGCACGGGGAACTGCGCGACCGGCTTATCCCCGGTCCTCCAGGAGGCGTTCCAGGACGAGGGCGATGCCGTCCTCGTCGTTGGACGCGGTGACCTCGTCGGCCACCGAGAGCAGCTCGCTGTGCGCGTTCTTCATCGCGATGCCTCGTGCCGACCAGGCGAACATCGGGATGTCGTTCGGCATGTCGCCGAACGCGAGGGTGGCGGACGGCGGTATGCCGAGGCGGCGTGCGGCCAGGGAGAGCCCCCTGGCCTTGTTGAGGCCGAGGGGGAGCAGCTCGACGATCCCCTCGCCGGACATCGTCACGCCCACCAGGTCGCCCGCTGCCCGCCGGGCGGCCGCCGCCAGTGTGTCGTCGTCCAGCGTGGGGTGCTGCACGTACATCTTGTTGAGCGGCGCAGCCCACACCTCGGCGGGGTCCTCGTAGGGGACCATCTCCAGCGGGCCGGTCATCCGGTAGCCGGGCCCGATGAGCACCTCGCCGTCCTCGCCGTCCCGCGAGGCGGCGAGCGCGAGCGGGCCGACCTCCTCCTCGATCCTGGCCAGCGCCAGCTGGGCGAGCCGCCGGTCCAGCGTGACGGAGGTCAGCATCCGCCCGGCACCGGCGTCGTACACCTGCGCGCCCTGTCCGCACACGGCCAGGCCGTCGTAGCCCAGCTCCTGCAGCACGGGGCGCGTCCACGGCACCGCGCGCCCGGTGACGATGATGTGCGCCGCGCCGTTCGCGCACACGGCGTCCAGCGCGGCGCGGGTGCGCTCCGAGACGGTGCCGTCGGAGCGCAGCAGCGTGCCGTCGAGATCGGTCGCGACCAGGCCGTACGGCGCGGGGGCGCCGCTCACCGGGCTACCGGCTCAAGCGCCTCGCGTCCGCCCAGATACGGCCGCAGGACGGGCGGCAGCCACACCGAGCCGTCCTCCCGCTGGTGGTTCTCCAGCAGGGCGACGATGGTGCGCGGGACGGCGCACAGCGTGCCGTTCAGTGTCGCGAGGGGGCGTACCTGCTTGCCGTCCCGCACCCGGATGGACAGGCGGCGGGACTGGAACTCGGTGCAGTCCGACGTGGAGGTCAGCTCGCGGTACTTGCCCTGGGTGGGGATCCACGCCTCGCAGTCGTACTTGCGGGCGGCGGAGGCGCCCAGGTCGCCGGTGGCCACGTCGATCACCTGGAACGGCAGCTCCAGCCCCGACAGCCACTCCTTCTCCCACTCCAGCAGCCGCAGATGCTCCTCCTGGGACTCCTCGGGCGCGACGTAGGAGAACATCTCGACCTTGTCGAACTGGTGGACACGGAAGATGCCCCGGGTGTCCTTGCCGTACGAACCGGCCTCGCGGCGGAAGCACGGGGAGAACGCGGCGTACCGCAGGGGGAGGCGGTCGGCCTCGATGATCTCGTCCTTGTGGTACCCGGCGAGGGGGACCTCGGAGGTGCCGACCAGATAGAAGTCGTCCTTCTCCAGGTGGTAGACGTCCTGGGCGGCCTGGCCGAGGAAGCCGGTGCCCTCCATGGCGTCCGGCCTGACCAGCGCGGGGGTGAGCATCGGGGTGAAGCCCGCCTCGGTGGCCTTGGCGACGGCGGCGTTCACCAGCGCGAGCTCCAGGAGGGCGCCGACCCCGGTGAGGTAGTAGAACCGCGAGCCGGACACCTTGGCGGCGCGCTCGACGTCGATGGCGCCGAGCGCCTGGCCGAGCTCCAGGTGGTCCTTGGGCTCGAAGCCCTCGGCCGCGAAGTCGCGCGGGGTGCCGATGGTCTCGCGGAGGGTGAAGTCCTCCTCGCCGCCGACCGGCACCTCGGGGTGGATCAGGTTGCCCAGCCGGAGCAGCAGCCGCTGGGTCTCCTCCGCGGCCTCGCCCTGCTCGGCGTCGGCCGTCTTGACGGCGGTGGACAGCTCGCCCGCGCGGCGCAGCAGCTCCGCCTTCTCCTCGCCCTCCGCCCTGGGGATCAGCTTGCCGAGCTGCTTCTGCTCGGCGCGCAGCTCGTCGAAGCGGGAGCTGGACGCCCTGCGCCGCTCGTCGGCGGAGAGCACCGCGTCGACGAGGCCGACGTCCTCTCCACGGGCGCGCTGCGAGGCGCGCGCACGGTCGGGGTCCTCACGGAGCAGGCGAAGGTCAATCACGCGGCCAGCCTACCGGGGGGCGGTGACAGCCCTCGACTCGATATGGCTTTGGTGGGGTTTTGTCCAAATTAAGGGGTATATATTCCGGTGGGAGTGGATCTTAAAGGGGGATCCCTTTCGG
Organism: Streptomyces boncukensis; assembly: GCF_011045075.1. Lineage (GTDB taxonomy): Bacteria > Actinomycetota > Actinomycetes > Streptomycetales > Streptomycetaceae > Streptomyces > Streptomyces boncukensis. The sequence continues at coordinate 18,115 of NZ_JAAKZZ010000022.1, forward strand.
GGAGTCCCCTTTCTCCGTGTTGACGCGGGTGTCCCGATCTGGGCGCCGGGCGGGGCGAGTTGGAGGGGCCGTGCTCCCGCACTTATCCACAGCCGGGCAGTTGTCCACGGAGTTGTCCACAGGTCCGCATGACAGCCTGTGGAAATTGGATGAGATCATTCCGCTGTCAGTTCGGCTGGCGCATAATTCCCGCCTCAAACTCGAAATACACACTCTTTCGCGCTAGTTTTGCTCACTCCAAAGAGTTGATCAAGGGAATTGTGGTGACGAGGGCAGGGAGGAGTGCTGTGGACGGAGATGTGGTCTGCATGCTGCTTTGTCGACAGAGTCCGCTTTGTCTGTCGACTTGTCCACAGCGCCGGGCAGCAGCCTGTGGATAACTCACAGAGCGCGTCAGCTCCGGCCGTCCAGGCACCGCGTCAGCCAATCGGCGGCAGTCACGAAGTCCTCGTCCGTGGTGCCCTCCCGCAGCGTCGGCTGCTGGGCGTCGGCTCGCGGATACGAGCCGAGGAAGCGCACCTCGCGGCACGCGCGCTTCAAGCCCATCAGCACGTCGCCCACCCTGCGGTCCTGCACATGGCCCTCGCAGTCGATCGAGAAGCAGTACCGGCCGATGCCCTCGCCGGTCGGCCGCGACTCGATGCGCATCATGTTCACGCCCCGCGCGGCGAACTCCTGGAGCACCTCCAGCAGCGCACCCGGATGGTCCGTGCGCAGCCAGAACACCACTGAGGTCTTGTCGGCGCCGGTCGGCGCGGCGGGCCGCGCCGGGCGGCCCACCAGCACGAACCGCGTCACCGCGTTCTCCGCGTCGTGGATGTCCGTGACCAGCGGTTCGAGCCCGTACGGCGCGGCCGCGAACTCGCCGGCGAACGCCGCGTCGTACCGCCCCTCCTGCACCAGCCGGGCGCCGTCGGCGTTCGAGGCGGCCGACTCCCACAGCGCGTCGGGCAGGTTCGCCCCCAGCCACTTGCGGACCTGCGGCTGTGCGACCGGGTGACCGGTCACCGTCTTGACGTCGCCGAGCGGCGTCCCGGGCCGGACGAGCAGGGCGAAGGTGATGGGCAGCAGCACCTCCCGGTAGATCATCAGCGGGCTGCCGGCGGCCAGCTCGTCGAGGGTCGCGGTCACCCCGCCCTCCACCGAGTTCTCGATCGGCACGAACGCGGCCTGCGCCTCCCCGCTGCGCACCGCGTCCAGCGCGGTGGGCACCGACACCATGGGTGTCAGCTCGCGGGTGGCGGCTTCGGGGAGGGTGTGCAGGGCGGCTTCGGTGAAGGTCCCCTCGGGACCCAGATAGGTATAGCGGCTCGCTGGTGGCATGCGGACACGGTAAACGCGCACCGGGCCGTACGGCCCCGCGATCTCAGGTTTCGAGCAGCCGCTGCCCCACGTACTCGCCCTCGCGCGGCCCGCCCGGCACGGCGAACAGCGCGCTCGCCTCGTGCCGGATGAACGCCGACAGCGCGTCCCCCCGGTCCAGCTTCCGCTGCACCGTGACGAAGCCCCGCAGCGGGTCCGCCTGCCAGGCGACGAACAGCAGACCCGCGTCCGGGGCGCCGTCCTCCCGGAACCCGTCGTGGTAGGAGAACGGGCGGCGCAGCATGGCCGCCCCGCCGTTCGTCTCCGGCGCCGACACCCTGATGTGCGCGTCGGCCGCGATGGCGACCGAACCCCCGGAGCGCTTCTCCAGGTCGGGCTTGGTGTGCTCGCTCCCTCCCGACAGCGGCGCGCCGTCCGACTTGCGCCGTCCGATCACCTTCTCCTGCGCGGCCAGCGACTCCTTGTCCCACTTGTCGAGCAGCATCCGGATGCGCCGTACGACCGCGTACGAACCTCCCGCCATCCAGGACGGCGAGCCGTTCTCCGGGACGAAGATTTTCTTCCGGTCCGCCGCGACGGCCGGGTCGGGATTGTTGGTGCCGTCCACCTGGCCCATCAGATTGCGCGCCGTCATGGGGCGCGCGGTGGCACCGGGCGAGCGGTTGAAGCCGGTCATCTGCCAGCGCAGGGTGGCCGCCTTCCACGCCTCGCGCTGGAGCGCGCGCAGTGCGTGGAAGGCGACCAGTGCGTCCTGGGCGCCGATCTGGATCCACAGGTCGCCGTCCGAGCGTTCCTTGTCCAGGGCGTCGGAGGAGAAGTCGGGCAGCGGCGCCAGCTCGGCGGGCAACTGCTTGTGCAGCCCCGTACGGCCGAAGAACGTACGGCCGAAGCCGAAGGTGACGGTGAGCGAGGACGGCCCTGCGTCCAGCGCGACACCGGTGTCCCGCGGCGCGCCCTCGGCGGGCTCGCCCGCCATCAGCCGCCGCGCCGTGTGCGACCAGCGGCGCAGCAGCGCGGTGGCCTCCTTGCGCCCTGCGCCGGCGGCGAGGTCGAAGGCGGCCAGATGGGCGTGCGCCTGGGCGGGCGTGGCGATGCCCGCCTGGTGCACACCGTGGAACGGCACCTGGCCGGAGCCCAGCGTGCTGAGCGCGGTGGGCGGGTCGTCGCGGGTGGCGGCGCCGGCGTACGCGCCGCCCGCGCCGCCGAGCGCCAGTCCGGCCGCACCGGTGACCGCGGCGGTGCCCAGCAGGCGACGCCGGCTGACGCCCGCCGCGGGGGCGTCGGCTGCGGGGGCGTCAGCCGTGCGCGTCCCCCTGCTCGCCGCCCCCCGGCCCTGCTCCTGGCCGTTCCTCTGGCCGCTCTTCCGCTTCGTGTCCTTGTCCTTGTCGTCAGATGCCTGGTGCGTCATGGTTCAGCCGATCTTCGCGGTCTTGGACTCGGTGATCTGGTCGATGTCCGAGGTACGGACGGTCAGCGCGAACCGCCAGGTGCCCGGCATCGGGAACCGCACTCCGGTGGCCCGCCAGTGCCCCTTCTCGCCCTGCACGGCCCTGGGCCGTACGGGCAGCGGCCCCAGGTCCTCGGCGGGCAGGGACAGCGCGACCTTCACCTCGCGTGCGTCGAGCGGTGCGCCGCCCGGCGCTGTGGTGCGCAGTTCCAGCGTGTTGCCGGTGCCGCCGCGGCCGGGGGAGACACGGAGCTTCGCCGTTCCCTTGCCGTTCGGACCCCCGGTGTCGAAGGGGATGGTGAGGCGGACCGGGCCGCTCGGCGCCGGCCCGCTGTCCGTGGCCTTCGCGGGCCCGGCCGCCGCTGCCTCCTCCTCGGTGCGCCCCGGCTCCGTGCTGGTGAGGACCGTGGTGACGGCCAGGACGACGACGGCGACGGCGGCCTCCGCCAGCACCGAGCGGCGCAGCCCGCCGCGCTCGGTGTCGGCGTCCCGCTCCCGCCGGCGCCGGGCCGCGGTGACGGCGGCCTGCTGCCGGGCGAGCTGCGCGGCGCGCACCGGGTCGGGTACGGAGCCCTGTGGGCCCCTCTCGGCGCCCTCCCCGGGGCCTGTGGGCTCCGAGGGCTCCCGTGCCGTCGTCTCCTCTGCGGGCGCCCGCTCTCCCGTCGACAGGACGCCCCCTCCCGTCGACGGGACGTCGCCGCTGTCCGGGACGTCGTGGTCCGGGAGCTCCGACAGCCGCGCCGTCCACCGCCGGGAGAACCAGCCGAGGCCCACCAGGAGGGCGACCAGCGCGATCTTGGCGATCAGTAGCTGCCCGTACCGGGTGCCGCCGAGCGCGCTCCAGGAGCCGACCTGCCGCCAGGACTGGTACAGCCCCGTCGCCGCCAGCGCGGTGACACAGCCGAGCGCTGTCCCGGAGAAGCGGCGCACGGCGGAGCGGGGCGGTGGCGGTCCCCAGCGCAGAGTCGTCAGCAGCGCCGCCAGTCCGCCCAGCCACAGGGCGACGGCCAGCAGGTGGACGACGTCCACGGGAACGGCCAGGCCCGGCTGGATGCCGGTGGAGGCGTGCTCGGCCATGGCCCAGGTGGAAGCCAGTCCCACGGCGACCGCGGTGCCGCCCATGGCCAGTCCGGCGCGCAGGTCGCGTGCGGCCCGTGCGTCGCCCTCCGCGCGCCGCCGCGCGTACGCGCCGAACAGCACGGACACGAACAGCGCCGCCGCCGCGAGCAGCAGCAGCCGGGCGACGAGTGCCGTGCCCGGTCTGGTGCCCACGGCGTCCCGGAGCCCGCCGAGGTCGAGAACGTCGGCCAGCCGCCCGGAGCCGGTGTACGGGGCGCGCAGCAGCAGCAGCGCCAGCGTCGCGGCGAGCAGGGTCGTCCAGCCGGCGACGGTCACCCGCTGCACCGTCCGGGCCCCGGCGGCGCGCGGCCAGCAGACGAGTACGAAAGCCGCACCGCCGACCAGCAGGATGAACCCGGCATAAGCCGCATAGCGCGCCGTGTCATAGAGCGTGCCGACCGTGCCGCCGCCCGCCTCCCCGCCCTGGCCGGGGGCCGTGGCGGTGGTCTTGGACGGGTGGCCGACGGAGAACGTGAAGGCGCCCGAGACCGGGTGGCTGTCGGCGGAGACGGCCTGCCAGGCGACGGTGTACGTACCGTCGGCGAGGCCCGGCTTCAAGGCGGTGGCCCGCCGCACGGCGCCGCCCTTTCCGACGTCCCGCACGGCGCCGGTGTCCACGCGCTTGCCGTGCGGGTCGAGCACGCGCAGCGAGCCGTCCGACATGGTCACCCCCTCCGAGAAGGTGAGGGTGACCTGCCGGGGCGCGCTGCTCACCACCGACCCCTCGGCCGGGCTGCTGCCGGTCAGCGCCGCATGCGCGGCGGCCGGCGAGGCGCCGCCCAGCACGCACAGCGTGCCGAGCAGCGCGGCCAGCAGCGCGCCGGCGGCGGGACGGGCCGTACGGACCATGAACGTCACTGCCCGGGTGCGTAGTTCATCGCTTTGACGGGCGCCTTCACTGTGATCGGACCGGACTTGGTGAAGTGCAGCACGAAGGTCACCGTGTCGCCCTCGGCCGGCTTCCGCTTGAGGTCCATCAGCATCAGGTGGTTGCCGCCCCGCGCGAGCTTCAGCGAGCCCTCGGCGGGCACGGTGAAGGATGCGACGGACTGCATCTGCTGCTTGACCGTCTTGTGCATCGTCACGTCTCCCGCGATGTCGCTGCTGACCGACGTGAGCTTGTCGGCCGTGCCGCCGGAGTTGCGGACGGTGAGGAAACCGCCGGCCATCTTGCCGTTCACGGGCTGCGGCACGTAGGCGCCCCGCACCGTCAGCCGGGGGGAGTCCTTCGCCTCGGCGTTGGCCTTCTTGGCGTCCGACCCGGCGTCGGAGCCGGAGTCGGAGTCGGAGGAGCAGCCGGTGAGGACGAGCGCCAGGGCGGCGCCGAGTCCGGTGGCGGTGGTCACAAGGGTGCTGCGGCGGTTCACGGGGTCTCTCCCTTGGCGATCTTCGGCAGTTCCTTCTCCAGGACCTCCGGTGTGGTGTTGCGCTCGGTGTAGAGGACGTGCGCCTTGTCGTCCTTGGGGGAGAACGCGAGAAGCTGCGCCCCGTGCGTGGAGACGATGTCGCCGTTCTTCTTCTTGTACGAGGGCTCGATCGCGACGCCGACACTGCGGGCGCCCGCCTGGATGGTGTCGAAGTCACCCGTCAGCCCGATGAAGGACGGGTCCTGGCCGCGCAGCCACGTGCCGAGCTGCTTCGGGGTGTCCCGCTTGGGGTCGGAGGTGATGAAGACGACCCGCAGGTCCTGCTGCACCTTCTTGGGCAGCTTGGACTTCGCCACCGCGATGTTGCTCATCGTCAGCGGGCAGATGTCCGGGCAGTTGGTGTAGCCGAAGTAGAGCAGCGTCGGGTGGCCCTTGGTCTTCTCGATCATGTCGTACTTCTTGCCGTGCGTGTCCGTGAGCGTCAGGTCGGGCTTCTCGAACGGCGTGTCCAGGACGGAGCCGCCCTTCTTCTGCTTCTCGAAGGTGGCGGGCTTCGTCGCTCCCGCCTTGCTGTCCGAGTCGCCGTCCGAGCCGCACGCGCTGAGGGTGAGGGCGGCAGCGGCGGCGAACGCGGCGGCCGCGGTGACAGTGGAGCTCTTGCGCATAGTGCTTTCCCATGGGTACGGGCGGCGCGGCCCGCCGGGCCGCGCCGCCGGGGTCAGGATCGGGCGGACCGGCGGCGGCCCGCGAGAGCGCCGAACGCCACACCCGCGGCGCCGACAGCGATACCGACGGCTCCGAGCACCCGTGCGGTGGTGTCGGAGCTGTCATCGGAGCCTGAGCCGGAGTCCTTGGAGGCGGTGCTGACGGCCTTGCCGTCGCCGTCCTCCCCGTCGCCGTGGCCGGAGCCGGCCGCGGTGAGCTTGAGGACGGGAGCCGGGTTCTCGGGCTCCGCCGCGCCCTTCTGCGGCTCCTCGATCCACCGTACGACGTCCTTGTTGTCGTAGGTCTGCAGGGCCTTGAAGACGAGCCGGCCGCCCTTCTCGGGCAGCTGCCCCATGGAGACGGGGAACTGCTGGAACTGACCCGGGTTCACCTTTCCGCCGCTCCAGGTGACCTTGGAGACGGCCTCGGTGATCTTCTGGCCGTGCATGGTGATCGGCTTGTCCAGCTTGGACTTGGTGACCTTGATGTCCCAGCCGGGCACCGGCTGCGGCATGACCGAGGCGAGCGGATGGTCGGTGGGGAAGGTCACTTCGAGCTTGACGGTCGAGGCGTCGTCCTGCTCGTTGGGCACCTTGAAGTTGACCGTGGCGTAGCCGCCCTTGGGCGCCTCGTCCGGGTCGACGGTGACGTGTGCCGAGGCCGGGACGGCCAGCAGCAGGACGGAGCCGGCGGCGAGGGTGCCGACGACGGCAGCACGGCGGTGTGCGGTTCTCATGAAGTGCGCTCCTCGTGGAGTGCCGCGCCCTGTGGAGACAGGGCGGAGTGACAGGACAGGTCCGACGTGGCGCACGGCCCCTGGGCGTGCGCGCACAGCGGCCCCGCACGGAAGGCGCCGCCTCTCGGACGAAGGGCGCGCGGCGCGTGCGTCAGGCCGCGAGGGTGAGCGAATCCGCTCCTGTCGTCGGCGGGCCCCGTCGGCACACGGAGTGCCGGAGCGTGGGCGACGGGGGAGCGCTCTCGTCCCGCGCCCTCCCGAAGCGGACACGGACGGGTGCGTGCGGCCGCAGCCCGGCGTGCAGCGCCCGTACGTACGCGAGGGCCGCTCGCAGCGCGCGTGCGGCCACCATGTCGCCGGCGTCGGCGCCGGCGCCGACGGCCAGCTCGGCGGAGAGCCGGATGAGCCGCCACAGCGCCGCCTCGCCCCTGCGCAGCAGCCAGCCGAGCACCAGCGCCGCGAGCAGATGGCCGATCAGCATGGGGGCGTCGAGCAGCCCGAGCGCGGCGCGCGCCGCGTCGCGCAGGCAGTCGAGCGGTGAGTCGGGGAACCCGGGCGCGGCGGAGGCGGCCCCCCAGGGCGCGTGTCCGCCCTGTCCGACGGCTCCCTCGGCTCCCTGCCGCACGGCGTCCCCCGCGGACAGTCCCGCCTGGCTGACCACCCGGTGCGCCTGCGCGTCGCTCAGCGGCTCGGCACCGTTGTGGCACAGCAGCGACTGGGCCAGCGCCTGGACGCCCCCGGATCCGCCGTGCGGACGGGCGCCCGGGGCGACGAACTGCTGCGCGCACGCGAACAGCGTGTGCAGGGCGAACTGCGCGCCGGCCAGCACGGCGGCGATGCCCGGCAGCGACCGCTCCCGTCCGGCCAGCGGGTACGCGACGGCCAGGACGGCGGCGAAACCGAGCGCCAGCGAGACGGCCGGTACGGACGTGCCGGCCGCGACGGCGTGCCCGGCGGCGGAGAGCGCGACGCAGACCGCGGCGAACACCGCGGCCCGCAGCAGTCTCAGATCCGCGCTGGCAGTCATGGCCGGAGCATTCTCTCACCGGGCCGCGGCCGCTCGGCCCCCCGGGGCCGCCCCGGTCGGCCCCCTGGCCGGCCGCCCCGGCCCCGGGAGGACGGCACCGCGCCGGGGATCCGCCGGACGCCGGGTCCTTGCACACGGGCGGCGTCCTGCGCGTCCGCCGTACGGGCGGCATCCCGGCGCGGCCGCGTAGCACGGTTCGTGCGAGGCAATACGTATCCCGTGTGGCCAGGCCCTGTCGAGCCGGGTGGAGGGTGACATGAGCAGTTTGTGGTGGTCTCTCCGGCTGCGGCGCGAAGCCGCCAGTGTGCCGCTCGCGCGACGGCTGCTGCTGGGGGCGATGGAGGCGGCAGGCGCTGACCCGGACACGTCCTACGAGCTGTCGCTCGCGCTGTCCGAGGCGTGCGCGAACGCCGTGGAGCACGGCCGGGGCGCGTACTGCGTGACGGCGTACCTGGACGGCGACCGCTGCCGGATCGAGGTGGCCGACTCCGGCCCCGGGTTCCCCGCCGACGCCGACGCCGAGGGGTGCGGGGACGCCGCGCCCGGGGAGTGCCACGAGGCGGAGAGCGGGCGGGGGCTCTTCCTGATCGAGGCGCTCGCCGACCACGTGCGGTTCCGCAACCGGCCGGACAGCGGAGGCGCCGTCGTCAGCTTCGACAAGGTGCTGCGGCGCGGCGTCCCGGACGGCGTTCCGGACGGCCTGGCGCTGCCGTCAGCCTCCTGAGACGGCCTCGGGGGCACCGGAGGCCAGGGAGGTGCCGGGAGCCTCGGAGACGGCCGTCTCGCCGCCCTCCCGGTAGCGGAGGAGCAGCATCGCCGCGTCGTCGTGCAGCGGCGAGCGCACATGCTCCTCGATGTCCTGCCGCACCGACTCCAGCGCGCCCTCCGGATCGCTGTCCTTGAGCAGGTGCGCGCGCTCGTCCAGCGGATAGAAGATGTTGGCGCTGTCCCGCGCCTCCGTGACGCCGTCCGTGTAGAAGAGCACCTGGTCGCCGGGGGCGAAGGGCACTTCGTGCGGCCGCGGGGGCTCTGATCCGTGCAGCCCCAGGCCCAGCGGGAGGGAGCGCTCGGGCGGTTCGGCGAAGCGCACTTCGCCGCCGTACCGGATGACGAGCGGGGCGGGGTGGCCGTAGTTGAGCAGCACGGCCCGGTCCCGGCCCTCGCTCTCGCGCACCTCGGCGAGCACGGCGGTGACGAACTTCTCGCCCAGCAGATGCCGGTCCAGCGCCCGCTCCAGCCGCTCCCCCACGGCCACCAGGTCGGGCTCGTCGTACGCCGCCTCGCGGAACGCGCCGAGCACCACGGCGGCCGACTCCACCGCCTCCAGGCCCTTGCCCTGGACGTCCCCCACGATGATCCGCACGCCGTGCGGGGAGGTCACCACCTCGTACAGGTCGCCGCCGATGCGGGCCTCCGCCACCGCCGAGGTGTAGGAGACGGCGACACGCAGCCGCCCCGCGCCGCGCGGCACCGGGCGCAGCAGCACCCGCTGTGCGGCCTCCGCGATGGACCGGACGCTCGCCAGCTCCGCCTCGCGGCGCTGCCGCATCCCGGTGGCCAGCAGCGAGGCCACGGCGACGCCGCTGACCGACACCAGCGTGGTGTCCCCGCGCCGCTCGCCCAGCAGCCCGTTGTACCCGCTCAGCGCGAGGGTGAGCGCCACGGACAGCGCGCCGATGAACGCGGTACGCCCCATCCCGCCGATGAGCCCCGCGAAGGCGGGCCCCAGGGCCATCATCGGAAGCAGCCCGATTCCCGGTCCCGCCACCAGGTCGATGACGGTGACGCACCCCATGGCGAGAAAGGGGAACGCGGACAGCAGTCCGGTGCGGACCCGGGATACCAAGGCGTGCTCTCTTCCTGGTGCGTTCGTGCGTACGGCGCCTACGGCGCGCTCGGTCTCATGCGGTCAGCCCTTCAGTTCGGCCATCCAGCGCTCGACGTCCTCGGCGGTCCGGGGCAGCGCGGCGGACAGGTTCCGGTTGCCGTCCTCGGTGACCAGGATGTCGTCCTCGATACGGACACCGATGCCGCGGTACTCCTCGGGCACCGTCAGGTCGTCCGGCTGGAAGTACAGGCCGGGCTCGACCGTCAGGCACATACCGGGCTCCAGCGTGCCGTCGGCGTAGGTCTCACGGCGGGCCACCGCGCAGTCGTGCACATCCATGCCGAGCATGTGGCCGGTGCCGTGCAGGGTGAAGCGGCGCTGCAGGCCGAGCTCCAGCACCCGGTCCACGGGACCCTCGACGAGGCCCCACTCGACCAGCTTGGTGGCGAGCACCCGCTGTGCGGCCTCGTGGAAGTCGAGGTACTTGCCGCCCGGCCGGACGGCGGCGATCCCGGCCTCCTGCGCCTCGTACACCGCGTCGTAGATCTGGCGCTGCAGCGGGGCGAAGCGGCCGTTGACAGGGAGGGTGCGGGTGACGTCCGCGGTGTAGAGGGTGTGGGTCTCCACGCCGGCGTCCAGCAGGAGCAGCTCGCCGGAGGTGACCGGGCCGTCGTTGCGCACCCAGTGCAGCGTGGTGGCGTGCGGGCCGGCGGCGCAGATGGAGCCGTAGCCCACGTCGTTGCCCTCCACGCGGGCGCGGAGGAAGAAGGTGCCCTCGATGTAGCGCTCGCTGGTGGCCTCCGCCTTGTCCAGCACGCGGACGACGTCCTCGAAGCCGCGCACCGTGGAGTCGACGGCCTTCTGCAGCTCGTCCACCTCGAACGCGTCCTTGACCAGCCGCAGCTCGGAGAGGAAGACACGCAGTTCCTCGTCGCGCTCGGCGGTCACCTTGTCGGTGAGCGCCGCCTCGACCTGCGTGTCGTAGCCGCGCACCACCCGGACCGGGCCGCCGGCCGCGCGCAGCTTCGCCGCGGCCTCGCGGACGTCCGCGCAGGGCACTCCGTACCGCTGCTCGCTCTCGGCGAGGCTGTGCCGGCGGCCGACCCACAGCTCGCCCTGGGCGTCCAGCCAGAACTCGCCGTTCTCGCGGCTGGAGCGGGGGAGCAGGTACAGGGTGGCGGTGTGGCCCGTCGCGCCCTCGGGCTCCATGACCAGGACGCCGTCCTCGGTCTGGTCGCCGGTCAGATACGCGTACTCGACGGAGGCCCTGAAGGGGTACTCGGTGTCGTTGGAGCGCGTCTTGAGGTTGCCCGCGGGGACGACGAGGCGCTCGCCGGGGAAGCGCGCGGAGAGCCGGGCGCGGCGCTCAGCCGTCCGGGCAGCCTGCGGTATCGGAGCCAGGTCGTGCTGCTCGGTGTCCGCCCAGCCCGACTTCATGTTCGCGGCAAGTTCGTCGGAGACGCCCGCGTACAGTCCGTTCTTCCGCTGCTTGACGGGCTGCTCATCAGCACCGCCGGCAGTGCCGGCGGCGTCAGCGGTGTCTGCCACGTGTGCCTCCTCATGGACGTATATGACCGCCTTCCATCGTATGGCCGGGACGGTGCGGGTCCAGGGGCATGCGGGTGTGACCTTTGGCCTTTGCCTGCCGGGCAACCCTCAGAAGCGGGCGGCGAGCAGGACGACGTCCTCGGGGTGGTCCGGCTGGTCGGCCAGCGGTCCGGGCAGCACGGTGCGCAGCACGTGCTCGGCCAGCGCGTCCGGGTCGTCGCGCACCTCGCGGGGCGCGTTCGCCGCCGCGCCGTGCAGCCGGGTGAACGCCTGGTCCATCGGGTCGCCGGTGCGGTGCAGCAGCCCGTCGCTGTAGCAGAGGAGCGTTTCGCCCGCGCGCAGGGTCACCGTGGCGCTCGGCGCCTCCCAGCAGGAGAGCATGCCCAGCGGCGCGGACAGCGTCGTCTCCACGGGCTCCACCCGCTCCGGGCCCACGATCAGCGGCGGACAGTGCCCCGCCCCGGCGATCAGCACCCGGCGGGTGCCCGGCTCGGCGTACGCGAACAGCGCGGTCGCCGAGCAGGACGGCTCGGTGAGCCGCAGCAGCAGCTCCAGGTCCGACAGCACGGCGACCGGGTCCTCGCCCTCCATGGCGGCGTACGCGCGCAGGGCGGCGCGCAGCCGGCCCATCCCGGCGACGGCTGTGGGCCCGCCGCCGGTGACCCCGCCCACGGCCAGCCCGAGCGCGCCGTCGGGCAGCGGCAGCGCGTCGTACCAGTCACCGCCGCCCCGCGGCCCGGTGCGGTGCCGGACGGCGAGCCGGACGCCGGGGACCCGGGGCAGCGTGCTGGGCAGCAGCTCCTCGCGGAGCGCCGTCAGTTCGGCGCGGGCGCGCGCGAGGTCGGCCAGGCGCGCGGTGTGCTCGGTGGCCTGCTGGAGATAGCGCGCGAGCTGCTGGCGCTGCCGGGTGCTGGGCTCGGTGGGCTCGTCGTAGAGCCAGACGGCGGCGCCGAGCCGGGTGCCGTCCGCGGTGCTGAGGGGGACGGCGTAGCTGGCGGCGTAGCCGATCCGGGCGGCGACCTCGCGGTGCCGGGGGTCGAGCTCCTCGGCGGTGGCGATGTCCGGGCAGACGATCCCGCTCGCGGCGCCGGTCGCGGCGCGGGGTGCGGTGCCGGGTGCGGTGCCGGGTGCGGTCCCGGGCGCGTCGGGGGTGCCGGCCGTCGTCCCGCTGGGCTCTCCCGTCCCGTCCGCCGCGCGCGTACCGCCCGAGGGCGCCGCTCCGGACGGCACTGCTCCGGACGGCGCAGCTCCGGGCGCCCCGGGCGGGGCCGTCGGCCGGCCGCCGGACGGGTCCTCCAGGTCGGCGGTGCCGTCCAGGATCCGGGCGTACGCGGCGGAGCTGCGGGGCACCGTCTCGATCTGGCCGAGATCGGCGTGGGCCAGGCCGAGGCCGATCGTGCGTTCGGGTGCCGTGCCGGTGGTCGCCGTGGGTTCGAGGGCGATCAGGCCGCGGTGGGTGCCGAGCAGTGCGGCCCCGGCGCGGAGGATCTCGTGCAGGGCGCCGTCGAGGGTGTCGGTGCGGGCGAGCTCGGTGGTGAGAGCGTGCAGCGCCGTGAGGTCGGACAGCTGTTCCTGGCTCCTGCGTTCCTGGTTACGGCGTTCCCGGTGCCGCTCCCGGTCCCGGTCCCGCTGCCGCCCGCGCCGCTCGCGTTCCCGGCCCGGTGCCCCGCCCGCCGTGCTGCCGGATTCGGTGGCCGCGGCCTCCTCCGAATCCGCCGCATCGGGTCGCGGAGTCTGCGGCGGTGGGGAAAACGACGGTTTGATTCCAGCCACTTTCGACGGTCGCGGGGCTGTCATGGGCGGCGGCTTTGAGCGTGGCGGAACTCTCTCAATAGCATCGCAAACCCCCATGTCATGCTGCTCCGCTATCAATGGCACTACATGTACACACACTGTTGACGGGATGTCCAGCACTGTATCGCCGGGGCCGATGGTGCCCGCGTGGCGAGGCCGGATTCACGGGGGCAGGCCGGGGTTGGCAGAGATTGGCGAAAAACAACCCTCTAAGCGTGCATACTACTGTCGACTGAAGCCATCCAGCAGCGCGTTGGCACCGCTGCTGCGGGTACGGAACCCAGTAGGGGAGCCATAGCGTCCAAGCAGTCAGTGCGCGCATCTCACCCGTACCCTGGCGGGAGCGCGCCACAGCACCAGGCGCGGCACAGGACAGCCGCCGTGCGAGCGGTACCGGCACAGGTAGCAGTACGAGCGAGCGCCAGGCGTGCGCCACCCCCCGCCACGTTCCACGCTCGACCCGCGGCATGATGCGCTGTCCGATACGCGCAGTCACGAAAGATCCACCGAGTGTGCAGGGCTAGATCTGTGCAGGGCTAGATCTCCGACGAGACAGTCAGTTGGCGTTTACGGAAAGGAACGAGCGCTCATGCGCGAGATCCTCGGAAGGCGACGCTTCATCAGGGCCTGGGAGCAGCTTTCGGGCCGGAGGCTGTGGGGGACTTCTCGGAGGTATCCCCATCGGTCATCGCTGCGGAGCGCGGCGCTCCTGTGCGCCACGCAGTGGCGGTGGCCCGTAGTGCCCGGCGCGCCCGCGCTGGGCAAGGTGTCAGGCAAGGCGGCCGTCGCGGGCTGCTCCTGCCCGGATCCGGACTGTGCGGTCCCGGGTGCTCATCCCTTCGAGCCGGTGCTGCTCGCGGCCTCCACCGACGAGACGATGGTCCGCTGGTGGTGGACGAAGCGCCCCGGTGCCCCCCTGGTCCTGGCCACGGGCGGGCGTGCGCCCTGTGCGGTGAGCCTGCCCGCCGTCGCGGGCGCGCGCGCCCTGGCGACGTTCGACAGGACCGGCGTGCGGCTCGGCCCTGTCGTGGCCACGCCCACCCGGTTCTCCTTCCTGGTCGCGCCGTACGACCTGCCGGAGCTCGGCGAGTTGCTCTACGCGCAGGACTGGGTGCCCAGCTCGCTGCGCTTCCATGGGGGCGGCGGCTATATCGCGCTGCCGCCCTCGCAGACCGGAGCGGGCAAGGTGCGCTGGGAGCGGCAGCCCGGCGACGAGAGCGGTCCGCCCTGGCTGCCGCGGGTGGAGAGCCTGCTGGACGTCCTGATCGAGGAGAGCGCGGCCACTCCGGACTCGGGCAGCAAGCTGACGTACTGAGGGAAGCGCCGACACCGGTTTCACTCGTACGGGTTGGAGCTGGCGGACTTGCCGGGGAAACGGGCTGATGGACGGCGTCCAGGGCCCGTTTCCTTCGATATGTTCGTCATCCTCCGCTTTCTCCCCAGTGATTCGCAGGTGTGCCCCTCCCATGCATCAGCAGCAGCCGCGCGGTTCCCGCCTCCGCCTGATCGCGCTCACCAGTACGATCGCGCTCGCCGCGGCGCTGCCGCTCGCGGCGGCCACGGCCGGTCAGGACCCGCCCCCGGAGCCCCGCGGCTC
>NZ_JAAKZZ010000230.1 GCF_011045075.1 Streptomyces boncukensis
CCCCGTCCCCCACCGCTCCCGCGTCGTCGCTCGCGTACGGCGGAGGGAGCGCAGCCGCGTGGAAGCGCAGCCGGGTCACACCGGGCGTGGCCCGCAGCAGCCACCCCGCGCGCTCCTCGACGACGGCCGCGGGCCAGGCCCGCGCGGTGCGCTGCTCGATCTGGTAGGTGCGCTCCGGCAGTACCGGAAGCAGGTCGGCGATCAGCTGCTTGAGGACCGTACGGGCCCGCTCGCCCCCGGCCTCGTAGCCGGCCAGGGCCAGCCCGGCGAGCGGGAAGCGCGCGGCGAGCGCGCGGATCGCGCGGACGAGCGCGGCCGGGGTCAGACCGCCCGGCTCCGGGGTGCCGACGGCGTCGAAGTGCGCGGGGTCGAGGACGTCGAGGTCGAGGTGGATATAGACGGCGGACGCGCCGCGGGCCGCGACGGCTCCGGCCGCCGCCGCGGGGTCCTCGGCCAGCTCGGGCACACCGAGGTGGCACAGCCCGCTGGCGGCGATATAGGCCCGCTCGCCCGGGTCGAGGGCGCGCGCCCCGGCCAGCACCACCTGCTCGGGGCGCAGCGCCTGCCGCGGGCTCAGCTCGGCCGGACCCTCGCCCAGCAGGGTGCGCAGCACCATGCCGGTGAAGGCGCCGGAGGGCGAGGACGCGGGGGTGTTGAGGTCGCCGTGCGCGTCGAACCAGACGACGGCCAGCCCCTCCCCGTGCGCCGCGAGCGCGGCCTCCACGGGCGCGAGGTCGGCCGCGCAGTCCCCGCCGGCCGTCACCGTCGCACCCCCGGGCCCCGCGTCGAGCGCCGCGCGGACCGCCCGCAGGTTGCGGGCCAGCAGGCCGAGCCCGGCGACACCGCCCGGCGCCGCGCCCCTGGCGCCGGGGGCGCCGCCGCGGATACCGTCGTCGTCCGCGACCTCGACCCGTACGGCGCGGGCCGCCGGCACCGCCGCCGCCAGCTCGGCCGCACCGCGTGCGAGCAGCGGCGCCGAGGGCGTGCCGGACCCCTGCCACTGCGGCACCTCGATGAATGAAAATGCATCCATCTTCATAAGTTTGCAGTGGCGGAGGGGGCGGCGTCCAGGGTTTTACGGCTACGCCGACGCGCGCCCCACCCTGGAACTCGCCCTGTACCGGGAGACGCGGAACGCGCCGGGCGCCCCCCGGACCCGCACCTGACCGTCTACACCCGGTTCTACCGTCGACAGGACAGCGGCCTGCCCGGCGTCCTCAACCACAGCACCTTGACCTCCGCCTCCCGTGCCGGGGCCACGGGGATCCTCCGTCCGGGGGCGGCCCCGCCGTTTCCGGATCACCCGGACGTCGGGGCGATCCGCTCCAGCCGGAAGCCGGTCGCCTCCAGCATCCGCTCCCAGCCCCGCGCCGTGCGCTCCCGCGCCGCGAGCATGCCCAGCCTGGTCAGGTCCATCGTCGCGGCGAACACCGGCGGCGGCTGCTCGGGCCAGTCGGGCAGCCGGATGGCCCGGACGGTGCCGCCGTCCGTCAGACGCGGTCGGCGGCGATGAGGAGGTACTGGAAGGACCGGTCCCGGTAGGAGGACAGGAACGCCTCCTCGATACCGGTGGCGACGCTGGACCGGGCGCGCAGCTCCCAGTAGGGGATGGTCTCCGGCGTGAGGTCGCGGACCTCGATCGGTACGAGGCGGTTCGCGGCCAGCGCGCGGAAGTACTCGTTGCGGCCGTGGATATTGCACTCGTAGTGCGCGTTGATGGTGGAGACGGCCTTGCTGGGCTGGCCGTAGACCTCGTTGTAGCAGCCGGTGATGGTGACGTACCGGCCGCCGCGCGCCAGGAGCCGGGAGTGGGCGGCGAACAGGTCCGTCAGGTCCACGTACATGGTGGACTCGTTGTTCCACACCGCCCGGTAGCCGCCCGGGGTGAAGCCGGTGTCCAGCATGTTGCCGGTGTGGAAGGCCACGTGCTCGTCGATGCCCCGCTGCTTGGCCTGCCCGGCGGCGAACTCGGCCTGCTTGCTGGAGAGGGTTATGCCGTCGACCGAACAGCCGAAGCGGTCGTGCGCCAGGACGGAGGTGCCGCCGCGCCCGCAGCCGGCGTCCAGGACCCGGTCCCCGGGCCGGATGTCGCCGAGCGCGTCGAGCAGGAGGGCGGACTGGGCGGTCTCCAGGCGGTGCAGCTCGTTGATGACGGACTGGTCGCGGTCGGGCTCGGGGGCGTCGAGGACCGACCAGTCCACTTCTCCGATGCCGTAGTGGTGGTGGTAGAGGCCGTCGACGGCGCCCAGGCGCAGATTGACGGGGCGCTCCTCCTCGTTCCAGTACCGGGCGATGTCCTGCTGGTAGGGGATGGCAGAGGCGGTGGACGGGGCGGTGGACGGGGCGGTCATGCACTCTCCTGGGGCCAGTAGTCGGGCAGGGTGTAGCGGTAGGTGTTGGTCGCGTGCCACTCGTGGTTTCCGGCGACCCACGAATGAAGGCCCGTCAGATAGCGGGCCAGGACGGGGTCCGGGACGCTGGTGCGCAACTGCGCGCTCTCGGATTCGAACGCGTCCATGATCGTGTTGTGGACCTCGACGGCCCTGAGGTAGGCGTCGCGCTCGGGGAGCTGGTCCCGGCGCGCGAGGACGGTCGGCAGATTGAGGTGCGGGTGCTGGGCGCGGAGCTCCTTGGTGTACGAGTACAGGTCGTTGACCAGGGTGGCGGCGTTGCCGGCCAGGGCTGTGAGGCGCTGCACGGGCGCCAGGGCCTGGAGCGGAGCGGGCAGCTCGTATCCGGCGACGAGGTCGGTGAGCGTCAGGCACGGGCGGAAGTTGTTGAACTGCCGCATCACCAGGTACTCCCACACGGCCGGGGTGGCGCCGTCCAGGCTCCAGGCGGCCTCGCCCAGATAGCCGAGGTGGAGCCGGCCCAGGTCGTGGCGGAGCCGGTCGGCCTGGGCCGGAGCGGCCCACGGGAGCGCGTGCTCCATCGCCGAGCGGTAGCTGCGCAGGGGCGCGTCCTCGGTCGTTCCGGCGCGCCAGGACGCCTCGTACTCCGGCGCGGAGTGGAGCGGGTCGAGGGCCGAGTGCGCGATGAGGAGCCGGGCGCCCAGCCCCTCGGGAGAGCCGCCGTGGTCCTCGCAGTAGCAGTCGTCCACCAGGTTCTCGGCGACCAGCAGCCGGGCGGCCACCAGCAGGCGTTCGACGTCGGCGTGGTCCGGGTGCCCCAGGCAGACGGCACGGCCGAACCCGAAGCCCGCGAACTGGTCCTCCCACTCGGGCGGCACGAGGTCGAGCTCCTTGGCCCACTGCTCCGTCCGCCGGTCCACCTCCGCCACCAGGGCCGGATCCGGCTGGACGGCGGGGCGGTGGCGGATCCCGGGGATGGGCCGCACGGGCTGCTCGCCGTCCGGCACCCCGCCCCGCTCCGCCCCGTGCTCCTGCTCCGCCTCCTCCTGTTCCACCTCCTCCTGCTCGCTCTCCCGCTCCCGTTCCCGCTCCCGGAGGCCGGCGATACGCAGCCCTGCGGTGCCCGGACCTGTCGGTCCGCCGGGGATGCGGAGGGTCATGGCGGTCAGCTCCCTTCGGCGTGGATCTGGAGGGCGGCAGGACGGGTGCGCTCGTCCAGTCGGGCTATCCGCTCCTGAGGCACGGGCGGGTCCTCCCCTGTCCGTCGACGACTCCCGGAAGGTGGTGCGGCGACCGCTCAACGGCCAAGCAGCAGGCTGCCCATGGCCACCCCGCGGCCACACCGGAAGCCGCCCCCATTCACTCGGACGCGACCAGTGGCGTTCATATGTACGCAACGACCTGCTGGGCGGGACGGGGTACGCGGGACTGACGACGAGGATGCAGCCGCAATTTCCTTTCCCAGGGCACCCAGTCGTGAGTTACCGTTCCCTTGCACCGCGTGTCCTCCTCGGAGGAGTACGCGACGGAACTTGAGGACGTAAGCCCTTTGGTTCGGTGACGCAGACCCATGGTGCGCTCCCGGCGGGAGCCATCCGGCACCGTCACCGGTCACAACCCGAAGGGGACGCGTTCCTATGGCTATCGTCGAGTACACCTCCACGCGCCGCACCTGGAGCCGTGATGTCCTGGTTGGCATCATGGCGAGCCTCGGCTCGAACCTGATGTGGGATCTGGCGCAGGCCGCGGTGCACCGCCTCGGCTGAGCCAGGCGGCGGGCGGGCCTCCAGGGGCCCGCCCGCCCTCGCTCCGCCGCGGCCGGGATAGTCTGCGCACCGTCATTTGCGGCCCGACGGGCTTCCGCTCCCTTCGCTTCGGCGGAGGCACGAAGGACACGCCCCCACCCGCACGAGTCGTCTCGTGCCTGGGGAACCTTCGTGCTCCTGCAGCTCTCCGCGGCCGAGCTCGGTCGGCTCATCGTTGACCGAGCCGGAGCCGAGTACCTGCCGCTCACTGAGCAACTGATCCATGAGCATTTCCGCCGCGAGGGAGCAGAGGCTCGTCAGGGCGATATCGCTTCCTGGAACAACAGCATCCCCGTGGTGGTCAAGGCCCTGCTGGACTGCGGCCTCGACACAGTGGAGGTGCAGGTCGAGGTCGACCTGCCGCACACCAACTCCGCCGTCGACCTGGTGCTGTGCGGACGGCACCCCGGCACGGGGACGGACTCATACCTTGCGGTTGAGCTGAAGCAGGTCCGACACGCCACGGTGGACCCCCTGTGCCCGATCGCCGTCGATCTCGGGTTCGGTGACGGGAAGAACAAGCTGCATCCGGTGCGGCAGGTCCAGAGCTACTGCGAGTACATGCTGCGCTACCTGCCCCACCTCCGGGAGAACGAGCGCCAGCTGATGGGGGTGGTGCTGCTCCACAACGCGCGTGACCCGGATGTGGAGGAGTTGTTCGGTCTGCCCGAGACCGATCACGGCTTTCTCTACACGCTGGACGACCTGGACCGCTTCCGGCGAGTCCTCACTTCGATGTTCGCCGCCGCGTCCGGGAAGCGGGCCGCGAGTGCGCTGGAGCAGGCCCGCCAGGACCCCTTGCCGAAGGTCACCGATGTGGCCCGGCAGCGGTCCGTCGTCGGCGGAGGTCTCGTGCTGCTCGACGAGCAGCACGTCGCGGTCGACCGGATCACCCGGCACCTGGAGAAGACGGCGCACTTCACCGGCTACGACGTCGGGCTGTTCTACGACGCTGATGCCGCCCACAGCTCCGCCTCCGCTCCGGGCGCCAAACGTGTCTACATCCTGCGGGGCGGTCCTGGCAGCGGAAAGAGCGCAGTAGCCCTCGAGGTGCAGCGCGCCCTCGGCCTCAAGGGCCGCGAGGCCGTGCTGGCCAGCGGCTCGCACGCGTACACGGAGACGTTGCGCGAAATCATGGTCAGCACAGCCCGTCGAGGGCAGATAGCGGAAAAACGCCGCACAGCGGTCAGGCTGTACCGGTACTTCAACAGCTTCAGTGAAACCCCACAAGACAGCATCGAAGTCCTCATCTGCGACGAGGCACACCGTATGCGGCGAAGCTCAACACACCGGTGGACACCCAAGGAGGTGCGGGACGACGACCGGCCGCAGGCGACCGAGGTGATCAGGGCCGCCAGGGTGCCGATTTTCCTGCTCGACGACCATCAGTCGATCCGCCCGGACGAAGTGGGCACTGCCACCTATCTCAAGGAACTCGCCGAACGCATGGGGTGCAAGGTCGAGGTGACCGATCTGGAGGGCACGTTCCGGGCGGGCGGAAGCAAGCGGTTCCAGCGCTGGGTCCAACAGCTGTTGGGCCTCGACGCCACCGATCCGGTGGCCTGGCGACCGGACGGGCGGATGACACTCACGGTCGCCGACTCCCCTCAGCAGATGGAGCAGTTCATCCGGGAACGCCACCTCGCGGGCTTCACGGCACGCATCACTGCTGGCTTCTGCTGGCCGTGGAGCAACCCGGACGGAGAACGACTCATCGATGACGTTCAGATCGGCGACTGGCGTCGGCCGTGGAACGTGAAGCCGCAGCACAGCGTTCCGGGCGCACCAAAGTCGGACTTTTGGTCCACCGACCGCCGCGGCGTCGACCAGATCGGTTGTGTCTACACGGCGCAGTCCTTCGAGTACGACTGGAACGGCGTCATCATCGGTCCCGACCTGCTGTTCCGTAACGGGAAATTCACGGTGGACCGGACCGCTTCCCGCGATCCCTCCTTCCGTAGCACGATCGACGACGCGGTCGTCACCCGTTGCATCCTCAACGCCTACCACGTGCTCCTCACCCGGGGTGCGGTCGGCACCGTGGTCTACGCGGTCGACCCGGCGACCCACAACGAACTGCGCAGGCTCGTCACAGGCGCCCTCGGCTTGCAGAACTACGACGGCACCCAGCCGAAGCTCACTGCTGAAGGATCCCCGCTGCCTCCCGCCCACCGCACACGTCGCGGGTAGCCTTGATCCCGTCGTAGCTGCGGCCCGCCGGGCTTCCCCTCCGCCGCGCGGAGGCATCAAGGACATGCCCCCACCCGCACGAGTTCCTTCGTGCTGCCTGGGGGCGTCCCTTGCTGTTCCGCCACTCCGCCGCCGCGGTCGCCGCCGAGTGCCTCTCCGGCACTCTCTTTCTCCGCCTGACGGAGCAGTTTGTGCACGTACACGGCCACAAGCCGGGTTCGTCCGAGATCCACTCCTGGGAGCGGAGCCTCCCGGCTCTCGCGAGCGCGCTGAACGATGCGGGACTCGGACAGGTGGAGATGCTCCTGGAGTACGGGCTGCCACTGAACAGCAAGCGGGCCGATGCCGTGCTGGCCGGCGTCCACCCCGAAACCGGCCTTCCCTCGTACGTCGTCGTGGAGCTGAAGCAGTGGAGCAGCGCCGAACCGGACGACGACGATCCGTCACTGTGCCGCGTCGACGCGTACACCCGGGCGGTGCTGAACCCCGTCGACCAAGTGCGCGGCTACTGCAACTATCTCGTCTCCTTCAACGGAGCTCTGGCCGAACACCCGGACCGGCTCAGCGGGGCCGCGTTTCTGCACAACGCCACTGAGTTGGGCGTCAGCGGGCTGTTCGAAGCCGAGCAGGATCGATACGGCCAGCTCTTCATCGGGGCGCGGCGTGGGGAGTTCATCGACTTCCTCCGCTCGAAGCTGGGGGCCGCCCCCGGCGCTTCGGCTGCGGACGCGCTCGTCAACGGGAAGATCGGGCCGTCCAGACAGCTCATGGCGGTGGCCGCACAAGAGGTGCGTGAGCGCGAGCAGTTCGTATTGTTGGACGAGCAGCAGATCGCATACCGCACGGTCCTGAACGCCGTCCGCCGCGCCAGGCGGTCCGACCACAAAGAGGTCGTGATCGTCACCGGCGGGCCCGGCACCGGCAAGAGCGTCATCGCCCTGTCACTCCTCGGCGAGCTGTACCGGCAGGGCACCACCGCGCTCCACGCGACGGGTTCCAACTCGTTCACCACGACCATGAGGAGGGTCGCGGGCACTCGGAAGCGTGAGGTCAAGGATCTCTTCAAGTACTTCAACAGCTTCGTGTCTGCCGAGCGCAACGGCCTCGACGTCCTGCTCTGTGACGAAGCCCACCGTATCCGGAAGACGTCGGCCAACCGCTTCACGCCGGCGTCCAACCGCACCGGCCAAGCCCAGGTCGAGGAACTCATCGACGCGGCGCGCGTCCCGGTCTTTCTGCTCGACGAGCACCAGGTCGTTCGGCCCGGCGAAATGGGTACGGTCGCAGAGATCAAGGCTGCCGCTTCGAGAAAGGGGCTCCGCTGTCAGGTCGTACCGCTGGACAGCCAGTTCCGATGCGGCGGCAGCGATGCGTATCTGCGGTGGGTGGTCCGGCTGCTGGGGCTCGCGCCCGGCGGCCCTGTGGCATGGGAGCCCGACGACAAGATGCACCTCATGGTGGTGGACAGCCCTCAGGACATGGAGGCGTTCCTCGACGACCGTCGCTCGCGGGGCTACAGCGCGCGCATGTCCGCGGGCTACTGCTGGAAGTGGACGAAGAAGGTGCCCCCCGGGCAGGCGCTTCCTGCGGACGTCTCCATCGGGGAGTGGGAGCGGCCCTGGAATGTCTTCGGTGACCGGTCTGTCGAGGGAGCGCCTCCGGCCGCACTGTGGGCAACCGACCCGGCTGGCTTCGGGCAAGTGGGCTGCGTGTACACGGCGCAGGGCTTCGAGTACGACTGGAGTGGCGTCATCATCGGCCCCGACCTGGTGTGGCGCGGCGACCGTTGGATCGCAGACCGAATGGCGTCCAAGGACCCGGTCTTCAAGAAGTCCACCCCGGACGCGGACGTGGACCGGCTGATCCGCAACACGTACAAGGTGCTGCTGACGCGAGGAATGATCGGCACAGTGGTGTACTCAACCGACGCCGAAACACGTCGAAAGCTGCGCGACCTGGCTGGCGCGACTTCAAGCCTCGCATCGGTGTAACGCGCTCACTCCCCTCCCCTCGGCCAGGGGCTGAAAGGCCGGAGTAGCGGCGGCTTGCCGCCGGGTACGACGTAGAGCCCGCTCGCTCCCTGTCATGGCGGGCGGGCGACGGTGGAGACACGCCACGTGCCTCCTCGGAGCGCCGGGCAGTGTTCAGCTGGCGGGTGATGACCAAGTGCGTACGGCCGCCCGGCGCGAGGTTGGCCGTACGCACGGCGATCACCCCGCTCGAAGGAACAGGCACCGGCCAGCATCCTGAGAATCGCCTCGGTCGGATCTCGCACGCTCGTCTCCGCCCGCTGCGGTGGCGCACCTGATGCGCCACCAAGCCCAAGGGAGTCATGGGACGCGGGCCGCCTGCTTCAGGAAACCGGACAACCGGCCGCCGCCGGTAAACCCCCGCCCGTCCTTCCGCAACCAAGCAGCACGCGCAGCGTCCCGAACGCGGGCGTGTCCATGTGCTGATGCGCGCTGGAGGACAGCGAATGCAGACCTCGAATCCACTTCGGCCGCTTCACGGTCGGGTCGCGCGGGTGCCGCGGGACGCGCAGGTCGGAACCTCAGTCATCGCCGTACGGTGAAGGGAACAGACATGTCGATACCAAGAGTCAACACCCCTGCGAAGACCGGGGTCTCCCGACGCACTTTCGCCGGCGTCCTCGGCGGAGGCGCCGCGACCGTGGGGCTCGGGACGCTGGCCGCCCCCTCCGCCCGGGCCGCCGCGCCCGCGGCGCCCGCCGCGGGCGGCGCTGCCTCCGCCGCGCTTCCGGCGCCGTCGTCGAAGGGCTACTGGGACGCGGTGCGGCGGCTGTTCGTCCTGGACAAGAAGGTGCTCTTCATGAATGTCGGCACCGTGGGGTCGCCGCCACGCGAGGTCATCGAGACCGTGGACCGGGTGCACCGGGAGGTGGCCGTCGGAGCGGAGTCCGCGTACAGCGACTTCGCCGACATACGTGCCGTGGCGGCCCGCGGTTTCGGGTGCGATCCGGACGAGCTCGTGATCTCGCACAACACCACGGACGGCATGGCGAAGATCGTGGCCGGCCTCGCCCTGCGGGAGGGCGACGAGATCCTGACCACCAACCACGAGCACTCCGGCGGGAACGTACCGATGGCGCTGGCCCGGGACCGCCACGGCGTGGTGATCAAGCGGGTGGCGCTCCCCGTCGGCAACGACCAGCGGGCCGAGGACTATGTGACGCTGTTCAAGCGGGCCATCACCTCGCGCACCAAAGTGCTGCTGTTCTCCGCCCCCACCTACAAGACCGGCACCATGCTGCCCATCCGGATGCTGGCCGGGCTCGCCCAGGACCACGGGCTGACCACCGTCGTCGACGGCGCGCACATACCCGGGATGATGGCCTACGACTTCCATGAGCTGGGGGTCGACTTCCTCGCCGGTTCGGCCGCGAAGTGGCAGTGCGGGCCCGGCGGCACCGGGATCCTCTACGTCCGCAACAAGGTGCTCCCGCGCCACAACCCCAACCCGCTCCCGGAGTTCTGGCCCGTGGTCTCCAGCGGCTATCCCGCCGAGGGCGGCCGGCCGGCGCGTACGGACGGGCCCGAGGAGAGCTACGACATCGCCGCCGACCTCCAGAAGGTCGGCAACGGGAGCCTGGCGGTCATGGCCGGCGTCGGCAGCGCCTGCGAGGTCTGGGACCGCATCGGCCGCCGGCGGATCCAGCGGCATGTCCTGGGCCTCTCCCGCCACCTCAAGGAGCTCGTCGCCGAGCGGTGGGGCGTGAAGTCCCTGTACTCGCCCAAGGACGACCCCCGGCTGGTGTGCGCGCTCACCTCCTTCGCGCCCTTCCGCGACGCGGGCGACGTCCACGACGCGAAGAAGACGGAACGGCTGGTCTCCCGCCTCAAGGACGAGTACGGCATCGTGATCCGCACCAGTGACTTCCCCGTCATCGGCTCCTCCCGGAACCATCAGACGGTCCGGGTCTCCACGCACCTCTTCCACCAGAAGAAGGACGTGGAGCGGGTCGTCGAGGCGCTGTGGCGGCTCTCCGGCGAGATGAGCTGACGGGCTCTCCTCCCGCACCCGTACCCGCCACCCGCGCCTGTCCCCGGGGTCAGGGCTGGACGATCACGTCGATCCGGTCCTTGCGCGGCGGCGGGTCCGGTGCGGCGCAGGAGTGCAGCGCCCACAGGCCCACCACGTCGGCGACGACCACGGTCAGCACCGCCAGGACCAGCATGACGAGCCGCCGGCGCCGGTCCCGTCGCTGCCACTCCGCGCGGGCCCGCACATAGGCGTTCGGGGACGGCTTCGTCGTCGACGCCAGGGAGTCGAGGGTGTCCCGCAACCGGGCCTCGGGGCCGTCCACGCTCGTCACCGGGTCTCCAGGGCACGGGAGAGCGCCTGCATCCCGCGGGAGATATGCGATTTCACCGCACCGCAGCTGATGCCCATCGCCTCGGCTATCTCCCGCTCCTTGAGGTCCATCCAGTAGCGGAGCACGAGCGCTTCCCGCTGGCGGGTGGGCAGGTTCTTCAGCGCTTCGACGACCTGCCGCTGGTCCTCGTGCAGCAGCGCCGTGGACTCGGCGGAGGCGATGTCGACCACCTCCACGCCGGCATGGCGGCGCGAGACCTGCAGGCGCCGTATCCGCATCCGCACGAGGTTGCACACCACAGAACGAAGATAGGCGGGCGCTGCCTCCGGCGCACGGAGTCGGTACCAGCGGCGGTGGAGTTCGCAGAACGCTTCGGCGACCAGGTCCTCGGCGTCCTGTTCGGCGCCCAGCAGGGCCGCGAGGCGCACCAGTTTGGTGTGGTGTCCGTCGAAGAGCCGGATCAGCGCTGTTTCGCGCTCCACGTCCCGCAGGTCGACGCCGGGTTCGGCCCCGGTGGGGATGGGCGGCCCGGTCCCGGTCCCGGGGCCGGGACCGGGACCGGAGCCGGAGTCGGGCCCGGAGTCGGCCCCGGGCCCG
>NZ_JAAKZZ010000231.1 GCF_011045075.1 Streptomyces boncukensis
GACAAGGGGGACGAGGGGGAGGACGCCGGAGGCATGGCGGTGCCTCGCTTTCCGATGCTCACGCGGTCCGCGACCCGGGGGCCGCGAATCCGACAATCGTTACTTTCCTCCTCGCAGAGTCCTCCGTCGGCGCGCGAAAGGGAAGCCTCTCGGGCCGTACGGCGTTTTCCCCGCGGGGCCGGGACTGTTGTCGGACGGTGGGATGTTTGTGAATCTTGGTCCCGGCAGACCGATTGGACACCCTTCGAACGGCGGTAACGACTGTGGGCCAAGAGCGGGACCCGGGCCAGGACGAGCAGCTGGCCGAGATGCCCGAGGAGTGGCAGCGCGCGCTGGCGGTGGTCGCCCACCCCGACGACCTGGAGTACGGCGCGGCCGCGGCCATCGCGGAATGGACGGCCAAGGGCAAGGAAGTGGCCTACCTCCTGGTGACCCGGGGCGAGGCGGGGATCGACACGCTGCACCCCGCGGAGTGCGCCCGGGTGCGGGAGGCCGAGCAGCGCGCGAGCGCGGGCGCGGTCGGCGTGACGGACGTGGACTTCCTGGCACACCGCGACGGGGTGATCGAGGAGGGGCCCGCGCTGCGCCGGGACATCGCGGGGGCCATCCGCCGGCTGCGCCCGGACCTGGTCCTCACCGTCAACTACCACGAGACCTGGGGCGGCCTCGGCAGCTACTGGAACACCCCGGACCACCGCGCGGTGGGCCGCAGCGTGCTGGACGCCGTCGGTGACGCGGGCAACCGGTGGATCTTCTCCGACCAGCTGGACGAGGGCGGCCTCGCACCGTGGGACGGGGTGCGCTGGGTCGCCGTCGCGGCCTCGCCGCACGCCACGCATGCGACGCCTGTCGGGGACGCGGCCACGGAGCGGGCGCTCGCCTCGCTGAATGAGCACCGGGCGTACATCACCGCGCTCACCGACGAGGAGCCGGAGGAGTACGCCCGGTCCATCGTGCTGCGCGGGCTGGAGTGGGGCGCGGCCCGCTTCGGCGGCCGCAAGGCGGTCCCCTTCGAGCTGTACGACCGCGGCTAGTCCGCGTCCGGCGGAGCTTGCGTACCCCGCGTCGGAGCTGGCCCGTAAGGGGCGCGGGGAACTGCGCGAGCAACCACGGCGACAGCCGCAGTCTGCGACGCACCGGCAAGGGGCAGCCCCGGTCAGCAAGGGGCAGCCCCGGCAGAGGGCAACCACGATCCGCACGTCACCTAGTTGCGCCGTCCGGCCGCCGTGCGGAGGGCGAGCCCGGCGACGGGTACGAGCACCGCCGCGGCTCCGGCGTTCAGCCAGCCGTAGCCGGCCTGGGAGACCACCAGCCCGGACAGCGCGCCGCCCGCGCCCGCCGCCGCGTTCATCAGCAGGTCCGACAGGCCCTGGACGGCGGCGCGCGCGGGCTGCGGCACGGAGTCGGTGAGCAGCGCGGAGCCCGCGACCAGCCCCGCCGACCAGCCGAGGCCGAGCAGGAACAGCCCGGCCGCGGACTGCGCATGCCGTCCGTCGGCGGTTCCGGCGAGCGCCGTGGCGCAGGTCAGCAGCCCCATTCCGAGCAGGATCACGGAGAGTCGGCCCAGCCGGTCGGCGAGCCATCCCATCAGCGGCGAGAAGGCGTACATGCCCGCGATATGGCCGCTTATCACGAGGCCGATCAGCTCGACGTCCGCGCCGTGCCCGCCCAGGTCGACCGGGGTCATGACCATCACCGAGACCATGACGGTGTGGGAGCCCGCGATGGTGACGAGCGCGAGCCGGGCCCGCGCGGACGCCCGCACGGCCGCGAGCCCCGCGCGCAGCGAGTGGTCCTCGGCGCCCGGCCCCGGAGCCTCCACCGGATCGGCCGGGTCCGCCCGGTCCGTTGGGCGCGGCGGCGCCGCGGCCAGCCGGCGCGCCGTCAGCAGCGGGTCGGGCCGCAGCAGCGTGTGCACCAGCACGGCACAGACCAGGAACACCGCGGAGCCCCACAGAAACGGTCCGCCCGCCCGGGGTATGCCGAGGCCCGAGACGGTCTCGCCGGCCGGCGCCGCGATGTTGGGCCCGAGGACGGCGCCGATGGTGGTGGCCCACACGACGGTGGAGATCGCGCGCCCCCGGTGCGCCGGCTCCGCGAGGTCGGCGGCGGCGAACCGCGCCTGCAGATTGGCGGAGCTGCCTGCACCGAACGCCGCCATGCCCAGCAGCATCAGCGGAAAGTTGCCGACCGCGGCGGCGCCGGCCACGACCAGCCCGCCCACCGCAGCCACCGCGTACGCCAGCGTCAGACCGGCCCTTCTGCCGCGTGCGGCCATCAGCGCGGCGAACGGCAGCGACAGCACCGCGGTGCCGAGCACCGCCGAGGTGGACGCCAGTCCGGCGACCGCCTCGGAGCCGCCGATCTCCTTCGCCAGCACGGCGGCCAGCGCGATGCCCGTCGACACCCCGAGTCCGCCCAGGATCTGACTGGCGATCAGCACCGACTGCGTACGCCGCCGCAGTGCGCCGAGGCTCCCGGGCCCGGTGTCGGGCCCGGCCCCGGGAGCCCCGCTGTCCGCTTCGGGGGTGTCAGCACCGTCGGCTGACTCGCGCATGTCAGTCACGCCGTGCAGTCTGACACCGCCGTGTGCCCGCTGACCAGGTCAGGGCCGGTCGACGAACACCCGGTCGAATCGCTGGTGCCGCAGCGCTTCGTACTGGCTGCCGAAGTTCCGTTCGACCTCGGCCCGCTCCTGTGCGTTGGGATACGGGTTGGTGCAGCTGACCCCGCCCGTGGAGCCGGACATCAGACTGGAGCAGGGGCCCGGCTTGCGGTCGGGCAGTCCGAGGATGTGCCCGAACTCGTGCGCGGCGATGCGTATCTCGTCATAGCCCTGGTTCACGGCGATACGGCCCATGTAGACGGTGCCCCGGCCGAGACCGGACACGATGGCACGCGGCCAGCCGTTGTCGGCGATGACGGTGACGTCCGCCCGCTGGCCCGCGGAGACGGGCTGGAGCTGGACGTTCTGCACGCTCTCGTTCCAGACCTCGGCGCCTTGCCGCACCTCGTCGGCGAACTCGGCCGAACGGCTGGCGTCATAGGTGACGACGACGGCAGCGCGGGCCCGCTCGCCCTCGGGGGCGCCGGCCGTGGCGGGGGCGTGGGCGTGGGCGGTCGTCTGGCCGGCGAACAGCGCGCACAGGCCGGCCAGCACGGCGAGCAGGGCCATACGGGGCCTGCGGGGACTCCGGGGGCGCGACGATCTGTGTGGGGGGATGCGAAGACTCACGGTCAGCCTCTCTCGTGGGGGGCTTGATGACGTCGTTCGCCCTGGCAGCCTAGGGACACCCCAGGCACCCCACAACGCCCGTTCCAGCCCTTCAGAACAGCGGCTCGGGGAGGACCCCTTCCAGCGCGAGCAGGGTGCGCTTGTCTCCAGGCCGCCGCCGAAGCCGCCTATGCCGCCGCTGCTCTCCACGACGCGGTGGCAGGGGACGACGACCGGAAGCGGGTTGGAGCCCATGGCGGCGCCGACCGCGCGGGCCGCGCCCGGCTCGCCGACGCGGTCGGCCAGATCCTGGTACCCGGCGGTGGCGCCGAAGGCGACGGATTCGGCCAGTGTGCGCAGGACCGTCTCGTGGAAGCCGCCGGAGAGCGTCCAGTCCAGCTCCACGGTGAAGGCGCGCAGCTCGCCCGCGAAGTAGCGGTCCAGCTCGTCCGCCGCGCGGGTGAGCGCCGGGTGCGGGGACTCCTGGGGGCCCACCCGGGCCGGGGGCGCGCCCAGGGCCGCGGTGAGGCGCCCCAGGGCGCGCTCCAGCGTGCGCCCCCGGGCGTGGAAGGCCACGAGGACGAGCCCCTCGCCGGTGGCGGCGAGCAGCAGGGGGCCGATGGGGGTGTCCCGCACCGCGTACGAGCAGGGGCGCCCGGAGGCGGCCGGCGTCTCGGTCATGAGGGCACCCTAGAGGTGCCCACTGACAGCGGACGCCGGCCGGTCGCGGCATCCCGCGGTGTCAGCCGCCCAGGCCCGGGGCCGAGCCGAAGCCCCGGGTGGCATCCCGGATCACGTCGGGCTTGTTGGAGATGATGCCGTCCACGCCCGCCTCGGCGACCCGCACCGCTGTCGGGGCGTCGTCGATGGTCCAGGTGAAGACCTCCAGCGGCTTGCCGTGCGCGCCCTTCACGGCGTGTATGGCCTTCACATAGTCCTCGGTGACGGCCGCGTGCCGGGGGTTGATCTGGTCGGAGAAGGCCGCGTACTTCTTCAGCTCGCTCGCCGCCGGGTTGCCGAGGAAGCCGGTCTTCACGGCGGGTACGAGGTCGTGGACCTTCTCCACGGAGGCCGCGTTGAAGCTCTGGATGATGAGCTTGCGCTTCACATGGCTCCGGTCGAGCCAGCCCAGCCGCCGCAGCTCGCGCAGCGTCTCCTTCTCGACGCCCGGGTACAGCTCGGGTGCCTTCAGCTCCAGCAGCAGCCGCTGCCGGTGCTGCTCGATCCGGTTCACGTACTGTCTGAGCGTCGGCACGCGCACGCCCCGGTACTCCGGGTCGAACCAGCTTCCGGCGTCCAGCTTCCTGATCTCAGCGGCCGTGAAGTCGGAGACGTTCCACGGCGCGCGGTCGGGGAACACCTCCTCCGCGTTCGTCGTGCGTGCGAGCGTCGTGTCGTGCATGACGACGAGCTCTCCGTCCTTGGTGCGCTGCACATCGTTCTCGACCCAGTCGATGCCGAGCTCGTCGGCCTTGTCGACGGCGGCGAGCGTGTTCTCCGGCGCGTACGCGGAGGCGCCCCGGTGGGCGACGGGCAGCGGCGCGTGCGGGCGCTCCAGCGCGGGCGCGGCCGGTGCGGCGCTCGCGGCGGGCGCGGCGGTGAGGAAGAGTGCGGTCATACCCAGCAGCGCGCCGCCGGCAGCGGCCGTCAGAGGGCGTATCGACATGCGGAACTCCTCGCTTCTACTTGTGCACGGACAGCGAAAAGCGTGCCCAGGCGGCTGTACGGGAAAGCAGGGAAGAGGTGGCGGGAAGTTGAACGGGGGACGTCTGGGGGCGGTTGTGCGGACTACTGGCGTCTACGCGCCAGAGTGGAGCGCTTCCGGTCCGGCCGCCCGTTGTCGGTGCCGGGTCGTACGGTGGTGAGCATGCGGCCCAACACCGAAATCGAACGCAAGGTGGCGCCTTTCGAGGTCGTCAGCCCCTATCGGCCCAGCGGGGACCAGCCCACCGCCATCGCCGAGCTGGCGCAGCGCGTCAGCGCAGGCGAGAAGGGTGTGGTGCTGCTCGGCGCGACGGGCACGGGCAAGTCGGCGACCACCGCGTGGATGATCGAGAAGCTCCAGCGTCCGACCCTGGTGATGGCGCCCAACAAGACCCTCGCGGCCCAGCTGGCGAACGAGTTCCGCGAGCTCCTGCCGCACAACGCGGTGGAGTACTTCGTCTCGTACTACGACTACTACCAGCCGGAGGCGTACGTCCCGCAGACGGACACCTACATCGAGAAGGACTCGTCGATCAACGAGGAGGTGGAGCGCCTGCGGCACAGCGCCACCAACTCGCTGCTCACCCGTCGTGACGTGGTCGTCGTCGCCTCCGTCTCCTGTATCTACGGCCTGGGCACGCCGCAGGAGTACGTCGACCGGATGGTGCCGCTCAAGGTCGGCGAGGAGACCGACCGGGACCAGCTGCTGCGCCGCTTCGTCGACATCCAGTACACGCGGAACGACATGTCGTTCACCCGTGGCACCTTCCGGGTGCGCGGCGACACGATCGAGATCTTCCCGGTGTACGAGGAGCTGGCGGTCCGCATCGAGATGTTCGGGGACGAGATCGAGGCGCTCTCCACGCTTCACCCGATCACCGGCGAGGTCATCTCGGACGACCAGGAGCTGTATGTCTTCCCCGCCTCGCACTACGTGGCCGGTCCGGAGCGCATGGAGCGGGCGATCAACGCGATCGAGGCCGAGCTGGCCGAGCGGCTGGACGAGCTGGAGAAGCAGGGCAAGCTGCTGGAGGCGCAGCGGCTGCGGATGCGCACCACGTACGACATCGAGATGATGCGCCAGATCGGCACCGCCTCCGGCATCGAGAACTACTCCCGGCACATCGACGGCCGCGATCCCGGTTCGGCCCCGCACACCCTGCTGGACTACTTCCCGGACGACTTCCTGCTCGTCATCGACGAGTCGCACCAGACGGTCCCGCAGATCGGCGCGATGTACGAGGGGGACGCGGCCCGCAAGCGGACGCTGATCGACCACGGCTTCCGCCTCCCCTCCGCGCTCGACAACCGTCCGCTCAAATGGGAAGAATTTCTCGAACGGATCGACCAAACGGTGTATCTCTCGGCCACTCCGGGCCCGTACGAGCTGGCGCGCGGCGACGGCGTCGTGGAGCAGGTCATCCGCCCCACCGGCCTGATCGACCCCGAGGTCGTGGTCAAGCCGACCGAGGGCCAGATCGACGACCTGGTGCACGAGATCCGCACCCGCGCGGAGAAGGACGAGCGGGTCCTGGTCACCACCCTCACCAAGAAGATGGCCGAGGACCTGACCGACTACTTCGTGGAGCTGGGCATCCGTGTCCGCTATCTGCACAGCGACGTGGACACGCTGCGCCGCATCGAGCTGCTGCGCGAGCTGCGCTCCGGCGAGTACGACGTGCTGGTCGGCATCA
Organism: Streptomyces boncukensis; assembly: GCF_011045075.1. Classification (GTDB taxonomy): domain Bacteria; phylum Actinomycetota; class Actinomycetes; order Streptomycetales; family Streptomycetaceae; genus Streptomyces; species Streptomyces boncukensis. The sequence continues at coordinate 6,613 of NZ_JAAKZZ010000231.1, forward strand.
ACCTGCTGCGGGAGGGCCTGGACCTGCCCGAGGTCTCGCTCGTCGCGATCCTCGACGCCGACAAGGAGGGCTTCCTGCGCTCCGGCACCTCCCTGATCCAGACCATCGGCCGCGCCGCGCGCAACGTCTCCGGCCAGGTGCACATGTACGCGGACTCGGTCACCCCCGGTATGCGGCGGGCCATCGACGAGACGAACCGCCGCCGCGAGAAGCAGATGGCGTACAACGAGGCGCACGGCATCGACCCCGAGCCGCTCCGCAAGAAGATCGGCGACATCGTCGCGGACATCGCCCGCGAGCAGGTCGACACCGAGCGGCTGCTGGAGACGGGCTACCGGCAGCGGGACGAGACGGGCAAGGGCGGCAAGGGGGCCGGCAAGGCCGGCAAGCCCAAGGCGCCCACCCCGGCGAAGAAGCGCGGCGAGGAGTCCGGCGAGCTGACCGACCGGCCCGCCGCCGACCTGGCCGAGACCATCGAGGAGCTGACCGAGCGGATGCGCGCGGCGGCGGCCGAGCTGCAGTTCGAGGTCGCGGCACGGCTGCGGGACGAGGTCGGCGAGCTGAAGAAGGAGCTCCGCCAGATGAAGGAGGTCGGACTGCGGTGAGCCGCGCGGGGGCGTCGGGCGGCACTGGACCCGCCGCTGCCTGGGGAGTGTTGCAAGAACGACACAAAGCCGGAGAGGGCGATCACCGCGCTCTGCGGTACACGTAGTGTGCGGTGCGTGACGGCCGCCGGGCTCCGGCGCGCGGCGGCGAGCGCACCACTGTCGAGAGGGGAACGCACGTGTCGGTCAACTTGTCCAAGGGACAGGCCATCAGCCTGCAGAAGAGCGACGGCGGCACGCTGACCGCGGTGCGGATGGGGCTCGGCTGGCAGGCCGCGCCCCGCCGCGGCCTCTTCGGCAAGCGCAGCAAGGAGATCGACCTCGATGCCTCGGCGGTGCTCTTCGCCGACAAGCAGCCGGTCGATGTCGTCTTCTTCCAGCACCTGGTGAGCGACGACGGCTCCATCAAGCACACCGGGGACAACCTCGTCGGCGGCGCCGGCCAGGGCGGGGACGACGAGGCGATCATGGTGGATCTGCAGCGCATTCCGGTCCACATCGACCAGATCGTCTTCACGGTCAACTCCTTCAGCGGACAGACCTTCTCCGAGGTGGAGAACGCGTTCTGCCGCCTCGTCGACGAGACGAACGGCCAGGAGCTGGCCCGCTACACCCTCACCGGCGGCGGCGACTACACCGGCCAGATCATGGCCAAGGTGCACCGCCAGGGCAGCGGCTGGCAGATGACCGCCATCGGAAACCCGGCCCACGGCCGCACCTTCCAGGACATGATCCCGGAGATCCTGGCGCACCTCTGAGAGGCGGTGGCCGGGAGAGCGGACAGGGGAACAGGGGAGGGACCAGCATGACGGCCGAGCTGATCCGCGGCCAGAACCACCCGCTGCCCGGGGCCCGGGTGGAGATCCGGGTGTCGGCGGGGCAACCGGTCATAGCCGGGGCGACGCTCAACGACTCCGAGGGGCGGATGCGGGACGCCGGGTGGATCGCCCATCCCGCTGCGCCGCACCTCCCCGGCCTGGAGGTCTCCCGGCAGGCCGCCGCAGGCCACCGCCTCGCGGTGGATCTGGAGGCCCTGCCGGTGGACGTCCACCGGGTGAACGTCCTGCTGGCCCTGCCCACCGGGCCGGGCGGGGCTGGCCGCTTCGGCGCGGTCGCCGCCCCGTATCTGGCCGTCACCGGGCTCGACGGCACGGAGATCGCCACCTATACCGCCACCGGTCTGGACGCCGAGTCGGCGGTCGTCGCCCTGGAGCTGTACCGCAGGCAGGGCGCCTGGAAGGTGCGGGCCGTCGGTCAGGGCTACGCGGGCGGCCTCGCCGCGATGCTCGACGACCAGGGCCTGCCCAGCGCCCGCGAGCTGGCCGCCACCATCAACGAGGCGGTGGCCGCGGGGATGGCGCGCACGGTCGCACCGCCGCCGGCGGCGGGGGACCGCGAGGGTTCCCCGGAGCGCGGCGCGGCCCGTGCGGCCCGCGGCGGCCCCGCGTCCGGTACGGGCCCGTCCCCGTCCGCCGGCCCGTCCCCGGAGCCGGGCGCGCACACTCCGTCCGGCACCCCCTCCGAGGCGGGCGCCCCGTCCCCCGCGGGCGGACCGGTCGACTACCGGCACCCGAAGCGGCCGGCGGCCGCCCCGGCGCCCGGCACCGGCTCTCCGCCCGGCACCGGCTCTCCGGCCGGTGCCCCTCCCGGGGCCGGGGCCGCGGACCGGCCTCCCGAGCCCGTGGCGGGCGACGCGCCCGGCTGGTCCCTGGAGGAGCGGCTGTACAACCAGGTGTGGGGGATGTTCGAGGACCTGGCCCGCGCGGTCGCCGCCTACCGCTCCGCGGTCGACTTCGCGGAGTCCCGTATGGAGCGCGAGGTCGACCGGGTGCTGGACGACCCCCGCGCCCGGGTGGGCCCGGCCGCGGACGCGGCCCGGGACGCGGCGCGGGCCAAGCAGGCTCAGCTCGTCGAGCAGGCGCAGTCGGCCCTGGACCGGGACCTCGCGCAGCTCGTCGCCGAGGCCGGGGTCGTCGAGCCCGCGCTGCCGCCCGCGCTGGCCCGCTGGGACAACCCGGTCTGGCAGGCGTACCAGGTGCCCCAGGACACGCCGCTGGCGCTGCGGCTGGGCGACCTCTGGCTGCCCGAGCGCGCCGAGCTGCGGATCCCGATGCTGGTACGGCTGCCGCTGTCGCGCGGGCTGTGGGTCGACAGCGGGCGCGCGGCCGACACCGCGGAGGCGGGCCTGCTGGACGCCGCCGAGCTGCGCCGCCTCGGCGCGCAGACGGCCACCGCCATCGCCGCCCGGCTGTACGCCGTGCACCCGCCCGGCCAGTTCTCCGTGCGGGTCATCGACCCCGCGGGCTCGGCCGCCGGTGCGCTGGCCCCGCTGGTGGAGACCGGCGCCCTCGCCGAGCCCCCGGCGGCGGGCGCCGCGGGCGTGGCCCGGACCCTGGAGCAGCTCACCCGGCGGGTGGACCTCGTGCAGATGGCCGTCCGCAGCGGGAACGCCGACGCGCTGCCGCCCGACCTGGACCCGGCCGAGCAGCTGCTCGTCGTGCACGACTTTCCGCACGGCTTCGACGACCGCGCCGTCACCCAGCTCCGCTATCTCGCGGACGAGGGCCCGGGGGTCGGGGTCCATCTGCTGATGGCCGCCGACCGCGAGGAGGCGCGGGCGTACGGCCCGGTGCTCGATCCCCTCTGGCGGTCCCTGCTGCGGCTGACGCCGGTGCCCAGCGACCATCTGGCCGACCCCTGGGTCGGGCACGCCTGGACGTACGAGCCGCCGCTGGCGCCGGGCGGCAGCGAGGTCGTGCCGCAGGTGCTGCGGCAGGCGGTGGCGGGGAGGCGGGAGAACGGGCGCTGAGACCACCCTCTCTTTACCTTTTCATGGGATTGCTTTACTCTTCTTTGCATCGGAGGGGAGTATTCCCACACCTGCGGTGACCCCGTCAGTACGGTCCGGCTCGATGCTGGTCCCGGGGCCCCGGCCCGGTTCGCCGGGTGGAAGAGACCTCCGGCCCACGCTCCTTGCCAAGCCGGAGGAACACCATGGACGTCTCCCTGTCCGTATGGCTGCTGACCATCGTCGGCCTGTGCGCCCTGATAGCGGTCGACTTCTTCATCGGCGGCCGCAAGCCGCACGAGGTCTCCCTGAAGGAGGCCGGGATCTGGACCACCGTCTGGATCGCGCTCGCCATCCTCTTCGGTCTCGGTGTCTTCCTGTTCGGAGGCGGCCAGGCGTCCGGCGAGTTCTTCGCGGGCTTCATCACCGAGAAGTCGCTCAGCGTCGACAACCTCTTCGTCTTCGTGCTGATCATGGCGAAGTTCGCGGTGCCGTCCATCTACCAGCAGCGGGTGCTGATGGTGGGCGTGCTGATCGCCCTGGTGCTGCGCGCCGCGTTCATCGCGGCGGGCGCCGCGATGGTCTCGACCTTCTCCTGGGTTTTCTTCATCTTCGGCGCCTTCCTGGTCTGGACGGCCTGGAAGCTCGTCCAGGAGGCCCGCGGCGGCGAGGAGGAGGAAGAGTTCGAGGAGAACCGCCTGCTGAAGGCCGTCGAGCGGCGCTTCCCGTCCACCGACACGTACCACGGCACCAAGCTGTTCATCGTCCGGGGCGGCAAGCGGCTGATGACGCCGATGCTGATCGTGATGCTGGCCATCGGCACGACGGATGTGCTGTTCGCCCTGGACTCCATTCCCGCGATCTTCGGCCTGACCCAGGACCCGTACATCGTCTTCACCGCCAACGCCTTCGCGCTGATGGGGCTGCGGCAGCTGTACTTCCTGATCGGCGGGCTGCTGAAGAAGCTGGTGCACCTGTCGTACGGGCTGTCGGTGATCCTCGGCTTCATCGGTGTCAAGCTGGTGCTGCACGCGCTGCACGAGGCGGGAGTGCATGTGCCGGAGATCAGCATCCCGGTCTCGCTGGGCGTCATCTGCGCGGTGCTGGTCGTGACGACGGTGACCTCCCTGATGGCGTCCCGGAGGCAGGCCCTCGCGGAGGGCACCCCGAAGGAGCCGGCCGACTCCTGAGAGACCCCTCGCCCTCCCCGGCGTCCGGAAACCCGGAGCCGGGGAGGGCGAGGGCAGGGGGTAGGGGG
>NZ_JAAKZZ010000232.1 GCF_011045075.1 Streptomyces boncukensis
GCCCCGGCGGGGGCGGGGCAGCAGACGCCGAAGAGCCGCAAGGGGCACAAGCGCCGGGACGAGCGGCCCGACGCCCGGCCCGAGGCCCCCGGCGACACCGCGCGGGCCGTGCCGGCCGCCGCCGGCGGCGGCGCCCAGGACGTCCAGGCGGCCCCGCCGGCGCTGAGCGACGGCCCGCTCGCCCCGGCGGCACCGCTCGGCGGTGCGCCCGGCGGACCGGGCGACGCGGCGGCAGCCGGCGTCGTGATCGGTGCCGGTGCGGGCGGCGGCCCGCAGCCCGAGGCGTCGGACGCCTGCCTGCCCTGGCCGCTGGAGGAGCTTGCCGACGCCGTGGAGACGGCCGCCGCCCGCAGCGGCGAGGCCGTGCTCGTGGTGCCGGACGGCACACGGCTGCGGGTGCTCGCCACGGACGGCGGGGCCGCGGTGGCGGCCTGCGCCCAGTTCGCCGCCGAGTGCCCCGCGGAGTCGTTCGAGGGCGCAGGCCCCGGGCGCCCCCCGCGCCCGGGTCCGGGGTCCGCGCCGCCCTCCGGTGCGGACCCGGCGCTCGCCGTGGGGGTCTCGGCGCCCGCCGGGCTCGCGGCCGTTTCCATCGCCTTCAAGCAGGCCGACCAGGCGCTGTCGGTGGCCCGGCGGCGCGGCGTCCCCGTCGTCGAGCACGAGGACGTGGCCGCCGGGTCCGTGCTGCCGCTGCTCGCCGACGACGCGGTGCGCGCCTTCGCCGACGGGCTGCTGCGCGCCCTGCGCGAGCACGACGCGCACGGCCGGGGCGACCTGGTCGCCTCGCTGCGCGCCTGGCTCTCCCGGCACGGCCAGTGGGACGCGGCGGCCGCCGAGCTGGGCGTCCACCGGCACACGCTCCGTTACCGGATGCGGCGGGTCGAGGAGATCCTCGGCCGGTCGCTGGACGACCCGGACGTGCGGATGGAGCTGTGGCTGGCGCTCAAGGCCACCAGCTGAGCTCCGGACGGGGCGTCAGCTCCCCTGGCAGTACTCGTCCTCCTTGCCGATGGAGCGGTACATGCAGTCGGCGTTCTCCAGCAGGAGCAGCACCGCCTCCTTGTTGCGGGCGGTCTCCCGGCCGATCACCTCGTCCGGCGGGTAGAAGCCGCCGCCCGCCGCCGAGGAGGGGTACATCTCGAAGGTGTACGAGAAGATCTTGTGCTCGCCCCACATCCAGTCGTTGACGCTCCCGTCGGTGATGTACAGGTCGCTGGACTGCTGCGGGGTGTAGCCGTTGGTCCGTGCCATGGCCCTGCCGACGGTGGCGAAGGCGTCGTGGTCGTCCTGGGTGAGCCCTTCGGCCGTGTCGCTGTAGGTGTAGCCGTACGGCCACAGGACCAGCTCGCTGTAGGTGTGCCAGTCGATGTGCGCGGTGAGCTGCTGCTTCCCGCCGACCACGCGGCTGTTGGTGAAGTCGCGCACCACCTGGACCTCGGGCGCGGACTCGGGCGAGGGGCCGCGGTACGTCAGGCTGCTGGGGCTGCCGCTGGAGCCGCCGCAGCAGCCCCACTTGTAGGCCCAGTTGCGGTTCAGGTCGGTGCCGACGGCGGACGTGCCCCGGTTCGGCTGGCGGTTCTTGCGCCAGCTGCGGTAGCTGCCGGTGGCGATGTCGTACTCGGCGCCGTCCGGGTTGACGTCGGGGATGACCCACAGTTCGCGCCCGTCGATCATCTCGGTGATGCGGTCCTCGGAGCCGTACCGGGAGCCGAGCTCGCCGAGCGTGTAGAGCGCCATCTCGACCGTCAGGTGCTCGCGGGCGTGCTGGTGGTGGGTGAAGAGGACCTCGGGCTCGTCCTCGTCCTGGGCCACGTTGTCGCTGATCTTCACGGCGACGATCCCGCGGCCCTCGTGGGACTTGCCGATGACCTCCTTCTTCATGATGGAGGGGTACGTGGCGACGTAGGTGTCGATCGCCTCGGTCATCTCCGTGTAGTTGTGGTAGTCCGAGTCGTAGGGCGGGAAGTCCTTCGTGCGCGGCGCGCCGTCGCGCGGTGCCCGCCGGGGCGGCGCGGCCAGCTCGGTGACCCGGTGGCCGAGCGCCTTGACGGCGCGGAGCCCGTCCGGGCCGGCGGTGATGGCCACGGTGTCGCCGTCCACGTCGTCGATCGCGACGCCGGTGGCGGCGATCGCGCTCCGTTCCTGCTTGCTGCCGACTCCGTGGACCAGGTAGCCGTGTTCGCCGCCCTTCTGCTGTGCGGTGCTCCGCGTGTCGCGGTCCGTGCCCTCGGGCGCGGCGGTGGCCTGCGCGGTGAGCGGCAGGGCCAGCGCCAGGGCGCAGCACGCCGCGGTGGCCGCGAGGATGCCGGGCCTGCGGCGGTGCCGTCCGGGGCGTGCGGAATGGAGGTGTCTACGCATCGCGTCTCCTGGGGTGTCCAGTGCGACGGGTGGGGGTGGTGCACGCGCGCGGTTCCCCCGTGTTCGCCGGTCTCCGCGGGCTCGCGGAGACCCGGCGGGACGCGTGCAGGTGCGCTGCCATCGTCGAGTGGTGTCATGACCGGGTCAAGGGTGCAATCGGTCAACCCCGACCGGACCCCGGGAGGGTGCGGCCGGGGAGGCAACGGGCCAATCCGTAGCGCCCGGGTGCGGATCTGCTACGCGCCGGACAAGAAAGGTGCGGGCCGCGACGCCCTACGGTGGAGCGCGTACCAGCGTTTCCAGCCAACCGGAAGGGCGATCCGCAGTGACGACAGCGACTCCCCCTCACGCGTTCTGGCTCGCCGGCCGCGAGGCCGTCGGCGACAGCACGCTCGATGTCACCTCGCCCTGGGACGGCCGCCTCGTCGGCACCGTCAGCATCCCCACGGGCGACCAGGTCGAGGAGGCCGTGGCGGCGGCAGCGGCCGCCGCCGACGCGTTCCCGGCCACCCCGGCGCATGTGCGCGCGGCCGCGCTCGACCACGTTGTGGGCCGCCTCGTGGAGCGCACCGAGGAGATCGCCCAGCTGATCTCGGCCGAGAACGGCAAGCCCATGAAGTGGGCGCGCGGCGAGGTCGGCCGGTGCGTCTCCGTCTTCCGGTGGGCGGCCGAGGAAGCCCGCCGGTGGGGCGGCGGCGAGGCGCAGCGGCTGGACTCCGACGCGGGCGGCACCGGGCGCCTCGCGTACACCCGCCGCTTCCCGTACGGGCCGGTGCTCGGCATCGCGCCGTTCAACTTCCCGCTCAACCTGTGCGCCCACAAGGTGGCCCCGGCCATCGCCGTCGGCACGCCGATCATCCTCAAGCCCGCCCCCGCCACCCCGCTGTCCGGGCTGCTGCTCGGCGAGCTGCTGGCGGAGACGGACCTCCCGGCCGGCTCCTGGTCGGTGCTGCCCGTCCCCAACGAGCAGATGCCCTCACTGGTGCAGGACGAGCGGCTGCCGATCATCTCCTTCACCGGCTCGGCGCCGGTCGGCTGGTCCATCCTCGACTCGGTGCCCCGCAAGCGCGTCACCCTGGAGCTGGGCGGCAACGGCGCGGCCGTGGTGCTCGCCGACTACTCCTCGGACGCCGACCTGGACTGGGCCGCGCAGCGGATCGCCACCTTCGCCAACTACCAGGCAGGCCAGTCCTGCATCTCCGTGCAGCGCGTCATCGCGGACACCTCCGTCCACCACCGGCTGGTGCCCCGCGTCGTCGCCGCAATCGAGGCGCTGCGGACCGGCGACCCGTCGGACCCCGCCACCGACGTCGGCCCGCTGGTCAGCGAGGAGGCGGCCCGGCGCGTGGAGTCCTGGGTGGAGGAGGCCGTCGGGCGCGGTGCGAAGGTGCTCACGGGCGGCCGGCGCGACGGGGCGACCTACGCGCCCACCGCGCTGGAGGGCGTGCCCGCCGACACCCGGATCGGCTGCGAGGAGGTCTTCGGGCCGGTCCTGACGTTCACCGAGGTGGACGGCGAGGAAGCGGCCTTCGCCGCCGTCAACGACTCCAAGTACGGCCTGCAGGCGGGCCTGTTCACGCACGACGTGCAGACCGCGTTCCGCGCCCACCGGGCCCTGGAGGTCGGCGGGGTGGTCGTCGGCGACGTCCCGTCCTACCGCGCGGACCAGATGCCGTACGGCGGCGTCAAGGAGTCCGGAGTGGGCCGCGAGGGCGTGCGGTTCGCCATGGAGGACTACACCTACGAGCGCGTGATGGTGCTCACCGGCCTCGACCTGTGAGACCTGTGAGACCTGTGAGACCTGCATGACCCGTGACCGTCCGGGCGCTCCCGTCGCGGGGGCGCCCGGGTCCGGGCGGGGTGTGGCTACCGTTGCGGCATGTTCGCCTTCGCACATCTGAGTGACATACACCTCGGCCAGGACCGCGCCGACGGGGGAGCCCGCGCGCGGGAGCGCGCCCGGCGCGTCCTGCACTACCTCGACCGACTGCCCGGCGAGCTGGACGCCGTCCTGCTCACCGGCGACATCGCCGACCACGGCGCCCGCGAGGAGTACGCCGAGGCCGTCGAGCTGTTCGCCGCGCACGGCGGGGCGCCGCTGATCTGCCCCGGCAACCACGACGCGCGCGGCCCGTACCGCGCTGCGCTGCTCGGCGGCGACCCCGCCGACACCTCCCCGGTCAACCAGGCGCACCGGCTGCCCGGCGCCACCTTCGCGCTGTGCGACTCCAGCATTCCGGGCCGGGGCGACGGCCACCTGGACGACGGAACGCTGCAGTGGCTCGACCGGACCCTGGCGGACACCCCGCGCGACAGGCCCGCGTTCGTCTGCTTCCACCATCCGCCCGTGCCGCTGCACGGACAGTACGTCGACCCCATCCGGCAGTTCGGCGAGGAACGCCTCGCGGAGGTCGTCGGACGGCACCCCCAGGTGGCCGCCCTGCTGTGCGGCCACAGCCACACCCCGGCCGTCACCACGTTCGCCGGGCTGCCGCTCGTCGCCGCGCCCGGTGTGGTCTCCACGCTCCGGATGCCGTGGGAGGGCGAGGCGGACGGCCCTCTCGACTACGAGCTGCCGCCCCTGCTGGCGTTTCATGTGTACGACGACGAGGGGCGGCTGACGACCCACTTCCGCGTCGTGCCGTAGCCGTGTCCGGGACCGGTGGCACGCCGCGTCCCCGGTGCCCCGGGCCCGGCTCCCCCGAAACCGGGTCCGGGCCTCCCCGTGTCCCCGGAGGCGCGGCGCTCGTGCCACGCTCGAACGTACGCAGGGGCGCGCCTCCGGTCATCACCGCACGGGTGGATCGCGGGCCGCTCCCTGGGTGGTACTCCGCCCCCCGAGTGGTACCGGGGTGGTAGCCGGAGCCCGGCGCGGGGCATGGCCGGCATCCCGCTGGCCCCCGCCCGAGCCGCCTGCGGACGCCGGGCGGCGGTCACGGGGAGTGACGGCTGCGCCGGAATCGTGCGCGGTGTCTGGTACGCACCGGGTGAATCGGGTACATACGACCGAGTAGCACTCCTCGGTAGCAGATCCCTCCACACCGTCGCGAGGTGAGTGAGATGACCGTCTCCGAGCGCGAAGCACGCCAGGTGGCCGAGGCCGCGCGGGAGAAGGACTGGCGCAAACCCAGCTTCGCCAAGGAACTCTTCCTGGGCCGCTTCCGCCTCGACCTCATCCACCCGCACCCCGAACCGGCCGCCGACGACGTCGCGCGGGGCGAGGAGTTCCTCGGCCGGCTCCGGGAGTTCGTGGAGACGAAGGTCGACGGCGCCCTGATCGAGCGCGAGGCCCGCATCCCCGACGAGGTGGTGAACGGCCTCAAGGAGCTGGGCGCGCTCGGCATGAAGGTGGGCACCGAGTACGGCGGCCTCGGCCTCACCCAGCTGTACTACAACAAGGCGCTCGCCCTGGTGTCCTCCGCCAGTCCCGCCGTCGGCGCCCTGCTCTCCGCGCATCAGTCGATCGGCGTACCCCAGCCGGTCAAGCTGTTCGGCACCCAGGAGCAGAAGGACGCCTTCCTGCCGCGCTGCGCGCGTACCGACATCTCCGCGTTCCTGCTGACCGAGCCGGACGTGGGCTCCGACCCGGCCCGGCTCTCCACCACGGCGGAGCCCGACGGCGACACGTACGTGCTGGACGGGGTGAAGCTGTGGACCACCAACGGCGTCGTCGCCGACCTGCTCGTCGTGATGGCCCGCGTCCCCCGGTCGGAGGGCCACAAGGGCGGCATCACCGCCTTCGTCGTCGAGGGCGGCTCCGAGGGCATCACCGTGGAGCAGCGCAACGCCTTCATGGGGCTGCGCGGGCTGGAGAACGGAGTCACCCGCTTCCACCGGGTGCGGGTGCCGGCCGCGAACCGGATCGGCCCCGAGGGAGCGGGCCTGAAGGTCGCCCTCACCACCCTGAACACCGGCCGGCTGTCGCTCCCCGCCACCTGCGTCGGCGCGGGCAAGTGGTGTCTGAAGATCGCCCGCCAGTGGTCCGAGGCCCGGGTCCAGTGGGGCAGGCCCGTCGCCCGGCACGAGGCGGTCGGCGGCAAGCTCTCCTTCATCGCCGCCACCACCTTCGCGCTGGAGGCGGTTCTCGACCTCTCCTCCCAGATGGCCGACGAGGACCGCAACGACATCCGGATCGAGGCGGCGCTCGCCAAGCTCTACGGCAGCGAGATGGCCTGCCTGATGGCCGACGAACTGGTGCAGATCCGCGGCGGCCGGGGCTATGAGACCGCCGAGTCGCTCGCCGCGCGCGGCGAGCGCGGCGTCCCCGCCGAACAGATCCTGCGGGACCTGCGGATCAACCGCATCTTCGAGGGCTCCACGGAGATCATGCACCTGCTCATCGCCCGGGAGGCCGTGGACGCGCATCTGTCCGTGGCCGGAGACCTCATCGACCCGGACGCCTCCGTCGCGGACAAGCGGAAGGCCGCGCTCTCCGCGGGCTCCTTCTACGCGCGCTGGCTGCCCAAACTCGTCGCGGGGCCCGGCCAGCTGCCCCGTACGTACGCCGAGTTCGGCTCCCTCGCCCCGCATCTGCGCTACGCCGAGCGCGCCGCGCGCAAGCTGGCCCGCTCCACCTTCTACGCGATGTCGCGCTGGCAGGGGCGGATGGAGACCAAGCAGGGCTTCCTGGGCCGGATCGTGGACATCGGCGCCGAGCTGTTCGCGATGAGCGCGGCGTGCGTACGGGCCGAGAAGCTGCGCCGCGAGGGGGCGCACGGGACGGCCGCGTGCCAGCTCGCCGACGCCTTCTGCCAGCAGTCCCGGCTGCGGATCGAGGAGCTGTTCGGGCGGCTGTGGAGCAACACCGACGACCTCGACCGCAAGGTCGTGCGGGGGGTGCTCGACGGCGCCTACACCTGGCTGGAGGAGGGCATCACCGACCCGTCCACCGAAGGCCCCTGGATCGCGGAGGCGCCCCACGGCCCGTCCGCGAAGGAGAACGTCCACCGCCCGATCCGCTGACGCCGCGGAGAGCGGAGATCCGGCAGAAGGGCCCTAGAGTTGCCCCGTGACCGACGAGACGCGGAACACCGTGGACGGGCAGGTCAGTGCGGAGGTGCTGGCCCAGGTCGGCCATCTGCACGGCAATCTGAACGTCCATCTGCCTCAGCAGCACGACGGCACACCGGAGTGGACGCCCTCAGTGCGGCTTCCCGCCGAAGAGGCGCACTACGTGGACCGGGACGAGGAGCTGTCCCGCGTCCGCGGCGCCCTCGGCGCGACCGGCCGCCCCACCGAACGGCCGCTGGTCGTCGCGGTGAGCGGCGTCGGCGGTGTCGGCAAGAGCGCGTTCGGCGTACGCCTCGCGTACCACTTGCACGGCGAGTACGCCGAGGGCGCGCTCTACCTCGACCTGGACGACCTGAGGGACGACGACGGGGCCTTCCCGCGCATGGACGTCCTCGACATCCTGCTCGACTGGACGGGCGTGCGGCCCGAGTGGCGCGGCAGGACCCTCGCCGCGCGCGAAGGGCAGCTCGTACAGCGCACCTCCGGGCGGCGCCTGGTGCTCGTGCTCGACAACGTGCGCCGCGCCGACGAGGTCAAGGGGCTGCTGCCGCCGTCCCGGCACAGCGTCGCCGTCGTCATCAGCCGCACCCGGCTGACCGGACTGAGAGGGGCGCTGGAGCTCCATCTGGAGGCCATGGCGGCCGAGTACGGGGCCGACCTGCTGCGCCGGATCGCGGAGGAGGACGAGTTGGCCCTGGCCCCGCACGACCGCGACGAACTCGCCCGCCTGTGCGCCGGCTTTCCCGCGGCGCTGCACGCCGTCGGCGGCGCGCTGTGCCGCAATCCGGCGCGCGGCGGCGACCAGCTCGCCAGGGAGCTGCGCGCACACCTCGCAGACAGGGGGGACCCGTTGGTCGACGGACCCTGGGACGCCGCCTACCGGGAGCTCGGCCCCGACGCCGCCCGCCTCTACCGGCTGCTGCCCGTACACCCGGGCCGGGAGTTCACGGCCCGCTCGTGCGCGGCCCTCCTCGGCGAGCCGGACGAGCCCACCGCGTCGGACGCGCTGGGCGAGCTGCTCGACGCCCGGCTGGTGCGGCGCTGGACGGCGGACCGGTTCCGGATGCACGACCTGCCGCGCGCCCACGCCCGGCGCCGCGCCCGGCGGGACGGCACCGAGGAGGCGGCAGCGGCGGCCCGGCGCCGGGTCGTGCGCTGGTACCGGCGGCAGGCCGAGCGCGCGGACCGCGCGGTCTCCGGCGACCGGCTGCGCCTGGCCGAGCCCCTACCCGAGCTCCCGTACGCGCCCGACGTGCCGCTGTCCGGCAAGGGCGAGGCGGCGCGCTGGCTGGAGCGGGAGCGGACGGCGCTGTACGGCTGTGTGCGCACGGCGGCCGACGAGGGCACCGAGGAGGGCGACGCGGACACCTGGGCGCTCTGCGAGCCGCTGTGGACGCACTTCGTCGACCACCGCTACTACGGGGAGGCCGGGGACGCCTTCCGCGCCGGACGGGATGCGGCCGGGCGCGCCGGGCACCCCGCCGCGCTGGCCCGGCTGCGCTGCCAGCTGGCGCGCGTGCTGTGGGAGACCGGGGAGTGGGCGGCGGCCCGGCAGGAGGTCGCCGCTGCGGTGCGCGCCGCCGCGGCGCTGGCGGCGGGGCACTCGCCCTGCCCGGACACCTGCCCCGAGAAGTGCCCGGTCCGCGTCCTGGAGGCGTCCACCCGGGAGTTCCGCGGCCTGCTGCGCTCGGCCGAGGGCGACTGGGCGGGCGCGGCCGAGGAGTTCACGGCGTCCCGGCACCTCCACGAGGGCATCCCCAACCCGTACGGCGTCCTGCTCCAGACGTATCTGCTGGGGCGCGCGCTGACCGAACAGGGGCGCGCCCGGGAAGCGGTGGACGAGCTCACCCGGGCGCACGAGGAGGCGCGCGCGGCCGACCGCGCGCGGATGACCGGGCGCACAGCGCACGAGCTCGCCCGCGCGCTGCGGCTCTCCGGCGCCCGGGACGCCGCCCGCGTCGCCGAGCTGTACGCACGCGCCCTCGCCTCGGCCCGGGAGCGCGACGCGGACCGCGAGGAGGCGCAGGCGCTCACCGCGCTCGCCGCGCTGGCGGAGGAGGACGGCGACTCCGCGACGGCCGAGGCACACCGGGCGCGCGTCCGGGACATCGAGCGCCGCGCGGGCGGGCTCACCGGGGAAGGCTGACGGCCACCACCTCGGCGGTGCGCCCGCCGGCGCGGCAGCGCACCCCCGCCGCCCGCCCCGGCCGCTCTCCGGGCCCGTCCGCTTCCGGGTGTTCGGCCAGCCACGCGTGCACCCCGCACAGCACGGCCACCGGGTCCGGCGCTGAGCCCCGCGCGGGCGGCAGGAAGCGGAGCCACCGCAGCGGCCCGCCGCGGGTGCGCACCGCGCACCCGCCGTCCGGGGTGAGCACCGCCGCCGTACGGCACACCGGGTACGCGGCGAGCGCCTCCGCGCACCAGCCGGGAGCCTCCCCGGCCGCGGCGTACCGGTAGAGCAGCCGCGCGCCCTGCACGTACCGGGAGCCCGCCCAGTCCGCCTCGGCGGCCAGCCAGCCGCCCTCTCCGGCGCCGGCGGCCGGGTGCCGCGTCACCTCGGCGGTGTTCCCGCGCACCCGGGATTCCACGGCGAACGCCGCCACCCGTGCGCCGGTGTCCGGGCGCGGCGGCGGCAGCGGGGCCGGCTGCGCGGGCGCTTCCGGCGGGGGCAGTTCCAGCAGCCCGTACAGACTCTCGCGCAGCCGTTCGAGTGCGTGGCCCGGCTCGGCGAACGCGCCCCCGGCGTGCGCGCGGACCACGCCGGGCTCGTGCGCCGTCAGCGCCCGCTCCAGCTGCGGGGCGTACGGGCGCGCGTCGTCCAGATACGGCGCGCCGCGCAGGAGGCGCGCGATCGGGGTCCCCGGCAGCAGCTCCCCGCCGCCGTCGTACGCGCTCACCACCGGGCGGTCCAGCGCGGCCGCGTACAGCGCGGTCGAGCCGTGGTCCGTGATCACGCAGTCCGCCGCGACCAGCACGGCGCCCCACTCCTCGTACCCGCC
This sequence comes from Streptomyces boncukensis, assembly GCF_011045075.1. Classification (GTDB taxonomy): domain Bacteria; phylum Actinomycetota; class Actinomycetes; order Streptomycetales; family Streptomycetaceae; genus Streptomyces; species Streptomyces boncukensis. The sequence goes on from NZ_JAAKZZ010000232.1 coordinate 10,365, forward strand.
CGCCAGCACCACATGGGCCCGCTCCAGCCGCGCCAGCCGCTGCCGGAGCGCGAACTCGCCGTGCCGGGCCCGCTCGTTCGGGTGCAGCACGAGCGCCACCTGGAAGGCGTCGTACGGCAGCGTCGCGGCCAGCCGCGCGGGCAGCTCCGGGCGGCGCTCCAGCAGCGACTCGGGGCCCCAGGTGGACAGCACGGCGACCAGCCGCCGCCCACCGGTGCCCAGGGCCGCGCGGTAGCGCGCGCGGCGCGGCACCGACTCCAGGATCCGGTCGAGCGTCGGGTCCCCGACCACGGCGGCGGGCCGGGCCGCGGCCGGCGCCTCGGCGGCCAGCCGGGCGCGCTCGTCCGGGTGCGGAAGCGCGTGCAGCCGGGCGACCGGCGTGCCGTCCGGGCGCAGCAGCTGATCCGGGCTCAGGCCGTTCGCGGAGTCCGCGCCGCGGGCGTACGGGACGCGCTTGCCGAAGCCGGCGCCGTGCGGGAGGAGGACGAGCGGGCCGCTGAGCTCGCCGACGCCGTTCGCGCTGGCGGCGAGGATCAGGTCGTAGGAGGTGGCGCGGGCCTCGTCCCACGGGACGCAGCGGGCTCCCCGGCCGTCGAGCGCGGCGAGCGCGTCCGCGTCGAAGTCGGAGCCGGGCACCAGGGTGAACACCGGCACCACCGCGCTGTCGTCGGCGAGCGCGGGCGCCGCGTCCAGGAGGCGGTGCAGCGCGGTGGCGTTCCGCACGGCGAACAGCACCGTCCGGTTCCCGGTTCCCGGTTCCCGGTTCCCGGCTCCCGGCTCCCGGCTCCCGGCTCCCGGCTCCCGGCTCCCGGCTCCCGGCTCCCGGCTCCCGGCTCCCGGCTCCCGGCTCCCGGCTCCCGGCTCCCGGCTCCCGGCTCCCGGCTCCCGGCTCCCGGCT
>NZ_JAAKZZ010000233.1 GCF_011045075.1 Streptomyces boncukensis
GTGTACCGGTACGCGGCGGAGCTGGCCGACCGGGGCATCGGGCGGGGCAGCACCGTGTCCCGGGACGCCCCGGACCAGGCCCCGGCACGCCGGCGCGGCACGGACGACGACGTCGTGCGCGATCTGCGCTGCTCGGTGCTCGCCCGCGCCTCCGTCGCCGCGCTGCGCAGCGCGGTCCTGGCGCAGTCCGCGCTCCCCGAGGCGGAGCGCACCCCCGCGTCGATCGTGCGGCAGCTGAGAGCCGCGTTCGACGCGCTGCGCAACGGCGACTGTCGCTGAACGCGCCGTTCCGCAGACCGCAGGACCCCTCACCCGGCGTTCACCCGCAGTAAACCTCCGTCCGACGGCACCCCACTAGCGTCCCTATACATGCAATAGCTGCAATAGGCATATAAGTAGGGAGGAATCCCCTATGACCCCCACGTCCCCTGCGTCCTCTGACAGCGCCCAGTTCGAGAGCTATGTCGAGGCGATCCTCACCGTCCTCGACCGCACCCCGGACCGCGCCGTCCTCACCACCGCCGACGGCAGACACATCCGCGCCGGCGAGCTGCGCGACGATGTGTACCGGTACGCGGCGGAGCTGGCCGACCGGGGCATCGGGCGGGGCAGCACCGTGTCCCTGCTCGCGGGCAACCGGCCGGAGGTGCTCGCCGCGCGGTACGCGGCGAATCTGCTGGGCGCCCGCGTCGTCTCCCTCTACCAGGGCATGGCTCCGGCCACGCTCGCCCACCTGGTGGCGAGCGTCGAGACCGAACTGCTGCTCGTCGACCCCGAGTTGCGCCACTCGGCCGAGCAGCTGCTGGCCCACCACCGGCCGCCGCGGCTGCTGGCGCTCGCCCCGGGCGCGTTCGGCCCGGACCTGCCCGGGTACGCCGCGGTGCACTCCCCCCTCCCGGTGCCCGGCGCGGCACGGCCCGGGGACGACTGGTGCATACGCCACACGGGAGGGACCACCGGTGTCCCCAAGGGCGTGCGGATGGCGCACGGCCCGTACCAGGACGTGCTCGCCCTCGGCTCCGTCTTCGCGGGCGAGCCGCCGCGCTTCCTCGCCTGCACCACCCTCGCCCATGTCGCGGGCAACATCGCCGACGCGACGCTGCTGGCCGGCGGCTCCGTGGTGCTGCACCGCGACTTCGACCCCGACGCCGTGCTCGGCACGGTCGAGCGGGAGCGGATCACCCATCTGTGGCTGCTGCCGCCGCTGCTCTACCAGCTCCTCGACAGCCCCGCGCTCCCCCGCACCGACCTCAGCAGCGTGCACCGCGTCACCTACGGCGGCTGCGCGGCCTCCCCGACCCGGCTCCGCCACGCCTACGAGGTGTTCGGCCCGGTCCTCTTCGGCGGCTACGGGCAGTCCGAGGCGGGCCACATCACCGCGATCGGCCCGGACGAGCACAAGGACATGCCGGAGGAGGGGCAGGCCACGGTCGGACGTCCGGTGCCCGGGGTGGAGATCGCGATCCACGACGCCGAAGGCAACCGGCTGGGCCCCGGCCGGACGGGCGAGCTCCGGGTCCGCTCGGCGCAGGCGATGGCCGGCTACTGGAAGCAGCCCGGAGTGACCGCCGGGGTCCTGCGCGACGGCTGGGTGCACACCGGGGACGTGGGCTATACGGACGAGGAGGGCTATGTCTACCTCGTCGACCGCGTCAAGGACATGATCGTCGTGGTCGGCGGCCATGTGTACACCAGCGAGCTGGAGGACCTGCTGCTCACGCACCCGGCCGTCGGCCGGTGCGCCGCGTTCGGCGTGCGGCGGGCCGACGCCGGCGAGGAGGTGCACGTCGCGGTGGTCCCGTCCCCGGGGCACCGCCTGGAACCCGACCTGCTGCGCGCGTACGTCACGGACCGGAAGGGCGCCATGTACGCCCCGGACCGGCTGCACCCCGTCCGGGACATCCCGCTGACGCCCCTGGGCAAACCGGACAAGAAGCGGCTCCGCGCCGCGTACGGCGGCTGACCCGAGGGGGCCGGGCCGCACCTCGCGGCCCGGCCCCGTCGGCCGGAGGGGCGCGGCCCCTGCCTCAGCGAGCTCCGCCGAACGTGCGCTCGAAGTCGCGGTAGGCGGCCTCCTGGCGCCACTGCGCCGCCGCCTTCGGGCTGGCCTTCAGCAGCCGGCGGCACTGCGGACGGGGCTCCTGCGCCCCGGGCGGCGTGCCGCGGCACGCGCCGGTGGGGGCGTATCCGTCCCGCGTGGGATTGCCGCGCCACAGGCTCCGGCCGGGCAGGAAGGCGTACTCCAGGGACGCCCGCGCGAGGTCCTTCAGCTCGGGGTAGGACAGCCCGTACGTCCGGGCCGCGTACCGGTACTCGTGGCTGATGTCGATCCGGGAGACGCCGGGGTCGTCGGTGGCCAGCACGACGGGGACGCCGTGGGCCCGGTAGGTGGCGAACGGATGGTCGTCGCCCTTGACTCCGAGGATCTGGGCGTTGCTGGTGAACGGCACCTCGACGGCGACCTCGCGGTCCGCCATGGTGCGGGCGGTGCGCTGCCAGTCGTCTTCGTGTTCGAGGTCGACGCCGTGCCCGATCCGCTCGGCACCGGCCACGCCGACGGCCTCCTTGATGTGGAACTTCAGATGCTCGGGCTTGACCAGGCCGGGCCACAGCTCCCCCGCGTGCAGGGTGACGTGCGCCTTCGGGTACACCCCGCGCAGATACTTCAGCATCCGCATCTGGAGGCGGTAGTTCTCCAGCGAGCTCTCCGCGTCCTCGGGCTGGACGAGGTTGACGGCGGCGAAGCGCCCGTCGCGCTCGGCCAGCCGCATACCGAGCGCCATCTGCGTGAAGACGCGCTCCTTCGAACTGGCGCGGGAGACCTGCGAGATCCAGCGGACCGTCAGCTTGCAGCCGGGCCGCGCGCGGCCGGTGCCGCAGCGCGCGGTCTCGCGGAACTCCGCGCCGGTGGCGTCCGCCTCGCCGCGGGCCTCGGCGACCAGCTTGTCCAGCTTGCCGCCCGCGACGAGTTTGCGGTGCAGCCGCGCCAGGTCGGGGTCCCAGCCGACGGCGGCGGCGAGCTTCTTCCCGCTCTCGGACGCCGGGGTGGCCATCGTCTCCAGATAGAACTGGTTCTGCTCGGCCACGCTGTCGGCGACGTTCGCGAGCAGCTTGCCGGGGTGCCGCCAGGTCACCTCGCCGAACTTCCCGAAGGCGGCGAAGAAGTGGTCGTGGCCGTTCCCGTCGGCGGGGAAGTCCTCCATGGACCACGCGCGCACGAGCGCGTCGTGGAATTCGCGGTCGGTCCGCGCGTCCGCTGCGGGACGGGCGTCCGGCCCGCAGGGCGGCTCGACGGCCGTCATGGTCTCCTTCTCGATGCACAGCCCGTCCCCGGCGGCCAGCTCGATCAGATACTCGGTGGAGGCGGCGCCGGAGAGGTGGTTGTGCAGCTCCCCGCCCTTGGGGAGCGCCCTGAAGAAGCGGTCCAGCCGCCGGGGATCGTCCCGGATGGCGCGCAGATGGGCCGCCGTGCCGGCCTCGGCGCCGGTCGTCGCACGCGGCGCGGGCGCGGGCGCGTCGCGGGAGGGCCCGGCGGGGTCCGCCTGGGCGGGCAGCGCGGACAGTGGCAGCAGGATGAGGGCGCCGAGGGCGACCGGAAGGAGGCTCCGGCCGCGGCGCGCGGTATGACGGTGTTCGGACATCACCGGCTCATGATCGCCAGCACCACAGCACGGGGACCGCACTTCAGCCACCAATCACCCGTTCGAGTGATGCAGAGATGTGCCCCGCAGGAGCAGCCCGGAACCAGCGGTCCAGGGGGTGTTTCGAAAGCCCCGTGCGGCGCATGGGGCGTCCGGTGCGTGCTCTCGGCGTGCCGGGTGAAAGCCCTCGTACTGGGCGTACTCGGGCTTTCGGCCGGTGCGGCGAGAGCACGTGCCGGGCGTTCCAGGTGGCGTGCGGGGCTTTCGAAACACCCCCTAGGAGCCAGGTAGGTACCGGGGCGCCCGCCATGCGTCCAGCTTCCGCTCCACCGCGGCACCGAGGGACAACAGCTCCCCGTCCTCCCGGTCACCAGCCATCAGCAGCAGCCCCACCGGCAGCTCGTCGACGAATCCGGCGGGCACCGAGAGCGAGGGGTACCCGGCCACGGCCGCGGGGGTGGAGGACGGGATCACATCGTTGTCGCCGCGGGCGCAGTCCGTCTTCCAGGCGGGCGGGTTGGTCGGCGCGGCGATGGCGTCGAGGCGGTGGGCGGCCATCGTCTCGTCGATGGAGCGCCGGGAGAGGTTCTTCAGCTCGGCGCGCTTCGCCCGGTAGTCCGGATCGGTCGTGGGCGGCGCGGCCAGGGCCTGCTCGAACAGCTCCAGGCCCGCGAAGCAGGTCCGCTCGGCCGGGTGGGTACGGGTGAACTCGGCGAGCTCGGCGAGGTTCCGGGGGCCGTGCCGGGTGGCGAGGTAGGCGTCGATGTCCCGGTGGAACTCGCTCAGCAGCGCCGGGAACTCCAGCTCGGCCAGCCGCTCCTGGTGCGGCGGCGTCACCTCGACGACCTCGGCACCCGCCGCGCGCAGCTCGCCGGCCGTGCGCCGCATCAGCGCGTCCACCTCCGGGCCCAGCGAGGGGAGCCGCCACAGTCCGATGCGCTTGCCGCGCAGGCCGCCGCCGGGGCGGGCCGCCGGATCTGCGCCGGTGAGCACCGCGTGGGTGAGCGCGGTGTCGGTCACGTTGCGCGCCATGGGGCCCGCGGTGTCCTGCTCGGCGGAGATGGGCACCACTCCCTCCTGGCTGACCAGCCCCAGGCTGGGCTTGAGGCCGACCACCCCGTTCATCCCGGCGGGGCACACGATGGAGCCGTCCGTCTCGGTGCCGATCGCCACCTGGGACAGCGAGGCGGCGAGCCCGGCGGCCGAACCGGAGGACGAGCCGCACGGGTTGCGGTCGAGTACGTACGGGTTGCGGGTGTGGCCGCCGACCGCCGACCACCCCGAGGTCGGCTTCGCCGCCCGGAAGTTCGCCCACTCCGACAGGTTGGCCTTGCCGAGGATCACCGCGCCCGCGTCGCGCAGCCGGGTCACCAGCGGGGCGTCGGTGTGCGGCGGGCGCCCCGCCAGGGCCGGCGAGCCGGCCGTCGTCGGCAGGTCGCGGGTGTTCACGTTGTCCTTGAGCAGCACGGGTATGCCGTCGAGGGGGCCGCGGGCCGCGCCGCGCCGGTGGCGGGCGTCGCTGGCGGCAGCCTCGCGCAGGGCCCTCGGATTGGTGCGGAGCACCGCGCCGATCTTCGGGTCGACGGCTCTGATCCGCCACAGATACGCGCGGGTCAGCGCCGAGGCCGTCAGCGAGCCGTCCGCCATGCGCGCCCGCAGCTCGGGGATCGTCACCGTGTCGAGATCGATCCACGGCAGACCCGGGGGCGAGGCCCGGTCGGGTGCGGCCCCCGCGGCGGAGGCCCGGGAGGGCGGCGCACCCGTCAGCAGGGATCCGGCGACCAGGGCGGCGATCAGCATGGCCATGCTCCTCTTCCCCATGAGATTCAGGGCACCGCATCGCACCACCGGGCGCAAGACCGCCCCGGCGACGCAGCCCTCCGTTCCGCCGCCGTTCGTCTACCAGACGGTAATAAGAACGCCGCCTCGGCTCCACCCCGCGCTGTGACCATGGGCCCCTCCGACGGGGAACCAGCGGACCAGGGAACCAGGACAGCAGAGAGGGGACGCCGGCATGGCGCAGCGACGCGGGGTGCGGCAGCGGATCGGAGCGGGCGCGGTCGTGGTGGCGCTGAGCCTGGGGGCGACGGCGATATCCACCGCCTCCGCGCGCGCGGAGGCGGCCCCGGCGCCGAGCGCGCCCGCGAGCGCGGCCTCCCTCCGGGCGGCGGCGGACGTCGACTACGCCACCTGGCAGCGCGACGTACGCGCCGTCGTCGACCGCGCCCGCCCCTATGTGCGGCAGCGCACCGCGCACGCGGACGGCGAGAGGCTCGCCATCGTCTTCGACGTGGACAACACCACCCTGGAGACGGACTTCCACCCGTGGTGGCAGCTGCCGACCCCGGCCGTCCGGCCCTCGCTGGAGCTGGCGCAGTACGCCAAGTCCCGCGGCGTCTCCGTCTTCTTCGTCACCGCGCGCCCCGGCATCATCAAGTCCCTGACCAAGTCCAACCTCGTCTCCGAGGGCTACGCGGTGGACGGCCTGTACGTACGGTCCCTGCCCGACCTCTTCGACGAGGTCAGCGCCTACAAGACGGAGAGCCGCGCGGACATCGAGTCCAAGGGCTACACCGTCATCGCCAGCGTCGGCAACCGGCAGACCGATCTGGTCGGCGGGCACGCCGAGCGCACGTTCAAGCTGCCCGACTACGACGGGCAGCTCTCCTGACAGTGCCCCGGGGCAGGGCCCGCCGCCGCGCCCGCGCGGATCCCGCTTCAGCTCCGCGAGCGGCCGTGGCGGCGCCAACCCCGCGCACGTGCCACCGCGAGCGCGGCCAGCACCGCGGCCACGCCCGCCGCGCACCCGCTCACCACCGTGAACGACCAGGCGAGCGCCCCCGCGGCGCCGAGTGCCGCCCCTGCCACGTACATCACCCAGACCAGTCCGAACAGCCCCGCGCCCGGACCGCCGTCACCGTCACCGTGGGCGCGGGGTGCGGCGGTGGCGCGGCTGAAGAGCGAGGCGAGCGTTCCGGTGACCACCGTGGTCGTCACGCCCCGCACTCCGAGCCGCAGCCCGAGCACGCTCTGCACGCCCATCGCGGCGGCGACCACGCCGATACGCGGCAGCTCCGGGCCCGGCAGCGCTGCGGTGGCCGCGAGCAGCAGGGCCTGCGCGACGAACAGCCGCCACAGGTGCGGCGCGTGCCGCGTCAGCAGTCCGGCGGCGATCGCGCCGAGGCAGAAGCCGAGCAGCGAGACCGCGGGGCCCGCGACCGCGTCGGCGTTCGCCTCCTCGCCCGGGTGCAGCCGGGTGACCGCGCCGAGGGCGAGGAGCACGCCGTTGCCGGTCTGGTTGGCGATGAACACCCGCCCGAGGCTCAGATACACCGCCGCGTCCACCGCTCCGGCGAGCGCCGTCAGTACCAGCGCGGCCCGTACCGCGTAGCGCTGCGCCGGTGCCGCGCCGGTGCCGCCCGTCTCACTCGCGTCGGTTGATCGTTTCACCCGGTCAGTGTCGCCGCCGCCGGGCGCGGCACCGCCCCGACACACCCGCGACCGCGCACACAGCGACGTACCTCACAACCGTCCGCGTACCTGGCGTACCGGTATACAGCGGGCAGTTGCTGCACCACCGGCATACCTTCGCGCGCTCGCTCGAAACGGTTAATTGCCCGATATACGCGTATGCACCGCATTCCGCCAGGGAACGGAATGACGCGTGGAAACAGCAGAGGAAGCATGGTCGTGCCCGTTCGACTTCGCACAGGCCCTGGAGTTCGACCCGCAGTTGAGAAGGCTTCTGGAGGAACGCCCCATCGCCCGGATCAGAATGTCGTACGGCGAGGGCGAAGCCTGGCTCGTCACGCGCTACGAGGACGTACGCACCGTGACCACGGACCGGCGCTTCAGCCGCAGCGCCGTCGCGGGCCGCGACTTCCCGCGGATGACCCCTGAGCCCATCGTGCAGTCCGAGGCCATCAACCTGATGGACCCGCCGGCCAGCAGCCGGCTGCGCAGACTGGTGGCGAAGGGCTTCGCGCCCGCGCACGTGGCGCGGATGCGGGTGCGCACCGAGCGCGTCGTGGACGAACTCCTCACCAGCATGGCCGGATCCGAGGAGCCCGACCTCTTCGCCCACCTCGCCTCGCCGCTCCCGCTGCACACCATCTGCGAGGTCCTGGACATCCCGGAGCCGGACCGCCTGCGCCTGCGGCAGAACGCGCTGACGATGATGAACATCGGCGCCGCCGGCAAGGAGGCGGCCATCCGCGCCAAGGCCGAGCTGCGCGGCTACTTCACGGAGCTCACCGCGCGCCGCCGCCGCGCGCCGGGCACGGATCTGATCAGCTCCCTGGCCACCGCGCGGGAAGGCGCGGACCTGCTCGACGACGACGAGCTGGCGGTGATGGCCATGGTGCTGCTCATCACCGGCCAGGACACCACCACCTACGAGATCGCCAACCTCTGCTATCTGCTGCTCACCCGGGAGGAGCTGATGACCGCCGTGCGGGAGCGGCCCGAGCGGCTGCCGCGCGCGGTACAGGAGATGCTGCGGTACATCCCGTTCCGCAAGGGCGTGGGCATCCCCCGCGTCGCCACCGAGGATGTGGAGCTGGGCGGGGTGACCATCCGCGCCGGCGAGATGGTGCACGTCTCCTATCTCACGGCCAACCGGGACGCGGAGAAGTTCCCCGATCCGCACACGGTGGACCTGGACCGGCCGTCCGTCCCGCATATGACCTTCGGCTGGGGCGCCCACCACTGCCTGGGGGCGCCGCTGGCGGAGATGGAGCTGCTGGCGGCCCTGGAAGCGCTGCTGTCCCGGTTCCCCGGTCTCCGGCTCGCCGTTCCGGCCGCCGACGTGCGGTGGAACACGACGTCCATCTGGCGTCATCCGCTCGCGCTCCCGGTGCGCTGGTGACGGCGGCCGGATCCCGGGCCTCCCTCATTGACATGCCCACACTCTGCCGTCCCGCCATCGCCGTGCCCGACCATGTCATCACCCGGGAGCAGACGCTGGACCTGGCCCGCGAGCGGCACGCGGGCCATCCGCAACTGGGCCTGGTGCTGCGGCTGATCGCCAACACCGGGGTGCGCACCCGGCATCTGGTCCGGCCCATCGAGGAGACCCTGACCCACCCCGGCTTCGAAACCCGCAACCTGCGGTACGAGGCCGAGGCGAAGGAGCGGGTGCCGGACGTGGTGCGCCGGGCCCTCGCGTACGCCGGGACCGAGCCCGACGAGATCGATCTGATCGTCTATGTCTCGTGCACCGGCTTCATGATGCCCTCGCTGACCGCCTGGATGATCAACACCATGGGGTTCCGGCCGGAGACGCGGCAGCTGCCCATCTCCCAGCTGGGATGTGCGGCGGGCGGCGCCGCCGTCAACCGGGCGCACGACTTCTGCACGGCCTATCCGGCGTCCAACGTGCTCATCGTGTCCTGCGAGTTCTGCTCGCTGCTGTACCAGCCGACGGACCTCGGCGTCGGATCCCTGCTGTCCAACGGCCTGTTCGGGGACGCCCTGTCCGCCGCCGTGGTACGCGGCAGCGGCGGCACCGGCCTGCGGCTGGAGCGCAACGGCTCCCATCTGGTGCCGGACACCGAGGCTTGGATCTCGTACGCGGTGCGCGAGACGGGCTTCCACTTCCAGCTGGACAAGCGGGTGCCGGGCACTATGTCGATGCTCGCGCCCGCACTGCGCGAGCTGATCGGCCGGCACGGCTGGGAGGTGCCCTCGCTGGACTTCCTGATCGTGCACGCGGGCGGCCCGCGCATCCTGGACGACCTGTGCCACTATCTCGAACTGGACGAGAACCTCTTCCGGTTCAGCCGCGCGACCCTCACCGAACGGGGCAACATCGCCAGTTCGGTCGTCTTCGACTCGCTGGACCGGTTCTTCGCGGCCGGCGGCGCCCCGCAGGACGCCTGCGGCCTGCTGGCGGGCTTCGGGCCCGGCATCACCGCGGAGATGGCGCTGGGCCGCTGGGCCGGGGTCCCGCCGAGCGGCGTCCCGCACCCGGCGGTGGGCGAGGCTGCGGTGAGCGAGGCTGCGGTGAGTGAGGCTGCGGCGCCCGGCTGAGGGCGCGCGGCACCGGCCGTCGCGCCCGCCCGCCCGCCGTCAGGTACGCAGGGTGCGGGACGGCGAGTGCCCGTACCGCCGCCGGTACCACTCGGCGAACCGCCCCAGGTTGGAGAAGCCCCAGCGGTACGCGACCTGCGCCACCGTGACCGGCCCCTCCCCGTCCGCCGCGACCAGGTCCCGGTGCGCCCGCTCCAGCCGGACCTCCCGCAGATATGCCAGCGGGGTGCTGTCCAGGTAGCGGCGGAACGCCTCCTGGAGCGCGCGGGGGCTGAGCCGGGCCGCGGCGGCGAGGTCGCTGAGGGTGAGCGGCTGGTCGCTGCTCTCCTCGATCAGCCGGAGGGCCCGGCGCACCGCCGGATGCGCCACGTTCCCGGTGTACCGCACCGGCTCGCCGCCCGGCAGCATCCGGTGCGTGGCCACCAGCGCCGCCGCCGTCGCCTGGGTGAGCTGCGCGGCGACCAGCGGGCTCGTCCGGGCCACTCCCCCGGTCACGATCTCCCGGTGCACCGCGTCGGAGATCCCCTGCCAGGTCCCGGCCGCGGCCCGGGACACCGCGCCGCCCAGTGCGAACCGCGCCCGCACCGGCTCCTCCCGGCCCAGTTCGCTGCCCACGGCCCGGTCCACCGTCTCCCGGGCCAGCCGGATGGTGGTCATCCGGGCACCGGCGCCCCAGTACACCCGGAACCGCCGGTGCGGATCGAGCACATAGGTGTCCCCGGGTCCGACATACTGCTCCTCGCGTCCGGGCGAGACCACCCGGACCCGGCCCGTGTGGACCTGGCACACCAGCAGATAGGTGGTCAGCGGCTCGGGCGCCACCAGCGTCTCGGTACCGTAGCTCAGCCCGGAGAGCGTGACGCCGGGGAAGGAGCCCTCGGCGTACCAGGCGGTGAAGTTCTGCGGGTTCTCCAGGGCGCGCAGCTCGTACGGGCTGTACGCGGTGGAGATGATCGCGCGCGTCTCGTCCAGGTCGTCGCTGCGGACCAGGGTCCGCATCCGGCTGTCGTCGTCCGCCGCGTTCATCCGGACTTCCCCACTTACGGTCGCGCTTCCCGGCCAGCGTCCGCGTTCCGCGGCTAGCCCGTCCTCACCACCGTGAGTAGCTTCCTGTTATCCGGGAGTCAAACGCCGTGTGGCGGGGTGACGTTCACACCAGCCACTCTCGGCCATTCCGGGAGCCGTCACGTGGCTGAGGCTCGGGGGACCTCAGCGCCGTGCGGCAGGGCCCCGAGCCGGTCGCCTCCGGCCCGGGGCCCTGTGGGTTCTGCTGGCCCTGTGGGTTCTGCTGGGCAGGGGCTGCCCCTTGCTGTCGTGTGCAGGGCGCGGCGCCGTTGTGGCTCGGCGCGCAGTTCCCCGCGCCCCTGACGGGCACATCCGTGCGCCTCGTCACGGGCGCGGCAAGGGGCAGCCTCGGCCCGGCAGGAGACGACACGGCCTAGGAGTTGTCTTCAAATGTCACGTCCACATCAGGAGCGAGGCGAGGGCGACGGCTCCCTGGTAGGACTCGGCGGTCTTGTCGTAGCGGGTCGCGATGCCGCGCCACTGCTTGAGGCGGTTGA
>NZ_JAAKZZ010000234.1 GCF_011045075.1 Streptomyces boncukensis
CCTTGATCCTGCTACTTAGGCTTACCTAAGTCAACAGTTTGCCGACAGGTTGTCGGTTACTTTGCGCGCTCCCGGACGCCGACCGCCACCGGGCACTCCATCCGCCGCTCGTGCCCCACCACCCGCTCCGGCCCCGTGAGGGTCAGCGGAATCCGGTGCCGGACCCCGCTGTCCGCACTGGACGCGGCCAGCCGCAGCTCCAGCGCGCCGGGCTCCACGACGCGCCGCCCCGGCTCCACGGTGTACGCGGCGAGGTCGGCGTGGAAGCCGAAGCTCACCTCGGCGGCCTCGCCGGGCCCCAGCGGGACCCGCGCATAGCCGATCAGCCGGGCGACGGGCCGCGCGCACCTGGCCACCGGGTCGTGCAGATAGAGCTGCACCACCTCGGTACCGCGGAGGTGACCGGTGTTGCGCACGGTGACCCGCAGGGTGGTTCCGCCGTCGGTGGGGATCCCGGCGTCGTCGCACCGCGCGTCCTCCCAGGCCCAGCCGGTGTAGGAGAGGCCGTGCCCGAAGGGGTACAGCGGCGTGGGATCGAGCGAGCTGGCCCCGTTCGCCTGGCCGAGCGGCGGGGCGAGATAGGTCCACGGCTGGCCGCCCGGCTCCCGGGGGACGCTCACCGGCAGCCGCCCGGACGGGTTCACCCGGCCGGACAGCACCCCGGCCAGCGCCGTACCGCCCTCCTCGCCGGGGAAGAACGCCTGTACGACGGCGGCGAGCCGGTCCGCCCACCGGCCCAGCGCGTACGGGCGCCCGGTGAGCAGGACGAGCACCACCGGCGTACCGGCGGCGGAGGCGGAGTCCAGCAGCGCGTCGAGCAGCTCGCCCTGCCCGTCCGGGAGCTCCAGGTCCGCCGCGTCGCACCCCTCGCCGGAGGTGCCGCGGCCGAACAGTCCCGCGCGGTCGCCGAGCACCGCCACACACAGGTCGGAGCCCGCCACCAGGTCCGGGGCCGCGGGCCCGTCGGCGCGGGTGACGACCGCGTCCGGCAGCTCGGCGCGCAGCGCCTCCAGCGGCGTGCGGACCGTGACGCCCAGCGGCACCCCGGGGTGCTCCACGCCGACGTGCCGGGGGAAGCTGTAGCAGCCGAGCAGCGCCGCCGGGTCGTCGGCGAGCGGCCCGACGACGGTGATACGCGCTCGGGGCGCGAGCGGCAGGGCGCCGGAGGGGTTGGCGAGCAGGACGACGGACTCCTCGGCCAGCTCCCGGGCGAGCGCGCGCAGGGCGGGCGGGTCGAGGTCGGGCCGCCCGGCGTCGGGAGCGGACGCCGGGGCGTCCTGGGGAGCCGGGGCGTCCGGGGGAGCCGGAGCGCGCTGCGCACCGTCCAGCAGCCCCAGTTCGCACTTCTGGCGCAGCACGCGCCGCGCGGCCCGGTCCACCAGCGCCTCCGGCACCTCCCCCGAGCTCACCGCCTTCAGCAGCGGAGCGCCGTAGCAGTGCACCGCGGGCAGCTCGACGTCGACGCCGGCGGCGAGCGCGAGCGCCGCCGCCTCGGCCGGGGAGCCCGCCACCCGGTGGGTGTGCTCCAGGAAGGACACGCCGAAGTAGTCCGAGACGACGGTGCCCGTGAAGCCCCACTCCTCGCGCAGCAGCGCGGTCAGCAGCCGCTGGTCGGCGGCCGCCGGCACCCCGTCCACGTCGTTGTACGCGTGCATCACGGAGCGGGCGCCGCCGTCCCTGACGGCCATCTCGAAGGGGGGCAGCAGCACATCCGCCAGCTCCCGGGGGCCGACGGAGACCGGCGCGTGGTTCCGGGCGCCGCGCGAGGCCCCGTAGCCCGCGAGGTGTTTGAGCGTCGCGACGACCCCCGTCGACTCCAGCCCGCGCACATAGGCCGCGCCCACGGTCGCCGTCAGATACGGGTCCTCGCCCAGCGTCTCCTCCGTACGGCCCCAGCGCGGATCGCGCAGCACGTCCAGCACCGGCGCGAGGCCCTGGTGCACCCCGACGGAGCGCAGCGAGCCGCCGATCGCGGCGGCCATCCGCCGCACCAGCCCGGGGTCGAAGGACGCGCCCCAGGCCAGCGGTGTGGGGAAGACCGTGGCGCCCCAGGCCGTGAACCCGGTCAGGCACTCCTCGTGGGCGAGCGCGGGGATGCCGAAGCGGTTGGCCCCGGCGATCCGGGACTGGTCGCGGGCCAGCGCGGCGGCGCCCGCCGCGGGGTCCACGGGCGCCGTGCCGAACGGACGCGTCAGATGCCCCGGGCCGTGCGGGAGCAGCGCCTCGGGCCCGGCGGCGTCCCCGCCGTCCCCGGCCGCTCCGGCCGCTCCGGCGTCCCCGGCGCTCCCCGCGTCCCCGGCGTCCGCCGCGCCCTGGGCGCCCGTCATCTCGTGCTGCATCGGGGCGACGTCGGCGCCCGTGGCCGTCGAGCCGGGCCATACGCCGGCGAGCTGGGCGAGCTTCTCCTCCAGGGTCATCCGGGAGACCAGGTCCGCTGCGCGCCGTTCGGCGGGCAGCCCGGTGTCCTGCCAGGGTTCGAGAGCCATGGAGCTCCTTCTCATGAGGTGTTCAGCGGCCGCCGACGCCCATCAGGCCGTTGATCAGCTGGCGGCGGGCGAAGAGGTAGACGGTGAAGAGGGGGATGATCGAGAGCAGCACGGCGGCGAGCAGCGCGGGCACGTCCACCCGGAACTGCCCGACGTAGTCGTAGAGCCCGAGCGTCAGCACCCGGTTGCCCTCGGACTGGGTGAGGATCAGGGGGAAGAGGAAGCCGTTCCACGCCTGCAGCGAGGCGTAGACGCCGACGGTGGAGATCCCCGCGCGGGAGAGCGGCAACACGAGCTGGAGCAGGATCCGCACCGGCCCCGCGCCGTCCAGCGCCATCGACTCGTACAGCTCCTCGTCGATGTCGCGCAGCGCGCCGACCAGGATCAGCACGCACACCGGCAGCGTGAACGCGGTGGTCGGCAGGATGACGCCGAACAGGGTGTCGTAGAGCCGCAGCTTGGTGATGATGAGGTAGACGGGGATGATCACGGCCTGCGCGGGGATGGCGAGGCCCAGCAGGAACAGCCCGAACACCCGCTGCGAGCTCCGGCTGCGGGTGCGCACGACCGGGTAGGCGACGGTGACGGACAGGGCGACCGCGAGCGCCGCCGAGGCGAGGGTGACGAGCGCGGTGTTCCCCAGGTAGACGAAGAAGTCGCTCTCCAGGACCCTCCGGTAGTTGTCCAGGGTGAACTCGGACGGCAGGGACAGCGGCCCCCGGTCGAAGTACGCGTCGCGCCCCTGGACGGTGGCCGTGACGAGCACGTACAGCGGCAGCGCGACGACGACCAGCCAGACCAGCGAGCCCAGCCCGGCCAGGTAGTTGGGCCGCCGGGCTGCGCTCCCCGGGCGGCGCGCCGGGGAACCCGCGCGCCCCGTGCGCCGGGGCCGGCGGCCCGGGGTGCCGCTCCCCGCCGCAGGGAGGAGTTTTCGGGACGGCGGGGAGCGGTGTCCGGGGGGTGGCGGATGCTGCACGCCGGTCACATGCCCTCCCTGGTGCTGCGCATGGAGCTGAAGCCGGTGAGCCGTACGACCAGCACCGAGACGGCGGTCGCGGCGAGGACCAGGGAGACGGCGATGGCGCTGCCGTAGCCCATCTCGTAGCTCTGGAAGCCCGTTTCGTACATCAGATAGGGAAGGATCGTGGTGTCCGTCCCGGGGCCGCCCTGGGTGAGGATCAGCACGGTGTCAAAGAACGTCAGCGCGCCGACGACCATCAGGACGGTGGAGGTGACCACGGTGTTGCGCAGCTGCGGCAGGGTGATGCTGAAGAACTGCCGTACGCGGCCCGCGCCGTCGATGGCCGCCGCGTCGTAGAGCGACCGCGGGATCTGCCGCGCGCCGGCCTGGTAGAGCAGCGTGTGGAACGGGATGAACTGCCAGGCCGCCACGAACACCACGGCGCCGAACGCGCCCCGCCCGGTGCCCAGCACCTCGCCGCTCTCGAAGCCCAGCCAGTCGCCGAGGTCGGCCAGCATGCCGAAGTTCGGGTCGAGCAGCGACTTCCACAGCAGCGCGAGCGCCACCGACGAGGCCAGCAGCGGCAGGAAGAACACGGCGGAGAGCAGCGCGCGGTTGCGCTGGCGGCCCGCGGCCCACACGCCCAGCAGCAGCGCGGCCGGGGTCTGCACCAGCCAGGTCAGCGCGGTCAGCAGCAGGCTCAGCCCGACGGCCTGCCGCATGGTGCCGCTGTGCCACAGCCGGGACCAGTTGTCGCCGCCCGACCAAGTCGGGGAGCCCAGCCCTTCCCAGTCGGTGAAGGAGAGCCCGGCCACCAGCGCCATGGGCGCCACGGCGAACAGCCCGAAGAACAGCAGCCCCGGGAGCGCCCAGACGAGCCGGGGCCGGCCGGCGGCGTGTGCGGTACCCGCCATCTAGAGCCCCTTGAGCGTGGCGACGAACTTCTCCGGGCCGATCTGCCCGTTGAACAGCTTCTCGATGGCGGTGAGCATCGGCGTGCCCTGCTTGGCGGGCAGCGCCTGGTTCCAGGAGACGGTGAAGTACGGCGCCTTGTCGACGAGGTCGTACTGGAAGCGCGCGTACGCGGGGTTGTCGTGCTCGCTCAGCAGGGAGCGGGCGTGCGCGGTGGGGGGTACGTCCCCGTTGTCGATGAGGGCCCGCGAGTACTCCTTCTCCGCGGCGAGCTTGACGAACTCGACGGCCGCCGCCTCCCGCTTCCCGCCCTGCTCGCCGTCGGCCACCTTGGCGTTGACCGACCAGTAGTTGGTGGGGTTGCCGACGACGTTCGCCGGGTCGCCCCTGCCGCCGGGGAGGTCGGGGAAGCGGACCCAGCCGAGCCCGTCCTTCGCGAAGTCGGGCTGCTGCGCCTTCTGGTTGGCGTACTCCCAGCTGCCCATCAGATGCATCGCGGCCCGGCCCTTGGCGAGCAGGGTGGGCGCCGCGTCGTTGGTGTACTGCACCGACTTGTACTTCTTGCCGAACGCCCCCCGGCGCACCAGGTCCTCGACCGCTTGGGCGGCCTTGAGGACGGCCGGGTGGCCCCAGGCGGACATGTCGCCGTTCTGCACCTTGTAGAAGATCTCGTGGCCGCCGTACCGGTCCAGCAGGTACTCCAGCCACATCTGGTCGGTCCAGGGCTCGGCGCCGCCGAGCGCGTACGGGATCACGTCCCGCTTCTTGAAGGTGTCGACCAGGTCCAGCATGTCGTTCCAGGAGCGGGGCGGTTCGGCGCCGGCCTCGCGGAAGACGTCCTTGTTGTAGAACAGGAGCACGGGCTGCACGCTGCGCATCGGCACCCCGTAGTACTTCCTGTCGACCGTTCCGGCTTCGAGGATCGAGGGGATGAACGCGTCCTTGAAGCGGGAGTCCTCCCGCAGATACGGCGTCAGGTCCAGCACCATGTCCTTGCGGACGAAGTCCTGGATGCTGCCGCCGCCCCAGTTGAAGAAGATGTCGGGAGCGTTGCCGGTGCCCATCGAGGTGCGGAGCTTGTTCTCGTAGCCGTCCCCGGGCACCCGGGTGAGCTTCGCCTTGATGTCGGAGGACTTGTTGAACCGCTTGACGGCCTCCTCCTGGACCACGGTTGAGGGGTCTTCGTAGACCCAGACGTCGAGGGTGCCGCCGCCCCCGCCCGCGCGGTCGGAACCGTCGCTGCCGCACGCGGCGGCCAGCGGTGTACCGAACAGCGCGGCGGTGCCGGCCACGAAGGAGCGGCGGGGGAGCGTACGGCGTGCCGGTGTGGAGCGCATCGCATACCTTCCGGAAGAATTCCGAAAATTATCGGCCGTGCTGTCCGGCGAACGTAGGGATGCCATCCGGACTTGTCAACGCCTTCGACAGAAAGCGCAGTTGAGCGGTGATCCGGTCCGGCGCGGCCGGGACGAGTCGGTGCGCACCCCCTTGCGAGTTCCGGTAGTTCTGGTTTTCTTTCCGGAAGGGAGGGGTGTGATGGACCGCACGTTCCGCTGACACTCAAGGAGGAAGCGTGAGACGCATGTTGCGCATGGCGGGCACCCTGCTGGCCGCCGGAGCCGTCGCCCTCGCCACCGGGTCCCCGGCGGCGGGCGCCGGGGACACCCTCGGGACCGCCGCGGCCGAGAAGGGCCGCTACTTCGGCGCCGCCGTTGCCGGCCACCACCTCGGCGAGGCCGACTACACCGGCACGCTGAACCGGGAGTTCAACAGCGCCACGGCGGAGAACGAGATGAAGTGGGAGACCATCGAGCCCTCCCGCGGCCAGTTCGACTACGGCCCCGGCGACCGGATCGTCGACCACGCGCGCGGCCAGGGCATGGACGTACGCGGACACACCCTGGTCTGGCACTCCCAGCTGCCCGGCTGGGTGAACGGCCTCGGCGGGAACGACCTGCGCTCGGCCATGAACCACCACATCACCCAGATCATGCAGAACTACACGGGCCGGGTCTCCCACTGGGACGTGGTCAACGAGGCGTTCCAGGACGGCGGCAGCGGCGCCCGCCGCGACTCGGTCTTCCAGCAGCGCCTCGGCGACGGCTACATCGAGGAGGCGTTCCGCACGGCGCGGGCCGCCGACCCGGACGCCACCCTCTGCTACAACGACTACAACACCGACGGCGTCAACGCGAAGAGCGACGCCGTCTACCGGATGGTGGCCGACTTCAAGCAGCGCGGCGTCCCCATCGACCGCGTCGGCTTCCAGTCGCACTTCAACAGCCAGTCACCGGTCCCGTCCGACTACCGCGCCAACCTCCAGCGCTTCGCCGACCTCGGCGTCGAAGTCCAGATCACCGAGCTGGACATCGAGGGCTCCGGGGACGCGCAGGCGAACAACTACCGCACGGTCGTGGACACCTGCCTGGCCGTCGACGCCTGCACCGGGATCACCGTGTGGGGCGTGACCGACAAGTACTCGTGGCGGTCCCAGGGCACCCCGCTGCTGTTCGACGACAACTACCAGAAGAAGCCCGCCTACCACGCGACACTGGCCGCGCTCAACTCCTGACCGGGGGGAAGTGAGGGGGAGCCGCGAGGGCGGACGCGGCGCGGGCGCACACGTGCGGGTGGCGGGGCACCGGTGAGGCCGGTGCCCCGCCCCACCTCGCTCGGTGCCCCACCTCGCTCGGCGGCTGCGGGCCGAGCAGGTCAAGGGGTCCGACGTATTGATCGTGACACGCCAAACGGCCGATGCTGCGCTCATCAGCAGGAGACCAGCGCCGTACGGCGGTAGGGAGCGTGGCACGGTGGACAACCTCGCGGTGCTCAGCCTGTTGGCCCTGGCGCCGATCCTCGTCGTCGGTGTGCTGCTCGTCGGGCTGCGCTGGCCCGCCCGGTACGCCATGCCGCTGGGCTATCTGCTCGTCGTACTGATCGCGGTGACGGCATGGGGCGTGGGCTTCGCGGAGGTCGCCGCGTCCACCGTCCAGGGACTGCTGATCGCCCTCACCCTGCTCTACATCGTCTTCGGCGCGCTGCTGCTGCTCGCGACCCTGGACGTCAGCGGCGCGCTGCGCGCCATCCGCTCCGGCTTCACGGCGATCAGCCCGGACCGGCGGGTGCAGGCCGTCATCGTCGGCTGGCTCTTCGGCAGCTTCATCGAGGGCGCATCGGGCTTCGGCACCCCCGCCGCGGTCGCCGCGCCGCTGCTGCTCGCGCTGGGCTTCCCCGCGATGGCGGCCGTCATGGTCGGCCTCGTCATCCAGAGCACCCCCGTCAGCTTCGGCGCGGCCGGAACGCCGATGCTGGTCGGCGTGCACGACGGGCTGGCCGGCTCGCCCGAGGTGGAGGAGCGGCTGGCGGCCGACGGGACGACGCTCGGCGCGTACGTCGAACGCATCGCGGTGGACGTCGCCCTGCTGCACGCGGTCGTCGGCACCCTCGTCCCGCTGTTCCTGGTGTGCATGCTCACCGGCTTCTTCGGCCGGGAGCGCCGCTTCCGGGACGGCCTGGCCGTCGCCCCGTTCGCCCTCTTCGCCGCCTGCGCGATGACCGCGCCGTATCTGCTCGTGGCCCGCTTCCTCGGCCCGGAGTTCCCCGCGCTGCTGGGCGGGCTGACCGGTCTCGTGATCGTCGTCCTCGCCACCCGGCGCGGCTTTCTGCAGCCCGCCGAGCCCTGGGACTTCCCTCCGCGCGAGCGCTGGCTCCCCGAGTGGATGGGGCGTGTCGCCCCCGACCTGCGGCCCGCCGGACCCGACGACATGAAGGTGACGCGCGCCTGGGTCCCGTACGTCCTGGTGGCCGCGCTGCTGGTGCTGACCCGGCTGCCGCAACTCCCCCTCAAGGACGCCCTGAACGACGTCGGCATCGAGTGGCACGGCATCTTCGGCACCGGCGTCACGCAGACCGTCGAGCCCCTCTATCTGCCCGGCACCGTCCTGCTCACCGCCGTCGGCCTGACCTACCTCCTCTACCGGATGCCGCGCGAGAGGATCGTCGCCACCTGGCGGGTGGCCGGCCGCCAGATCGCGCTGGCGGGGGTGGCCCTGCTCTTCGCCGTGCCGCTGGTCCGCGTCTTCATCAACTCCGGCGGCGACTTCAACGCCACCGGCAGGGCCAGCATGCCGCTCACCCTCGCCGAGGGCGCCTCCGAGATCGCGGGCCAGGCGTGGCCGCTGTTCGCGCCGTGGATCGGGGCCCTCGGCGCGTTCGTCGGCGGCAGCAACACCGTCAGCAACCTGATGTTCGGCCTCTTCCAGCACTCGACGGCCGAGAAGACGGACGGCATCCCCCGGGTGGTGGTCGCGGCCCAGGCCGTCGGCGGGGCCGCGGGCAACATGATCACGGTGCACAACGTGGTCGCCGCCTGCGCCACGGTGGGGCTCGTGGACCGGGAGGGCCTGCTCATCCGCAAGACGGTCTTCCCGATGCTGTACTACTGCCTGGCGGCGGGATCGCTGGCCTACGTCCTCATCCACGGCCTCGGCGCGAACGCGGGCACGCTCGGGCTGGCGTGCGTCCTGGCAGCGCTCGCCGCCACGGCGGCCTGGATACGGCGGAGGCCCGCGCACAGCGTGAACTGAGGGGCCGGGGCCGAGTCCGGGGCCGGGGCCGCGGGGCCCGGCCCCCGCCTCATGCCCGCCCGCCTCGCGGCGGGCCCGTGCTCGCCCGCAGCATCAGCTCCGTCGCCAGCTCGACGCGCGGGCTGTCGTTCTCCTCGCCCCGCGCCTCCCGCAGCACCATCCGCGCCGCCACCTTCCCCATGTCCGACAGCGGCTGCCGCACGGTGGTGAGGGGCGGCGCCGACCACCGCACCTCCGGCAGGTCGTCGAAGCCCACCACGCTCACGTCCTCCGGCACCCTCAGACCCCGCCGGCGCAGCGCCTCGATCGCACCCAGCGCCATCTGGTCACTGGAGGCGAACACCGCGGTGGGCGGCTCGGGCAGCTCCATCAGCCGCCCGCCGCCGTGGAACCCGGACTCGTGGTAGAAGTCGCCCGGCACCGACAGCTCCGGCAGGACGGGGGCGCCCGCCGCCTCCAGCGCGGCGCGGTAGCCGTCCAGCCGGGCCCGGCTGCACAGCAGCCGCGGCGGCCCCTCGATAAAGCCGATGCGGCGGTGGCCCAGCGACAGCAGATGCTCCGTCGCGGCCCGGCCGCCCGCCCAGTTGGTGGCTCCGACCGTCGGCGCGTCCAGCGCGGGGGAGCCCGCCGGGTCCACCACGACGGTGGGTACGCCCAGCCGCCCCAGCTCCTCGTGCAGCACCGGCTCCAGGACGGAGGTCACCAGGATCACCCCGTCCGAGGCGCGGGCCCGCAGGTTGCGCATCCACTGCCGGGCCGAGCCCGCGCGGTCGTGGATGGCGGAGACCACCGTGCCCACGCCGTCGGCGTGCGCGACCTCCTCGACGCCCCGGATGATCTCCACGGCCCACGGGCTGTCGAGGTCGTTGAAGACCAGGTCGAGCAGCGCCGCACGGGCGCCGCGCTGGGTCGCGGTGCGGCGCCGGTAGCCGTACTGCCGCAGCAGCCCCTCGACCTTCGCCCGGGTGCCCGGGGCGACGTCCGTGCGCCCGTTCACCACGCGGGAGACGGTGGGCACGGACACCCCGGCCTCTCGCGCGATGGCCGTGATGGTGACCTTGCGCCCGCGGTTCGCTGCCATCGGCATTCCCTTCCGGAAGACTACAGCCTTCTTCCGGAAACCCTGGCGGATGGAACCGCTCCCGCGCTAGGGGCGGCCTAGGGCCGGGTGAGAATCTCGGCGCCCGAGTCCGTCACCACCAGGGTGTGTTCGAACTGCGCGGTGCGCTTGCGGTCCTTGGTGACGACCGTCCAGCCGTCCTCCCACATGTCCCACTCGTGCGTGCCCAGCGTCAGCATCGGCTCGATGGTGAAGGTCATCCCCGGCTTGATCACGGTCGTGGCGCGCGGGTCGTCGTAGTGCGGGACGATCAGGCCGGAGTGGAACGCGGTGTTGATCCCGTGCCCGGTGAAGTCCCGGACCACGCCGTAGCCGAAGCGCTTCGCGTACGACTCGATCACCCGGCCGATGATGTTGATCTGGCGGCCCGGCCTGACGGCCTTGATCGCCCGGTTGAGCGCCTCGCGGGTGCGCTCGACCAGCAGCCGCGACGCCTCGTCCACGTCGCCGACCAGGTAGGTGGCGTTGTTGTCGCCGTGCACGCCGCCGATGAACGCCGTCACGTCGAGGTTCACGATGTCGCCGTCGCGCAGCACCGTGGAGTCCGGGATGCCGTGGCAGATGACCTCGTTGACGGAGGTGCACAGGGACTTCGGGAAGCCGCGGTAGCCGAGCGTCGACGGATACGCACCGTGCTCGACCATATACGCGTGCGCCACGTCGTCCAGCTGGTCCGTGGTGACGCCCGGGGCGATGTGCTTCGCCGCCTCCTCCAGCGCCCGCGCGGCGATCCGGCCCGCGGTCCGCATCCGCTCCAGGGTCTCGGCGTCCTGCGCCTCGGGCCCCTCGTACGGGGCGGGCGCGGGCTTGTCGACGTACTCGGGGCGGGGGATCGACGCGGGTACCGAGCGGCGCGGGGAGACCGTGCCGGGGACGAGAAGAGACTGGCCAGACATGTCTGCGAGTCTACGGTGCGCTGCGTGCCGCCGCCGGGTGCGGGAGCATGGGGCCATGGTGCTCTTCAGGCGGAAGCGGCGGCTCATCGGCAAGCCCGGTGACTTCTTCTACAACGTGGAGACCGGCGAGGTCGAGGAGGGCCCGCAGTCGCCGGGGAAGAACCGGATGGGCCCGTACGCGACGCGGGAGGAGGCGGAGCGGGCGCTGGCCACCGCGAGCGAGCGGACCTCCGAGTGGGAGAGCGACCCGAAGTGGCGCAACCCCTGACC
>NZ_JAAKZZ010000235.1 GCF_011045075.1 Streptomyces boncukensis
TATCTGGGGCGGGCGGATGACCAGGTCAAGGTGCGTGGCTTCCGTGTCGAGCCGGGTGAGGTCGAGGCGGTGCTGGCCGGGCATGTGGCGGTCGGGCAGGTTGCGGTGGTCGCCCGTGAGGGGCGGCTGGTGGCGTATGCGGTGCCCGCCGCCGGGCAGGCTGTCGACGGTGCGGAGCTGCGGCGGTACGCGGCCGGGGTGCTGCCCGAGCACATGGTGCCTGCCGCGGTCGTCACGCTGGACGCGCTGCCCCTGGCTCCCAGCGGGAAGCTGGATCGCGGGGCCCTGCCCGCCCCCGACTTCGCCGCCGAGACCACCGACACCGCACCGCGCACCGCGGGCGAGGAGATCCTCTGCGGGCTGTTCGCCGACGTCCTTGGCCTGGAGCGGGTCGGCGTCTCCGACGACCTCTTCGCCCTCGGCGGCCACTCCCTGCTCGCGATGCGCCTGGCCAGCCGGATCCGTACGGTGCTGGGCGCCGAGCTGACCGTACGCGAGATCTTCGAGGCGCCCACTCCCGCGCGGCTCGCCGCACGGCTGGCGGTCCGCGCGGACACCGGCGACGCCGGTACGCACGAACTGGTCCCCGTGGACCGGGAGGCGGCTGAGCCGCTGCCGCTGTCCTTCGCGCAGCAGCGCCTCTGGCTGCTGAACCGCATCGAGGGGCCCGACGGGACGTACAACATCCCCGTCGCCTGGCGGCTGACCGGCGAGCTGGACCGGGCGGCACTGACCGCCGCCGTACACGACCTGGCCGTGCGCCACGAGACGCTGCGCACCGTCTTCCCGGAGGCGGGGCACGAGGGGCGGGCCGTACAGCGCGTACTCGACCCGGACAGCACTCCGGTGCCCGTCCGGCACGAGCGGGTCACCGGGGAGGACCTTCCGGCACGGCTGGCCGAGGCCGCCGCACAGGGCTTCGAGCTGGACCGCGAACCGCCGCTCCGCGTCCGGCTGTTCGAGCTGGCGCCGGGCGAGCACGTGCTGCTGCTCGTCGTGCACCACATCGCCACCGACGAGTGGTCCGACGGGCCGCTGTGGCGGGACCTGGCCACCGCCTACGGCGCCCGCCGCGCGGGCCGGGCGCCCGCGTGGGCCCCGCTGCCGGTGCGGTACGCCGACTACACCCTCTGGCAGCAGCGGGTACTCGGCGACGGCGCCGACCCCGGCAGCCTGCACGCCCGCCAGCTCGCCTACTGGCGCGAGACGCTGGCCGGGCTCCCCGAGGAGCTGACGCTCCCCGCCGACCGGCCGCGCCCGCGGGAGAGCAGCCACCGGGGCGGCGCCGTCGAGCTGACCGTCGACGGCGCGCTGGAGCGCTCCCTGCGCGCGCTGGCGCACCGCCATGGCGTCAGCATGTTCATGGTCGCCCAGGCGGCCGTGGCCGCGCTGCTGCACCGGCTCGGCGCCGGGGACGACATCCCGCTCGGCGCCCCGATCTCGGGCCGCACGGACGAGCAGCTCGAAGACCTGGTCGGCTTCTTCGTCAACTCCCTGGTACTGCGGACCGACCTGTCCGGCACGCCGACCTTCGCCGAGCTGCTGGACCGGGTACGGGCCACCGACCTGGCCGCCTACGAGCACCAGGAGCTGCCGTTCGAACGGCTGGTGGAGGCGCTCAACCCGGCCCGCTCGCTGGCCCGGCACCCGCTGTTCCAGGTCATGGTGGTCTACCTGGACGCGCCCGGCCGCGCGCCCGAGTTCCCGGGCCTCACCGCCGGGCGCGAGCCGCTGGGGCAGCACAGCGCCAAGTTCGACCTGAGCTTCGACTTCGTCGCACGGGGCGACGGAGCCGGGATCCAGGGCTGGATCGAGTACAGCGAGGACCTGTTCGACCGCGAGACCGCCGAGCTGCTCGCCCGCCGGCTCGTCCGGGTGCTGGAGCAGGTTGCGGGGGGTCCGGATCGGGTTGTGGGTGGGTTGGATGTGGTGGTGGGGTCGGAGCGGCGGTTGGTGGTGGAGGGGTGGAATGCGACGGGGTGTGAGGTGGGTGCGGGGGTGTCGTTGCCGGGGTTGTTCCGGGAGCAGGTGGTGCGTACGCCGGGTGCGCCTGCGGTGGTGTGGGGTGAGCGGGTGGTGTCGTATGGGGAGTTGGATGTGTGGGTGGAGCGTGTGGCGCGGGTGTTGGTGGGGATGGGTGCGGGTCCGGAGCGGGTGGTGGGTGTGGCGTTGCCGCGTTCTGTGGAGTTGGTGGTGGCGTTGTTGGCGGTGCAGCGTGCGGGTGCGGCGTATCTGCCGTTGGATCCGGAGTATCCGCCGGAGCGTGTCGCGTTCATGGTGGAGGACGCTCGTCCGGTGTGTGTGCTGCGGGATGGTCTGCCGGAGGGGCCGGAGGGTGGGTTGCCGGTCCGGGTTGATCCTGGGAGTCCGGCGTATGTGATGTATACGTCGGGTTCGACGGGGGTGCCGAAGGGTGTGGTGGTTGCGCATGCGGGGATCGTCAACCGGTTGCTGTGGATGCAGGATGCCTATGGGCTCACGTCCGGGGACCGGGTGCTGCAGAAGACTCCGTCGAGTTTCGATGTGTCGGTGTGGGAGTTCTTCTGGCCGCTGATCACCGGAGCGGCCCTCGTGGTCGCCAGGCCCGGAGGACACCGGGACCCCGCCTACCTTGCCGGTCTGATCCGGGAACAGGGCGTCACCACGGTGCACTTCGTCCCCTCGATGCTCCAACTGTTCCTGGAGGAGCCCGCTGCGGCGGGGTGCGGTGGGCTGCGTCGGGTGCTGTGCAGTGGCGAGGCGCTGCCTGTGGATGTGGCGGAGCGTTTCCATGAGGTGCTGCCTGCCGAGTTGCACAATCTGTACGGGCCGACTGAGGCGTCGGTGGATGTGACGGCGGGGCGGGTGGTGCCGGGCGCGGGGCGGGTGTCGATCGGGCGGCCGGTGTGGAACACCCGGGTCTACGTCCTGGACGCCGCGCTCCGCCCCGTGCCGCCCGGCGTTCCCGGCGAACTCCACCTCGCGGGTGTGCAGCTCGCGCGGGGCTATTGGGAGCGCCCCGGGCTGACGGCGGAGCGGTTCGTGGCCGATCCGTTCGGCGGGCCGGGCAGTCGGATGTACCGCACCGGTGACCTGGCGCGGTGGACGCGGGAGGGGGAGTTGGAGTATCTGGGCCGGGTGGATGACCAGGTCAAGGTGCGTGGTTTCCGTGTCGAGCCGGGTGAGGTCGAGGCGGTGCTGGCCGGGCATGTGGCGGTCGGGCAGGTTGCGGTGGTCGCCCGTGAGGGGCGGCTGGTGGCGTACGCGGTGCCCGCCGCCGGGCAGGCTGTCGACGGTGCGGGGCTGCGGCGGCACGCGGCCGGGGCGCTGCCCGAGCACATGGTGCCTGCCGCGGTCGTCACGCTGGACGCGCTGCCCCTGGCTCCCAGCGGGAAGCTGGACCGCGGGGCCCTGCCCGCCCCCGACTTCGCCGCCGAGACCACCGACACCGCACCCCGCACCCCGCACGAGGAGATCCTCTGCGGGCTGTTCGCCGACGTCCTGGGCCTGGAGCGGGTCGGCGCCGAGGACGACTTCTTCGCCCTCGGCGGCGACAGCATCGTCGCCATGCAGCTGGTCGCGCGGGCCCGCGCCGCCGGACTGGTGATCAGCCCGCGGGACATCTTCCGGCACAAGTCGGCCGCCGGGCTGGCGGCCGTCGCGGGCGCGCCGGACGGGGGCGCGCAGGGCGCCGCCGACGAGGCGCTGTTCACCCCCACCGACGACGAGCGCGCCGAGATCGCGGCCCTGGGCGCCGCCGAGGTGCTGCCGCTCACACCGCTGCAGACGGGCCTGCTGTTCCACGCCTCCTTCGACTCCGGCGCGGACGGCCCGGACGTCTACACGGTCCAGGTGGCGTACGACATCGAGGGCCCGGTCGACGCGGCGCGGCTGCGCCGGGCCGGGCAGGCGCTGCTCGACCGGCACGCCAACCTGCGCGCCGGATTCCGCTATCTGGCGTCCGGCCGCCCGGTGGCCGTCGTCCCCCGGACGGCCGTGCTGCCCTGGCGGCAGCTCGACCTGACGGAGGCGGCGGGCGGCGCGGCCGGGCGCGAGGAGCGGTGGACGCGCTGCCTCGCCCAGGAGCGGCGCCGGTTCGACCCGTCCGAGCCGCCGCTGCTGCGCCTGGCCCTGGTGACGTATCGGCCGGGACGGCACCGCCTGGTGCTGTCCCACCAGCATCTGCTGCTCGACGGCTGGTCGCTGCCCCGGCTGATGCGGGAGCTGTCCGCGCTGTACGCGGGCGAGACCCCGGCCGCGCCCACCCCGTACCGCGCCTACCTCGCCCACCTGGCCCGCCAGGACGCGGAGGAGTCGGCCCGGGTCTGGGACACGGCCCTGGAGGGGCTGGAGGAGCCCACCCATCTGGTGGCGGCCGACCCGAACCGGGCCCCTGCGGTGCCCGAGACGCTGACCACCGCGCTGACGCCGGAGCTGACCGGAGCGCTGACCGCGCTGGCCCGCGCACGCGGGCTCACGCTCAACACCCTGGTCCAGGCCGCCTGGAGCGTCGTCCTCGCCCGGCTCACCGGCCGTGACGACGTCGTCTTCGGTGCGACGGTCTCCGGCCGCCCGCCGGAGCTGGACGGCGTGGAGTCGATGATCGGCCTGTTCATCAACACCGTCCCGGTGCGGGCCCGGATCGACGAGCGGGAGCCGCTGTCGGCGTTCCTGGACCGGGTCCAGGAGCAGCAGTCGGCCACGCTCGCCCACCAGCACACCGGGCTGGCCGACATCCAGCGCCGCACCGGGCTGGGCGACCTGTTCGACACGCTGATCGTGTTCGAGTCGTACCCGGACGTCGAGCCGGACACAGAGCCGGACGCCGGGCCGGACGCGGCCGGCCGGCTCCGCACCTCCGTGCGCGAGCACCGGGACGCCACGCACTACCCGTTCGCCTGGGCCGTCGAGCCCGGCGACCGGCTCACGCTGACGGCCGAGTACCGCACCGACCTGTTCGACGAGGCCGCCGTCGCCCGCGTCTCCGCCGCGATGGTGCGGCTGTTCGAGGAGATGGCGCGGGACGCCGGGCAGCCGGTCGGCCGGGTCGACATCCTCACGCCGCAGGACCGCAGCGCCGTCCTGGAGACCTGGAACGCCACAGCGCTGCCCGCGCCCCGCGCCGGGGCGCCCGCGACCGTCCCCGCGCTCTTCGAGGCGCGCGCCGCAGCTGTTCCGGACGCGGTCGCCGTCGTCGCGGACGGGACCGCCTGGACCTTCGCGGAGCTCAACGAGCGGGCCAACCGGCTGGCCCGGCTGCTGCGGGAGCGGGGCGCGGGCCCCGAGGAGTTCGTCGCGCTGGCACTGCCGCGCACGGCGGACTTCGTCGCCGCGCTGCTCGGCGTGCTCAAGGCGGGCGCCGCGTATCTGCCCCTCGACGCGGACCTGCCCGCCGAGCGCATCCGCGCCCTGCTGGAGGACGCGCGCCCGCGCCTGCTGCTCACCACGCGGGCGCTCGCGGACGGCCTGCCGGACGACGACGGCGTACCGCGGCTGCTCCTGGACGCGCCGGAGACCGCAGGCCGGCTCGCGGCGCTGCCCGCCGGCGACCTCGACAGCGGCCCGGACCCGCGCCACCCGGCGTACGTCATCTACACCTCCGGCTCGACGGGCCGCCCCAAGGGGGTCGTGGTCGGCCACGCCGGCGTGGTCAACCTCTTCCGCAGCCACCGCCGCGCCCTGTACGAGCCGGCGAAGCGCCGCACCGGCCGCGACCTGCTGCGGGTCGGCCACTCCTGGTCGTTCTCCTTCGACGCGTCCTGGCAGCCCCAGCTGTGGCTGCTCGACGGGCACGCGCTGCACATCCTGGACGACGACACGCGCCGCGACCCGGAGCTGGCAGCGGCCGCCATCCGGGACCAGCGGCTGGACTTCATCGAGGTCACGCCGTCCTTCCTGATCCAGATGGCGGACGCCGGGCTGATCGAGGACGGCGCGTGCCCGCTCGCGGCGGTCGGCGTCGGCGGCGAGGCCGTACCGGACGCGCTGTGGACCCGGCTGGCCGGGCTGTGCTCGACCGACGCGTACAACCTCTACGGGCCGACCGAGGCCACCGTCGACGCGCTGGCCGCGCGGATCGCCGACAGCGCGGCCCCGGTCGTGGGGCGGCCGGTCGGCAACGCCCGCGCGTACGTCCTGGACCGCGCGCTGCGCCCGGTGCCGCCGGGCGTGCCCGGCGAGCTGTATCTGGCGGGCGCCGGGCTGGCCCGGGGCTATCTGGGCCGCGCGGACCTGACGGCCGAGCGGTTCCTGGCCGACCCGTTCGGCCCGCCCGGCACCCGGATGTACCGCACCGGAGACCTGGCCCGCTGGACCGCCGAGGGGCGGATCGACTACCTGGGCCGGGCCGACGACCAGGTCAAGATCCGCGGCTTCCGGATCGAACTGGCCGAGATCGAGGCGGCGCTGGCCCGGCACGAGGCCGTCGGCCAGGTGGTGGTCGTCGCCCGCGAGGACCGGCCCCGGGTCAAGCAGCTCGCCGCGTACGTCGTCCCGCGCGAGGGGGCGCACGCGGCGCCCGACCCCGCGCGGCTGCGCGCCCACGTGGCCGCCGAGCTGCCGGAGTACATGGTCCCGGCCGCCGTCGTCGTCCTCGACGAGCTGCCGCTGCTGTCCAACGGCAAGCTGAACCGCAGGGCGCTGCCCGCGCCCCGGTTCACCCGCGCGGAGAGCCGGCCGCCCGCGACCGGCACCGAACGCGCCCTCGCCGCGCTGTACGGCGAGGCGCTCGGCCTGCCGCGGGCCGGGGCCGACGAGGACTTCTTCGCCCTCGGCGGCGACAGCATCGTCGCCATGCAGCTCGTCAGCCGGGCCCGCGCGGCGGGACTGCGGATCACCCCGCGCCAGGTCTTCCAGCACCGCACCGTCGAGGCGCTGGCCGCCGTCGCCGTCGAACTGGACCCGCAGACGGCCGGCACGGCCCACGACGACGGCTCCGGCACGGTGCCGCTCACCCCGATCATGCACGCGCTCCGCGAACTCGGCGGGCCCATCGCGGGCTACCACCAGGCGGCGCTCGTGCAGACCCCGGCGGATCTCGAAGCGGCCGGGCTGCGCACCGTCCTGCAGGCCGTCGCCGACCGGCACGACCTGCTGCGGGCCCGCCTGGAGCGGACCGAGGAACCCGGCGGCGCGGAGCGGTGGGAGCTGCACGTACCGGCGCCCGGCGAGGTGGACGCCGCGTCCTGGCTGGTGCGCGCCGACGTGGCGGGCGCCGGTGAGGAGGAGCTGCGCGCGGCCATCGCCGAGCACGCCCGCGCGGCGCAGCGGCGGCTCGACCCGGACGCCGGACGCATGGTGCGCGCCGTCTGGTTCGACGCGGGGCGCGGCAGCCCCGGGCGGCTGCTGCTGCTCATCCACCACCTGGTCGTGGACGGGGTGTCCTGGCGGGTGCTGCTGCCCGACCTCGCCGCCGCCTGGCGGGACGCCGCCGCGGGCAGGGCGCCCGCACTCGACCCCGTCGGGCTGTCGTTCCGCCGCTGGTCCCGGCTGCTGGCCGAGCGCGCCGCCGACCCGGCCCGGGAGGACGAACTGCCGCTGTGGACCGGCATGCTGGCCGACCCCGACCCGCTGCCCCTCGCCCGCGAACCGGACCCCGCGCGGGACCACACCGCCGCCTCCCGGCACGTGTCCCTGACCCTCCCGGCGGACCGCACCGCGCCGCTGCTCGGCCGGGTGCCGAGCGCGTACCGGGCGACCGTCAACGACGTGCTGCTCACCGCGCTGGCGCTCGCCGTGGCCGACTGGCGGGAGCGGCACGGCACGGCAGGCCGCTCGGTGCTGGTCGACCTGGAGGGGCACGGCCGCGAGGAGGAGCTGGCGGGCAACGCGGACCTGTCGCGTACGGTCGGCTGGTTCACCAGCGTCGTACCGGTCCGCCTCGACCCGGGCGAGGTGGACCTGGCCGACGCGTTCGCGGGCGGGCCCGCGCTGGACGCGGCGCTGGACCGGATCCGGGAGCGGCTGGCCGCGCTGCCCGCCGGAGGTGTCGGCCACGGACTGCTGCGCCACCTCAACCCGGCGACGGGCCCCGGACTGGCCCGGCTCGGCGCCCCGCGGATCGAGTTCAACTACATGGGCAGGTTCGGCGTCCCGGAGGCCACGGACTGGTCGTACGCGCCGGAGGCGGACGCGGCGGACCTGGAGGCGGACCCGGAGATGCCGCTGTCCCACGCGCTGACCGTCAACGCGCTGACCGAGGACCGCCCCGGCGGCCCCGAGCTGTCGGCGCACTGGACGTACGCCCCGGGCCTGCTGTCCGAGGCGGCGGCCCGGGACCTGGCCGGGACCTGGTTCCGGGCGCTGGAGGCCCTGGTCGACAGGGCCGGCGGCGACCCCGGGCCGAAGCGCCCCCACGCCGACTGACACCGACGAACACCGACAGCCACCGACGAACACCGACAGACACCGACGAACGCCGACTGACACCACGAGAGGGAACACCGGTGAGCAACCCCTTCGAGAACCCCGACGCCGACTACTCCGTCCTCGTCAACGACGAGGGCCAGCACAGCCTGTGGCCCGCGTTCGCCGAGGTGCCGGACGGCTGGACCGTCGCCCACGGCCCCGCGGCCCGCCAGGAGTGCCTGGACTACGTGGAGACCCACTGGACCGACATGCGCCCGGCGAGCCTGGCGGGAGCGGAGAGCGCGTGCTCAGCAGCCGACTGACCAACGCCCGCTTCCACACCATGGACCCGGCCCACCCCGTCGCCCACGACCTGGGCGTGTGGGAGGGCCGGATCGTGGCCCTGGACGAGGAGGCCACCGCGCTGCCCGCCCGCCGGGTCGTGGACCTGGACGGCGCCACCGTGCTGCCGGGCTTCATCGACAGCCACGTCCACCTCGCCTGGACCGGCCTGAAGGCCGGCACCCCGAGCGTGGCGCCCTGCGCCCGCGTCGAGGACGTGCTCGGCGCGGTGGCCCGAGCGGTGGCGGCGGCGCCGCGCGGGGCGTGGGTGGACGTCGCGGGGTACGACCAGCGGGCGCTGGGCCGCCATCTGACCGCCGCCGAGCTCGACCGGGTCAGCGACGGGCGCAAGGTGCTCCTGATGCACGACTCCGGGCACGGCTGTGTCGTCAACAGCGCGGTCCTGGACCGGCTGCCGCCCGGCGTCGCCCCGCGCGGAGGGCCGGACGGGGACGGCTTCCTCGCGGAGGGCGCCATGGCCGCCGCCCGCGCGCTGCGGCTGCCGTACGCGCAGGAGGAGCTGGCCGACGCGATCGGGCGGGCGGCGCGCGAGTGCCGTGCCGAAGGCATCACCGCCGTCGCCGAGGCGGGGATCGGCGGCGCGCTGCTCGGCCACAGCCCGGTCGAGCTGGGCGCCTACCAACTGCTGCGGGACCGGGGCGCGCTGCCGCTGCGGGTGCAGCTCATGGTGACCGCCGACCGGCTCCACGAGGTGGGCGCACACCCGGCCGACGGCCTCCCGTGCGCCCTGGACCTCGGCCTGCGCACCGGCTTCGGCGACGCATGGCTCTCCGTCGGAGCACTCAAGATCTACACGGACGGCGGCATGATGGCCCGTACGGCGGCGCTCACGGCCCCGTACGAGGGCGTGACCGGGCCCGGGCGGACCGGGCAGCTCCAGGACACCCCCCAGGCCCTGACCCGGGTCATCGTGGACGGCCACCTGGCGGGCTGGCAGCTCGCCGTCCACGCCATCGGGGACCGCGCCGCCGATGTCGCGCTCGACGCGCTGGAGCGGGCCCAGCGGGAGCGCCCGCGCCCCGGCGCCCGGCACCGCATCGAACACGCGGGCCTCATCCGGCCCGACCAGCTTCCGCGCTTCGCGCGGCTGGGCGCGCTGGCGGTGGTCCAGCCGAACTTCCTGCGCAGCTTCGGCGACGACTACGCGGCGCTGATGGGGGAGGAGCGCGCGGGCTGGCTCTACCGGGGCCGGGCCTTCCAGGACCACGGCGTCACCCTGGTCGGCAGCTCCGACCGCCCGGTGACCGACGGGGCGCCGCTGCGGGCCGTGCAGTTCATGGTCGAGCGCGCCTCGTCGTCCGGCCGGCTGATCGGTGCCGACGAGGCGCTCACGGTGGACGCGGCACTGCGCGCCTACACGGTGGGAGGGGCGTACGCGTGCCACTGGGAGCGCTCGGCGGGCACGCTGACGCCGGGCAAGCAGGCCGACCTGGTGGTTCTGGGCGACGACCCGTACGCGGTCCCGCCCGCACGGATCGGCGGGATCGAGGTCGTGACCACGTACGTGGACGGCGAACGCAGGGACTGACGGGCTGCCCGAAGGGGCGCGGGGAACTGCGCGAGCGACCATGGGGGCACCTCCCTGCTCGAGCGAAGCCGAGAGCTTGGGGGAGCACCCGCACTCCGCAGCGAACGGCAGGGGGCAGCCCGTACCCGGGCGGCCCGTGCCGGGGGGCCGGAAAGGCGGGGGCGGCCCTCACGGATACTGGGATCATGCGCATCGACTTCGACCCCGCCGAGCTCGACCAGAACGCCGTCTACCGCCTGCTCACCGCCACCGTCGTGCCACGGCCCATCGCCTGGATCTCCACCGTCTCCGCGGACGGAGTCGACAACCTGGCCCCGCACTCGTTCTTCACCATCGCGTCGGTGGAACCGCCGACCGTGCAGTTCACCTCCGTACGGCGCAAGGACACCCTGCGCAACGTCGAGGCGACGCGGCAGTTCGTCGTGAACCTCTCGCCCGAGCCGCTGTTCGAGCAGATCAACGACACCGCCACCGACTTCCCGCACGGCGTGAGCGAGTTCGACACCGTGGGCGTGGAACGGGAGCCGGGCCACCGCGTCAAGGCGTCCCGCGTCGCCGCGTCCCCGGTCGCGCTGGAGTGCGAGCTGCACAGCACCGTCGGGCTGGGGACCTGCACGGTGGTGTTCGGACGCGTGGTCCACGTGGCCGTCGACGAGAGCGTCCTGGAGGACGGCCACCCGGAGGTGACGAAGCTGCGCCCGCTGACCCGGCTCGGCAGGAACGAGTGGGGCACCTTCGGCGGCGTACGGGAGCGCGCCCGCGTGCCCTACGCCGACTGGAACCGGAGCTGACGGGCCGGCCCATGCCCGACGTGCTCGATCCCGCGGACCCGGCGTTCGCCCGCGACCCCTACCCGTACTACGCCCGCCTCCGCGGCCGGGCACCCGCCACCCGGGTGCCGCTCGCCAACGGCACCCACGCCTGGCTGGTCACCGGATACGACACCGCCCGCACCGTGCTGGCCGACCCGCGCTTCTCGAACGTCCCCCTCCCCG
>NZ_JAAKZZ010000236.1 GCF_011045075.1 Streptomyces boncukensis
GGCGGCCACCCCCTGCCGCACCAGCCCGGCGTCCGTGATGTGGTCCAGATGCACCGCTATGCCCGTGCGGGCCGCCTCGGCGAGGGCGAGGGCGGCGCGGGCGAGGGGCAGCAGACTGCCGTGATAGCGCACGCAGTTCTCGCTGATCTGGAGGATCAGCGGAGTCCCCGTCCGGTCGGCGGCGGCGACGAGCGCCTCCGCCGTCTCCAGATGGATGACGTTGAACGCCGGGGCGCCGACACCCGACGCCCGTGCGTCGGCGACGATCGAGGCAGTGGAGACGAGGGGCATGGCCGAACCTCTCTTGCGGGGACAGCAGCCTGTCGGGACGAGCGGGACGCGGGCGGGCGGGACGTGGGCGGACGGGCAGCGGACCGGATGGTGGACCGGGTCAGGAGCCGGAGGGAAGCATCACCGAGCGGGTGAGGCTGCGGGGGCGGTCCGGATCGAGCCCCCGCGCCCGCGCCCGCTCCAGCGCGATCCGCTGCACCAGCACCAGATCGGCGAGCGGATCGCGGTCGTGGCGGACGAAGGACGCGCCCGTGCGGACCACGTCCTCCTCCAGCCCCTCCGGGGACTCGCCGAACAGCCAGGTGACCCGGCCGGGGGCGGCTATGGATATCGGCCCGTGGCGGTACTCCATCGCGGGATAGGACTCCGTCCAGCTCTGGGCCGCCTCCCGCATCTTCAGCGCGGCCTCGTGCGCCAGCCCGACCGTCCACCCGGTGCCCAGGAAGGTGAACTGCCCGGCGTCCGTCCACTCCGGCGCCACCGGGGCGGCCAGCGCCTCCTCCGCGTCCCGCACGGCGCCGGTGAGGTCCTCGCCGAGGTGGGCGCGCAGCAGGGCGAGGGCGCTCGTCGCGAACCGGGTCTGCACCACCGAGCGCTCATCCGCGAAGGGGAGCGCCACCGTGCGGTCCGAGAGCCGGGTGGCCGGGGTGT
Organism: Streptomyces boncukensis; assembly: GCF_011045075.1. GTDB lineage: Bacteria > Actinomycetota > Actinomycetes > Streptomycetales > Streptomycetaceae > Streptomyces > Streptomyces boncukensis. The sequence goes on from NZ_JAAKZZ010000236.1 coordinate 943, forward strand.
CGGCGTCACCGAGGAGGGTGACGGTGGGGATCCGGCCGCGCACCGCCTCCAGCACGCGCAGCACCTCCGTCGTGGTGCCGGAGCGGGTGAGGGCCAGCACCGCGTCGTACTCCCGCGCGCGGCCGAGGAGCGCTTCCGACGCGGCGAACGCGTCCGTGAGGCCCTGCCCCGAGCTCTCGCGCAGCGCGGCGTACGACTGCGCCATGAACCACGACGTGCCGCAGCCGACCACCGCGAGGCGCGCGCCCGCCTCCGGAAGCGCGCCGCCCGCTCCCGCGGCCGCCACATCCGCCGCCTGCCGCCAGGTCCCGGGCTGACTGCGCAGCTCCTCCTCCGTATACGCGGCCTGGGACATCAGCGGTCTCCCCTCACTGCACGAAGATGAGTGAAATACTTTATCTTCAATCAACTTTACGCAGAGCGGCCCCGGCGTGTCCAGAGGGTTCGCGGAGCGGCGCGAGCGGGGAAGGGCTCAACGGGCCGTCCGGCGGCAGGGCTTGTGGAAACTGGAACCCGTTCTTAGCATTCCTGGTGTTACATCAGTTGTGTCACAGCGGCTTGGGGGCGCGATGACGGCAGCGGGAGAGGCAGCGGGGCCCCTGGCCGGGGTGCGGGTCGTGGAGCTGGCCGGGATCGGCCCCGGCCCGTTCGCCGCGATGACGCTCGCCGACCTCGGCGCCGACGTCGTGCGCGTGGACCGCCCCGGCGGCCCCGGCCTCGCGGTGCCGCCGGAGTACGACATCACCAACCGGAACAAGCGGTCGGTGGTCCTCGACCTCAAGGAGCCCGCGGGGTCCGGCACCGCGCTGCGCCTCGTGGAGCGCGCCGACGTGCTCGTGGAGGGCTACCGGCCCGGCGTCGCCGAGCGGCTCGGCCTCGGCCCCGACGCCTGCCTGGCCCGCAACCCCCGGCTGGTCTACGGCCGGATGACCGGATGGGGCCAGCACGGCCCGCTGGCCCCCCGCGCCGGTCACGACATCGGCTACATCGCCGTCACCGGCGCCCTCGGTATGACCGGCCCCGCCGAAGGGCCGCCGGTCGCCCCCGCCAACCTCCTGGGCGACTACGCGGGCGGCTCGCTCTACCTCGTCATCGGCGTCCTCGCCGCCCTGCAGCACGCCCGCGCCACGGGCGCCGGGCAGGTCGTGGACGCGGCGATCGTCGACGGCACCAGCCATCTCACCGCCATGATCCGGGCGCTGCTCGCGGCCGGGAGCTGGCGGGACCGGCGCGAGGCCAACCTGCTGGACGGCGGCTGCCCGTTCTACGGCACATACGCCACAGCGGACGGCGGCTATATGGCCGTCGGCGCGCTGGAGCCCAAGTTCTACGCGGAGTTCATCCGCATACTCGGCCTCGCCGGCGAGGCGCCGCCACGCGAGGACCCCGCCGCCTGGGGCGCGCTGCGTGAGGCCGTCGCCGCCCGCTTCGCCTCCCGGACGCGCGCGGAGTGGACCGAGGAGTTCACGGGCTCGGACGCCTGTGTGGCCCCCGTGCTCTCCCTCACCGAGGCGCCCGGCCATCCGCACCTCGCCGCCCGTGGCACCTTCGTGGAGCGCGACGGGATCACCCAGCCGGCGCCCGCACCCCGCTTCTCCGCCACCCCGACCGCCGTCACCCGACCGCCCGCGCGCCCCGGGGCGCACACCGCCGAGGTCGCCCGCGACTGGGACCTCCCCGAACTGTCCCCCGCGCGGGCCGGGGGAGAGCAGACCGCCCCATGAGCCGCCCCATGAAGCGCCAGATCTTCACCGAGGGCCGCGTCCAGACCGTCCACGGCGGCACGAGCGAGACCATGAAGGAGATCATCGGCCGCTCCCTGCTGAGCTGACCCCCGACCCGTCCGGCTGACCCTCCGGCACCGAGAAAGGCACTCCCGTGAGCACCGAAGCGTACGTCTACGACGCCGTTCGCACCCCGCGCGGGCGCGGCAAGGCGAGCGGCGCACTGCACGGCACCAAACCCGTCGACCTCGTCACCGGCCTGATCCACGCGCTGCGCGAGCGGAACCCGGACCTCGACCCCGCCGCCGTCGACGACATCGTGCTGGGCGTCGTCAGCCCCCTGGGCGACCAGGGGTCCGACATCGCGCGGATCGCCGCCATCGCCGCCGGGCTGCCGGACTCCGTCGCGGGCGTCCAGGAGAACCGCTTCTGCGCCTCGGGTCTGGAGGCGGTCAACATGGCGGCGATGAAGGTGCGCTCCGGCTGGGAGGACCTGGTGCTCGCGGGCGGCGTCGAGTCGATGTCGCGGGTGGCGATGGGCTCGGACGGCGGTGCCTGGTTCAACGACCCGCTGACCAACTACGAGCTCGGTTTCGTGCCGCAGGGCATCGGCGCCGACCTGATCGCCACCCTGGAGGGCTTCGGCCGCCGCGACGTGGACGAGTACGCGGCGCGCTCCCAGGAGCTGGCCGCCACCGCGTGGAAGGAGGGCCGCTTCGAGCGGTCCGTCGTGCCCGTGCGCGACCGCAACGGGCTGGTCGTCCTCGACCACGACGAGCACATCCGCCCCGGCACCACCCCGGAGACCCTCGCCGCGCTCAAGCCGTCCTTCGCCGCGATCGGCGACATGGGCGGGTTCGACGCCGTGGCGCTGCAGAAGTACCACTGGGTGGAGCGGATCGACCACGTCCACCACGCGGGAAACTCCTCCGGCATCGTGGACGGCTCGGCGCTGGTGGCCGTCGGCAGCGCCGAGGTGGGCGAGCGGTACGGGCTGACCCCGCGCGCCCGTATCGTCTCCGCCGCCGTCTCCGGCTCCGAGCCCACCATCATGCTCACCGGCCCCGCGCCCGCCACCCGCAAGGCGCTCGCTCGCGCGGGCCTCGGCATCGAGGACATCGACCTGGTCGAGATGAACGAGGCGTTCGCCGCTGTGGTGCTGCGCTTCGCGAAGGACCTGGACCTCCCGCTGGAGAAGGTGAACGTCAACGGCGGCGCCATCGCCATGGGCCACCCGCTGGGCGCCACGGGCGCGATGCTCCTCGGCACCGTGCTGGACGAGCTGGAGCGCCGCGAGCAGCGGTACGGGCTGGTCACGCTGTGCGTCGGGGGAGGGATGGGCATCGCGACCATCGTCGAGCGCCTCTGACCCGTCCGCCGACCGGCCCCGCCCCACCGCCCGCACCACACAGCCTACGGAGCACCTGCCATGACCCAGTCCTCGGCGTCCTCGGCGTCCTCGGCGTCCTCGGCGTCCTCGGCGTCCTCGGCGTCCTCGGCGTCCTCGGCCATCCGCTGGGACCAGGACGACACCGGAGTCGTCACCCTCACCCTCGACGACCCGGAGCAGTCGGCCAACACCATGAACGAGGCGTTCCTCGCCTCGCTCACCGCCACCGCCGACCGCCTGGAGGCCGAGCGCGACACCGTGCGCGGCGTCCTCGTCACCTCCGCCAAGAAGTCCTTCTTCGCCGGCGGCGACCTGCGCCTCCTCAGCCGGGCACGCCCGCGGGACGCCGAGGAGGTGTTCACGTACGGCATGCGCGTCAAGCGGGACCTGCGCCGTATCGAGACGCTCGGCGTCCCCGTCGCCGCCGCGCTGAACGGCACCGCGCTCGGCGGCGGCCTGGAGATCGCCCTCGCCTGCCACCACCGCGTCGCGCTGGACGCGCCCGGATCGAAGATCGGCTGCCCGGAGGCCACCTTCGGCCTGCTCCCCGGAGGCGGCGGCGTGGTCCGGACGGTCCGGCTGCTCGGCGTCGCCGACGCGCTGCTCAAGGTGCTGCTCCAGGGCCGGCAGTACGCCCCGGCCCGCGCCCGCGAGGTCGGGCTGGTGCACCAGGTGGTGGACAGCGCGGAGGAGATGCTGGCCGCCGCCCGCGCCTATATCGACGCGCACCCGGCCTCCCGCCAGCCCTGGGACGAGGAGGGGTACAGGATCCCGGGCGGCACCCCCGCGCACCCCGGGTTCGCCGCGAACCTGCCCGCGTTCCCCGCGAACCTCAAGAAGCAGACCAGCGGGGCCCCCTGCCCCGCGCAGCGCAACATCCTCGCGGCCGCCGTGGAGAGCTCGCAGGTCGACTTCGAGACCGCGCAGACCGTCGAGGCGCGGTACTTCGTCGAGCTGGTCACCGGCCAGGTCTCGAAGAACATGATCCAGGCGTTCTTCTTCGACCTCCAGGCCGTCAACCAGGGCCGCAGCCGCCCGCAGGGCTTCGAGGAGCGCCCGGTCGCGAAGGCGGCCGTGCTCGGTGCCGGGATGATGGGCGCCGGCATCGCCTACGCCTGCGCCAGGGCGGGCATCGAGGTCGTGCTCAAGGACGTCTCGCAAGAAGCCGCCGAGCAGGGCAAGGCGTACTCGGCCGGACTGCTGGAGAAGGCCCTCGCGCGCGGCAGGACCACCGAGGCGAAGCGGGACGCGCTGCTCGCCCGGATCACCCCCACCGCCGACCCGCGGGACCTCGCGGGCTGCGACGCCGTCATCGAGGCCGTCTTCGAGGACCCGGAGCTCAAGCACAAGGTCTTCCAGGAGGTGCAGGACGTCGTCGCGCCGGACGCGCTGCTGTGCTCCAACACCTCCACGCTCCCCATCACCGCCCTCGCCGAAGGCGTCACCCGCCGGCGGGACTTCATCGGGCTGCACTTCTTCTCGCCCGTCGACAAGATGCCGCTGGTCGAGATCATCAAGGGCGGGCAGACCGGGGACGAGGCGCTGGCCCGCGCCTTCGACCTGGTCCGCCGGATCAGGAAGACCCCGATCGTGGTGAACGACTCGCGCGGGTTCTTCACCTCGCGCGTCATCGGCCACTTCCTCAACGAGGGCGTCGCGCTGCTCGCCGAGGGCGTCGAGCCCGCGACCGTCGAGCAGGCGGCGGCCCAGGCCGGGTACCCGGCCAAGGTGCTCTCCCTGATGGACGAGCTGACCCTCACCCTGCCCCGCAGGATCCGCGACGAGACGCGGGCGGCACTGGCGGCGCAGGGGGTCGACCACCCCGCGCACCCGGCGGAGGCCGTCATCGACCGGATGGTCGAGGAGTTCGGGCGCACCGGCCGCAGCGGCGGCGCCGGCTTCTACGACTACGACGAGAACGGCGAGCGCACCCGGCTGTGGCCCGGCCTGCGCGAGCACTTCGGCGGCGGCAAGGACCCCGGCGTCCCGTTCGCGGACATGCAGGAGCGGATGCTCTTCGCCGAGGCGCTGGACACCGTCCGGCTCTTCGAGGAGGGCGTGCTCACCTCCGTCGCCGACGCCAACATCGGCTCCCTCCTGGGCATCGGCTTCCCGGCCTGGACCGGCGGCGTCATCCAGTACATCAACGGCTACCAGGGCGGCCCCGCCGGATTCGCCGCGCGCGCCCGCGAGCTGCGCGAGCGCTACGGCGACCGGTTCGCCGTCCCCGCGCTGCTCGCACACAAGGCGGAGCGGGGGGAGGACTTCACGGACTGACGGAGCCGGGGTCCGGGGCGCGTTCCGCCGGGAACGCGCCCCGCAGCTCCTCGCGCATGGACCGCTGGAAGGCCGTCACCAGCGCCTGCACCACCAGCGGCTGCATATGGGCCGACAGGGACTTCATCCGCTCCCGCCGCTCGGGGCCGGACTCGGACTCCCCGCAGGGCTCCCAGACCTCCGCCTTGAACAGCCGGCTCAGCTCCCGGGCCGCCGACCGGGTGTGCTCCATCATCACCTCGCGGGCCGCGAGGATCGCGCTCTGCGAGATGGGCACGTCCAGCAGCCGCACCCCCAGCTGCACCAGCGCCGGGTCCACCCGGAAGACCTCCGGGTCCCCGGTGCGCTCCAGCACGCCCATCGCCGCGAGCCGTTCGAGGTCGTCGTCGGTGAGCTTCCGGCCGACGCGGCCCTCCAGCTCCCCGCGCGCCGCCTCCTCGGCCTCCTCCGGCATCCAGGAGGCAACCACCGCGCGGTGGATGGCCAGGTCGCTGGCGCTGATGCCGTCCGGCAGCGCCTGCAGATAGCGCTCGATGGCGGCCAGCGTCATGCCCTGGGTCTGCAGCTCCTCTATCAGGGCCAGCCGGGAGAGGTGCGCCGAGCCGTACCGCCCGACCCTGCGGGGGCCGAGAGCGGGGGGCGGCAGCAGGCCGCGGGTGCTGTAGAAGCGGATCGTGCGCACGGTGACGCCCGCGCGGGCGGCCAGTTGGTCAACGGTCAGCTCGTCCATCGTCCGGCCCCTTCCCGGCTCCCCGCGTGTCGCGTACCCGTTCAACAGTATTGCTGTCTCACCAGGTGTGTGAAACCGCGCCACCGGTGCCGGGCGGGTGCGGCGGGGCTCTCAGCCCAGGCGGACCGGCAGTTCGTACAGCTCGTTCTGGGTGACAGCGGGCTTGTGGCGCAGGGTGGCCGGCGGGACGGCGAGGGCGAGGTCCGGGAAGCGCTCGTAGAGGGCCGGGAGGGCGACCAGGGCCTCCAGCCGGGACAGCGGGGCGCCCGGACACACATGCGGGCCGTGGCCGAACGAGAGGTGCCGGGCCGCGGGCCGGGTGACGTCGAACGCCGTGGCCGTGGGACCGTGCTGCGCCTCGTCCCGCCCGATCGCGCCGTACGCGACGATCACCCCGTCTCCCTTCCCGATCACCGTGCCGCCGACGTCGATGTCCTCGGTGGCGAACCGGATCAGGACGTGCGTCGTCGGCGGGTCCCAGCGCAGCGTCTCCTCGACGACCGCCTCCCAGCTCACGGCGCCGGAGCGGACCAGCGCGTACTGCTCCGGGTGGGCGCCCAGCGCGGCCACCGCGCTGACGATGAGGCTGATCGTGGTCTCATGTCCGGCGGTGATCAGCACCTGCACGGTGTTGATCACTTCCTCGTCCGTGAGCCGGTCGCCGTCCTCGGCGGCGGACAGCAGCGCGCTGGTGAGGTCGTCGCCGGGCGTCCGCTTCTTCTCCTCCAGCACCGCAGCGAAGATCGCCCCCAGCTCCTGAAGGATCTCCGGGACCCGCTCCGGGGGCGTCTGGCTGCTGAAGAAACCGTCGAAGAGCGTCCGCAGCCGCGGGATGCGGGCGGTGTCGATGCCGAGCAACTCCCCGATGACCGCCATCGGGAGCGGATAGGCGAACGTGCTTTTGAGGTCGACCCGGCCGTCCGGCCCGGCCGCCGCGGGCAGGCCGTCCAGCAGCTCCGCGGTGATCGCCTCGATGCGCGGGCGCATCGCCGCGACCCGGCGCGGGGTGAGGGCCTGCGCCGTGAGCGCCCGCAGCCTGCGGTGCTCGGGCCCGTCGAAGGTGAGCATGCTCGGGCCGGGATCGGCGAGCCCGATCAGCGGCCAGGTTCGCGGTATCTCGCCGCGCTGCCAGGCGGCCCAGTGCCCGATGTCCTTGACCAGCCTGCCGTCCGTGAGCAGCCGCCGGGCCTCCGCGTGCCGGGTGAGCGCCCACACCCGTACGCCCCCGGGGAGCTCCACGGGGGCCGCCGGGCCCGCGGCCCGCAGCCGGGCGCCCTCGGCGGCGAGGTCCCGCACCAGCGGGTCCAGCACGATCAGCTCGTCCGCTGCGGCCAGTGGACACGACGTCATCTGCTGCCTCCTGCTGCGGTGGTCGGGGTCGGCGTGAAGCGGACGGGGAGCGACGCCAGGCCGCGCAGCCAGGGGGAGGGGCGCCACACCAGCGCCCCGGCGCCGACCGCCAGGTCGACGTCGGGGAGCCGGTCGAGCAGCACCTCGATGCCGGTGCGGGCGATGCCCTCGGCGATGTCCTGCGCGGGATACGGGCAGCGGTGGTCGCCGTGCCCGAAGGAGAGGAAGGCGTTGTTGCCGCCCGTGAAGGCGTGCTGGTCGGGACGGACCTGGGGGTCGGCGTTGGCGGCGGCGAAGCTGAGCACGAGCAGATCCCCGCGGCGCACCCGGCGCCCGCCGAGCTGGGTGTCCCGGGTGGCCCAGCGGCCGGCGATGTTCTGGGTGGGGGTCTCCTCCCACAGCACCTCGTTCATGGCCTCCCCGACGCTGTGCCGGCCGCCGGAGAGCGAGGCGGCGAACCGGTCGTCGGTGAGCATCAGCCGCAGCGAGTTGCCGATCCAGTCGGCCGTCGGCTGATGGCCCGCGACGATGTTGACCATCATGTCCTCCAGGATCTCCTCGAAGGAGAAGCCCTCGGCGTGGTCGTGGTTCAGCATCCGGGACGCCACTCCGGCGCCGGGCAGCGCGCGCCGCGAGGTGAGCAGGGCGCTCATCGAGGACTGCACGTGGCTGCGCCCCTGCAGCGCGTCGGCGGTGCCGTCGACCAGCGCGTTGATGCTGGGGACGAGCGCCGCGCCCTCCTCGTCGGAGAAGCCGTAGAGCCGGGCGAGCACCAGTGCGGGCAGCGCCTTGGCGTACTCGCCCACCAGGTCGGCCTCGCCGCGCCCGCAGACCTGGTCGATCAGCCGGTCGGCGAACCGCTCGGCGTGGCCGCGCAGCTCGAACGGGTCCACCGCCGCCAGCGCGTCGCTGATCAGCGCCGAGCGGCGCTGGTGCCGTTCGCCCACCGTGTACAGGATCGAGGGCTGCTTGCCGACCATCGGCATCAGGGGCCAGTCCGGCGGGATCCGCTCCCACTGGTTCCACAGCCCCGAGTCGCGGCTGAACAGCGCCGGGTCGGAGGTGATCTGGTGCAGCTCGCGGTAGCCGAGCACCAGCCAGCCCGGTATGTCCCCGGGCAGCGTCACCGGCGCCAGCGGGCCGTGCTGTGCGCGCATCTCGCGGTAGAGCGCAGCGCGGTCGTCGTTCTGGAACCGCGGTCCCATGAGCGGAACGGCGTCCGGGTGCGGGTCGGTGTGCGCGGGGCACGCCGCGGTCGTACCGGCGCTCGCGGCCGGCTGGGCGGCCCCGGGGGCGGGGCTGTGCTGCTGAGGGGGTGTCACGACGAGGTCTCCGGCGCGTGGTGCGTAGTGGACTCGGTGGACTCGGTGGACAGGGCGTAGAGGTGGTGGACGAGGGCGATCAGGACGTCCCGGCTGGACTCCCGGGATCTGGCGTCGCAGTCGACGAGGGGGATGTCCGCGGGCAGGTCGAGCGCCTCGCGCACCTGCTCGGTCGTGTGCCGGGGGCCGCCGAAGTCGTTGCGGGCGACGATGAACGGCGTCCCGTGCGCCTCCAGCCGGTCGATGGCGTACCAGGAGTCCTCCAGGCGCCGGGTGTCGACCAGGACGACGGCGCCCAGCGTCCCCGAGAAGAGCCGGTCCCACAGGAACCAGAACCGCTCCTGGCCGGGCGCCCCGAACAGGTACAGCACCGTGCGGTCGTTGAGGCTGATCCGGCCGAAGTCGAAGGCGATGGTGGTCGTGGTCTTGCCCCGGACGCCGCTGAGGTCGTCCACGCCCTCCCCGGCGCGGGTCATGGTCTCCTCGGTGTTGAGCGGCCGGATGTCGCTGACGGAGCGGACCATGGTGGTCTTCCCGACCCCGAAGCCGCCCACGATCACGATCTTGAGCCCGTTCGCCGCCGAGCTGTGCAGCGGCGGCCGGGTGGCGGGCGCGGTGCCGTGCGCTGTGGTGCCTTCGGTGTCTCTGGTCGCTTCAGAGGTTGCGGAGTCCAACGAGCACCTGCTTCAGGATGTCGGGATCGGGGAGTGCGTCCGCGACGTCGGAGGTACGCGGATGACGAGCGGTGATCCTGCCGTCGGCCAGCAGGTCGCCCAGCAGGATGCGGACGACGCTCACCGGCAGGCCGAGGTCGGAGGCGAGCTCCACCACCGCCGTGGGGGAGCGGCAGATACGGAGGATGGACGCCAGCTCCGACTGCATGCCGGGGGTGGGCGCGGACTCGCTGACGACCAGCGTCACCAGGTCGAAGGTGTCCGCGCCCGTGCCGGACCGGCTCCGGCCGCCGGTCACGGTGTACAGCCGGTCCGGGTCCTCGTCCCGGCCCGGCCGGCTCATGCCCCGCCGCCCCCGGACTCGCGCGGCGGCGAGCTGAGGTACTCGCTCAACTGCTCGACCAGCTCGTTCATGTTGTGGCCGACGAGCCCGACGTCGGCGTCCTCGTCCGCGACGACGGCCAGGTGCGCGCCGTCCCCGGCCTCCACGACGAACAGGATGCCGCCGTAGAACTCCGCCATCGCCTGTCTGACCCCGCCGGTGCCGTCGCCGAACTCCACGGAGGCGCCGTGCGACAGGCTCTGGATGCCGGCCGAGATGGCGGCGAGCTGGTCGGCCTGATCGACGCTCAGCTCGGGGGTGCGGCACAGCTTGAGGCCGTCCCGGGACAGCACCAGGGCGTGGCGTGCGCCGGGCGTGCGCTCCAGGAGACTCTCCAGCAGCCAGTCGAGCTTGCTGTCAGTGATCATTCGTCGTCCTCCGGGAGGGGAGAGGCTGTCTCTTACACACATAT
>NZ_JAAKZZ010000237.1 GCF_011045075.1 Streptomyces boncukensis
CCCCCTCCCCGTTCGCGTCGTGCGCGAGCAGGGCCAGCTGGACGCGATTGTCCAGCCCCAGCTTGCTCAGGGCGCTGGAGAGGGTCGCCTTGACCGTGCCGGTGGAGAGATGGAGCCGGGCGCCGATCTCGGTGTTGGACAGGCCCTCGGCGACAGCGGCGGCGATCTCCCGCTCCCGCCCGGACAGCTGGGCGAGCTGCCTGCGGGCCTTCTCCGCCCGGCTGTCCGCGGGACTCGCCGCCGCGTAGGCGATCAGGGTGCGCGCCACCGAGGGGGAGAGCGCGGGCTCGCCGACCGCCGCCCGGCGCACCGCCGCGACGATCTCCTCCGGCTCGGTGTGCTTGAGCAGATAGCCCGCGGCCCCGGCCCGCATGGCCTCCAGGACGGTGGTGTCCCCGTCGAAGGTCGTGAGCACGATGACCTGCGGCGCCGCCTCCTTCCTGGCCAGGGCCCGGGTCGCGGCGATGCCGTCCAGCACCGGCATCCGGATGTCCATCAGCACGACGTCCGGCGTGCTGCGCCGCACGGCCTCCGCCACGCCCCCGCCGTCCTCCACCTCCCCGACCACCTCGATACCGTCCGCTCCGCGCAGCATCAGCTTCAGCCCCGCGCGGACCAACGGGTCGTCGTCGGCCAGCAGTACGCGAATCATGGCTTTCACCTCGCGGGCAACGGTATCCGGGCGCGGAGGACGAAGACGCCGTCCCTGCCCGCGTACTCCAGGGTGCCGCCCTCCAGCTCCACGCGTTCGTGCAGCCCCGTCAACCCCGCGCCCGCGCCCGGTATCTCCGGTCCGTCCCTGCCTCCGGTCGGTTCCGGGTTGCTGACCTCGACCGTCAGCTCCGCGCCCGGACCGCCGTTCAACCGGACGGTGACCGGGGCCCCGGGGGCGTGCTTGCGGGCGTTGGTGAGGCCCTCCTGGACCACGCGGTACGCCGTCCGCTGCTGCTGGGGGCGCAGCGGCGCGGCGCCGTCCCGGCTCAACTCCTCCGCGCCGGGCAGGCCATGGAGCCCCACCTGCTGCCCCGCCGCTCGCGCCTCCTCGACCAGCTCCCGGATGTCGCCGATGCGGGGCTGCGGTGCGGTTCTTCCCTTCTCCTCCCGGCCGGCGGACTCCGGGTCGTCGTCCCGCAGCATGTGCAGCACCTCGCGCAGCTCCTCCAGGGCCTGGTGCGCGTTGCCCCGGATGACCTGGGCGCTGTCGGATATCTCGGCGTCGCTGAGGGCGGGGGCGGAGCCGGTGTCGGACTGCTTGGTGCGGTAGGCCAGCGCCCCGGCGTGCACGGACAGGAGGGAGATCCGGTGCGCCAGCACATCGTGCATCTCCCGGGCGATGGCCTCGCGCTCGGCCCGGCGGGCGTGCGCCAGCCGCCGCGCGTGGTCGGCGCGCTCCCGATCGGCGTCCTCGCGCAGCTTGAGCACCAGCGCCCGGCGCGCCCGCAGGGCGCTGCCGCAGGCGAAGGCCCCCAGGACATACGAGGCCGTGAACGCCGCCTGGCCCACCATCTCGCCGTTCGGCGCGGGGACCAGCAGCGCATACGGGACCTCCGCCGCCGCATACAGCGCCAGCACCGGGACCGCACGCTGCCAGGGGAGGCGCAGTGCGAGGTTGCCGATGACGATGAACCCGGCGCCGAAGGCGCTGTTGGCGAAGCCCACCGCGGGTGTCGCCAGCAGGGCCACGGCGAGCGGGAAGCGCCGCCGCCACCACAGGGACAGGCAGACCAGCAGGCCCAGCAGGGGGTCGAGGTCCATCAGCCAGCCGGGGCGCTCGTCGCCCGACTCCGCCAGCCCGAGCACCACCAGGCCCACCAGCCCCGCGCCCAGAAAGAGGAGCGCGTCCACCGCCCCGTCCCGGAACGTGCGCCGGACACGCCCGTCCGCCGCGGCTGCCGCCGCCAGCTCACCGGGCAGCAGCGACCGCGATCCAAGGCCCAGGACACCCCCGTCTTCGCGCATGTCTTGAGACTACGGACCAACCGCCCCCCGCCCGCCACGGCCAACTGGCCAGAACGCCCTCGCCAGCTGGCCAGGACCGCCACCCCGCGGGCTCTGTGGGCTCTGTGGGCTCTGCGGGCTCCGCGGGCTCCGCGGGCTCCGCGGGCTCTGTGGGCTCTGCGGACGAGCAAGCTCCGCGGCGCGGTGGCGTCAGACCTGGTTGGCCTCGATCTCCAGGGTGATCCGGACGGCTTCGCCGACGACCGCGCCCGCCGGGCCCGCCGTGACGCCGAAGTCCGAGCGGTTGATCTCGGTGGACGCGGAGAGGCCGATGGCCGGCTTGCCGTCCATGCCGGTGCCGAAGCCGTTCAGCTCCACGTCGAGGGTGACCGGGCGGGTGACGCCGCGCAGCGTCAGCTCGCCGTCGACCGAGAAGCGGTCGCCCGACGCGGCGCGCACGCCGGTGGAGCGGAACGTCATCTCCGGGTGCTGCTCGGTGTGCAGGAAGTCCTCGGCCCGTACGTGCCCGTCGCGCTGGTCGTTTCCGGTGGAGACCGAGGGGGTGTGGACGGTCGCGCTGACGGTGGACTCCAGGGGGTTCTCGGCCGTGACGATCTGCCCCTCGACGGCGTCGAAACGGCCGCGGACCTTGGCGATGCCCAGGTGCTTGACCGTGAACGAGATCTCGGAGTGGACGGGGTCGATGGTCCAGGTCCCGGTGGTGTAGCCGGGCAGTGCCAGGTCGGAGGGGGTGGACATGGTGGCTCTCCAGAACGGTCGAAGGAGTTTTCGTTGAGCTTTCAATAACCATAGCGCGATAAGGGTGAGCGTTCAACCATCTGTATCCTGGAGCCATGGCAGACCCCGTGCAGACCCGCTGGCTCACCCCGCATGAGCAGCGGATATGGCGCTCGTACACGGCCGCGACGATGGAGCTCCAGGCCCATCTCGACCGACAGCTGCGCACTGACGCGGGGATGCCCGTGGCCTACTACGAGATCCTCGTGATGCTCTCCGAGAGCCCCGGCCGCGCACTGCGCATGACCCGCCTCGCCGAGCTGTGCAACTCCTCGCGCAGCCGGCTGTCCCACGCCGTCTCGGCCCTGGAGAAGGCGGGCTGGGTCACCCGCTGCGGCATCGCGGGCGACCGCCGCGGCGCCATGGCGCAGCTCACGGACGCCGGGTACGCGGCGCTGGCCGAGGCCGCCCCCGGGCACGTCGAGGAGGTGCGGGCATGCCTGGTCGACGCCCTCACCCCCGAGCAGCTCGACGCCCTGCACGAGATCACCCAGGCCGTCCGGAGCGCTGTCCAGCGGCGCGCGGCGGAGTAGGCCGGACCGGCGGCGACGTGCAGGTGCCCGCCTCCGGGGAGGGAGGCGGGCACCGGTCCTGGCGTGTCCTGGCGTGGTCAGACCCGGGTCGAGTCCTTCACATGCGGGGGCTCTCCCGCGGCGCCCGGCCCACCGGGCGCGCCCGCCGCGCCGGGCGCGGGCACGGACGCGGACGCGGGCGCCGACGCGGGCTCGTCGCCGCCCTCGCTGAGGCCGAACCGCGCGTGGAACGTCCGCAGGAAGCCGGGCGCGTACCAGGCCCTGCGGCCGAGCAGGCGCATCGCGGCGGGCACCAGCACACCGCGTACCGCGATGGCGTCGATGAGGATGGCCAGCCCGCTGCCGATGCCGAACATCTGCAGGAAGCTGACCTTGGACACCCCGAAGGCGAAGAAGCTGACCGCGAGCACGAAGGCCGCGGCGGTGACGATGCGTCCCGTGTGCCCGAGGCCGTTGACCACGGCGGACTCGTTCTCCTCGCCCAGGTCGTGCAGCTCCTTGATCCGGCTGGTGACGAACACCTCGTAGTCCATCGAGAGGCCGAAGGCGATGCAGAACATCAGCACGGTCATGGACACCTCCATCGGCTGCGCGGTGAAGCCGAGCGGGCCGGAGAGGTTGCCGTCCTGGAAGATCCAGGTGACGACGCCGAGGGTGGCCCCCAGGCTGATCATGTTCAGGACCAGCGCGCGCAGCGGCTGCACGACGCTGCCGGTGAACAGGAAGAGCAGGATGAAGGTCGTCAGCGCGACCAGAGCGATGGCCAGCGGGAGCTTGTCGCCGATGGAGTCCTTGGCGTCGACCAGCGCGGCGTCGGTTCCGCCCACCAGCGGCTGCGTCCCGGTCGGCGGGTCGACGGCCCGGACCTCCTCGACCAGGTCCTGAGCCGCGTCCGAGCGCGGGGTCAGGCTGGTCACCACGTTGAGCTGCTGGGCGGCGGGACGGCCGAGAGCGGCGTTCCCCGGGCCGCTCGCGGCGTCCTGGCCGTCGGTGTAGACGCCCGTGCTGGCCTCGACGCGGGCGACGCCCTTGAGCCCGGACAGCTCGGCCGCGTACGACGCCAGCGGTGCCTTGTCCACGGCCTTGTCGACGACGATGTGGAGGGCCGTGTCGTCGTTGCCGCCGAAGTCCTTCTGCAGCGCCTCCGCGACCTGGCGGCTCTGGGCGTCCTTGGGCAGTACGCGTTCGTCCGGCGTGCCGAAGTTGATGCCCAGCAGCGGGCTCGCCGCCACCAGCAGCACCGCGAGGACGGGCAGCGCCGTCAGCGCGGGGCGCCGCATCACGGTGCGGGCCAGCCGCCCCCACAGGGACGTGCGGGTCTCGGCGCGCTGCCCCGGCTTCGCCCACGGCAGCTTCCCGCTGTTGACCCGGTGCCCCAGGACGACGAACAGGGCCGGCATCACGAACAGGGAGCTGATGGCCGCGATGGCGACGACCCCGACCCCGGAGTAGCCGAACGAGCGCAGGAAGTACTGCGGGAACACCATGAGCGCCGCGAGCGCGGCGGCCACGGTCGCGGCGGAGAACGCCACCGTCCGCCCCGCGGTGTTCACCGTCTTGCGGACGGCGTCCTCCACGGTGGCCCCGCTCGCGAGCTGCTCCCGGAACCGGTTGATCAGCAGCAGGGCGTAGTCGATGGCCAGTCCGAGGCCCAGGGCCGTGGTCAGGTTGATCGCGCTGATGGAGACGTCGGCGAAGCTGCCGAGGAGGAACAGCTCAGCGAACGTGCCCGTGATCGCGATGACCGCGATGGCCAGCGGCAGCAGGGCCGCGACCACGGTGCCGAAGACGATCAGGAGCAGCAGGAGGGTCAGCGGGATGGCGATGCTCTCGGCCAGGACGAGGTCCTTGTTCGACTGCTCACCCATGTCGTTGCCCACGGCGGCGGTGCCGCCGGCCTGGATCGTGAAGTCGTCCCCGTGCGTGGCGGCGTGCTCGTCGGTGATGCTCTTGGCGTTCTCCCGCTGCTCGATGTCGTCGCCCTTCACATGGGCGAGCACCATGGCCTCGCGGCTGTCCTCGGAGCGGAGGTCGGGGCTGTTCGTGTCCCAGTACGAGACCACGTTCTCCAGGTCCTGCTCCTTCTTCAGATCGGCCACCAGCTCCCGGCCGCGCTTCTCGGCGGCCGGGGTGTCGACGCCGCCCTGGGAGGGCCGGACGAGCAGGACGAGGTTCGTCTCCCCGCCGAACTTCTTCTCGATGGTTTGCGTGGCCCGGCTGGACTGGGACGACGGGTCGTCGTAGCCGCCGCCCTGCAACTTGCCGAACGCGCCGGCGCCCACGGCGCCCATGAGCACCACGCCCACAACGGCGACGATGAGTACCAGCCGTGGCCGACGGATCGTCAGCTCGGCTATGCGATGGAACACGGAAAATCTCCTTATATCTCTTCACGAGGCAGATGACGTGAAACAGCCGGGTATGACGTGGGAATCGACGCGGTGCTCCACGAGGCTCGTGACCCCGTCAGAGGCAGGTGCGGTGCCGCACTCTTCGTCGTCACGGACGAAGCTAGTGAGAATCCAAAGGATTTGGCAGTGTTAAGTTTTTTTGAAACTCGGCAGCGCTCAGATGCCGCTCGGGCGGCCGTCGGCGTACGGTCGCGGCATGCCAGCGGATGAACGACCGGCGGTCCTGTCTCCTCTGCGCCAGCGGCGCAGGGCCGCCGCCACCCAAGAGATCCTGGACGCCGCCGAGCGTCACATCTCCGAGCACGGGCCCGCGGCGCTGTCCCTCCGCGCGGTCGCCCGGAGCCTCGGTATGACCGTGCAGGCGCTCTACCACTACTTCCCGAAGCGGGACGACCTGGTCACAGCGCTCATCGCCAAGACCTACGACGAACTGGCCGGAGCGGTGCAGGCCGCGGTGGACGCCCCGCCGGACGACCCGGACCTGCCGGGGCTCGTGGTCGCCACGGAGGGCTACCGCCGCTGGGCCGTAGAGCACCCCGAGCGGTTCCAGCTCCTCTACGGAGCGCCCCTGCGGTACTACGCGGCTCCCTCCGACGGGCCGACCACCCATGCGGTGCGCCGGATGGGCGCGATCTTCGAGCGCGAGATGTTCGGGGGGTTCAGCCCGGAGCAGCTTGCCGCGGCCGAGCTGCCGCCGCTCTCCCCCGAGCTGCGCGCATATCTGGAAGAGCTGCAGCCGACCGGGCGGCAGGAGGGCCTGCCGCCCGCCGCGCTCGTCCTCCTGACGAGCGCGTGGGGGCATATGCACGGGCTCGTCACCCTGGAGACCTTTGGCCACCTGGCCCATCTCGGCAGCCAATCGGCCGAGATGTTCCGTATATCGATGCGGAACATGCTGGAGGACATCCACCGGCGCATCCCCGCGCGCTGAGCCCGCGCTCTGAGCCCGAGCGGTGAGCCCGCGCCGGGAGCTCGGGCTCGGAGCGAGCGGTACGGGCCTACCGTCCGGCGGCGCCGGGTGCGGACAGCTGCGGATACAGCAGGGCCGGGCCCTCGCCGAGCCGGGACTTCCACTGGACCGTCCGCCCGTCGGCCAGCACTTCGAGGGAACCGGCCGCAAGGCCGTCCAGCGCCGCCTTGGCGATCACATCGGGGTCCGACTTCTCGTCCTCGATGCCGGCCATCATGTCGGTGTCGACGCTCGCCATCGCCAGCGCCGTGACCTGGGTGCCCTGACCGGCGAGTTCGTACCGGACGCCGTTGGTCAGCGCCCAGGCCGCGGCCTTGGAGGCGCCGTAGCTGTTGGAGTGCTCGTACGCCATCCACGCCATGATCGACAGCACGTTCAGCACGGCGCCGCCGCCCTGGGCGCCCAGCACCGGAGCGAAGGCCCGCACCATGCGCAGGGTGCCGAAGTAGTTGGTCTCCATCTCCAGCCGGATGTCCTCCTCCGCGCCGTCGGTGAGCCGGGCGTAGGTCGACACCCCGGCGTTGTTGATGAGCAGCGTCGTGTCGTCGGCCGCGGCCGCGGCTCGGGCCACGGACGCGTCATCGCCGACGTCGAGCGTCAGCGGGACGACGCCGGGCAGCTCGGGGACGGTCTCCGGCCGGCGCGCGGCCGCATAGATCTTCGTGACGCCTCTGCTCCGCAACTCGGTGACGAAGCTGTGCCCGATACCCCGGTTCGCGCCTGTGACCAGGGCAATCTCGTTTCGAATGTCCATGCCCGCTACGCTAGAACCTCACGCTGACGTGAGAGTCAAGTGCGAGGGAGCGGAAGGGGGACACGGCGATGAAGATCGGAGAGCTCGCCCAGCGGGCCGGTGTGAGCGTGCGTGCGCTGCGCTACTACGAGGAACAGGGGTTGCTCAGCCCGGAGCGCACCCCGTCGGGACAGCGCCGCTACACCGAGGACACCGTCGAAGTGGTACGCCTGTTCCAGCAGTTCTACGCGGCCGGCCTCGGCAGCCGCGCCATCGCGGCCCTGCTGCCCTGTGTGAACAACGGCCGCCCCACCGCCACACAGCGCCGCATGCTGCGCGCCGAACGCGACCGCCTCGCGGCCAGGGTGGAGGGAATGGCCCACACGCTCAGCCGGCTCGACCAGCTCATCACCGCCGCCGACCACCATGGAGAGGCGGCTCACGGCCACGCGGATCTGGCGGCCGGCGCCGCGCCCTCGTGGGTGCGGACGACGAGCGCGCTGTGACCTGGGGAGGTGGCCTCGCTGCTCGTTCGCGCGGGCCGTTCGGCCCTGTTCTCCGCCGGGCGGGACGCCGCACCGCTGTTCACCCCTCCCAGTGGGCGAGCTGGTACAGCGCCGCCGCGGTGCGCGAGAAGCCCTGCTCCCCGAGCAGGGCGCGCAGCTCCTCGTTGAAGCGGTCGACCTCGGGCCGGGCCGCGCGCAGCGCCGCCGCGCCCTCGGCGGTCAGCTCCAGCACCACGGCGCGGTGCTCCGAAGGGTGCGCCCGCTTGGCTATGAGCCCGGCGCCCGTCAGCCGGGCGACGAGGCCGGTGACGGCCGACTCGCGCAGCCCGAGCGTCCGCGCGAGCCCCCGCTGGGTGACGCCCGGCTCGCCGTCCACCGCGAACAGCGCGCCGAGCTGCGCCGTGGTGACCCCGGCTGCGGCGAGACACCGCCGGTCCGCGGCCGTACGCAGCTGGTGCGCCGCGCGCTGGAGGAGGAAGAACAGGCGCTCGTCGGGCTCGGACATGCCTCGATCTTGACAGAGGTCCGGGGCGCGCTGCAGGCTCACTTCACTAGTGAAGTGAGGTGCCCCGTGAACGACGTGAACGACACGCCGGGCCTGGAGTTCGCCCGCAAGGTGCTCGAAGCCCAGCCCTTCAGTCGCCTGCTCGGCGCCCGGCTGACCGCCTTCGGCGACGGCGCGGCGACGCTGGAGCTGGACCTCCGCGACGAGCTGCGCCAGCAGAACGGATTCGTGCACGGCGGCGTGCTCTGCTACGCCGCCGACAACGCGCTCACCTTCGCCGCCGGGAGCGCCGCCGGTCCCCGGCTGCTGACCGCCGGGCTCACCATCGACTATCTGCAGCCCGGCCAGGGCGCCGTCCTGCGCGCTCACGCACAGGTCGTACGGGCCGGCCGCTCCCGCGTCGTCTGCCGCTGCGACCTGTCCACCCTGGACGACGCCGGAACGGCCACCCTGTGCGCCGTCGCCCAGGGCACCATCGCGGTGCCGGAAGGGACGAACGGCGCGGACCGGTGACAGTGCGTGCAGTGCGCGTGCAGTGCGCGTGCAGTGCGTGCAGTGCGTTCACCGGCCCGCGCCACGGCGGCCGACCGTCACGGCCAGCGGACTTCCGTCCGTCCGTGCTGTGGGTTGCGGCAGTCCGGCGTCTGCTCGGGTGACGTGGTCACGGGTTCCGGAACGGCGTCCAGGGCGAAGCAGAGCTGCGCGTGCAGCAGTTCGGCTTCCGCCGGGGTGAGCTGGAGGGTGAGGTCCGTGTCGAACCGCACGTCCCGCTGGAGCCAGAGGGGGATGGCGTAGCGGCCGTGCGGGTCCCGGTGCACGGACTTGCCGGGTACCCGGCTGACGCGCAGCCCGCGGTGGGTGGGGTTGAGTGCGGGGTCGTCGGTCATGCCGTCACCGCCGGTGCGGCTGTTCGGCTCAGGGCAAGCCGGATAGGATGGCCCATGCTGACGCTCCTCTGTGGTGTCGGCCGTGCCCCGGGGTGGTGCAGTCACCGCCGGGGCCCTTTTGTGTTCCGGCCAACAGGGCCGTGTCGGTCCGGAGTTGCTTCAACCGTAGCGTCTACAGCAATTGCTTCTCAACGTTTTGTATCGGAAGGGCAAAATGGCATATGCCCGGACTTGATTCTGGAGAGGAGGGCGCCGAGCCGCGCTGCGGGGATCAGGGCTATGACGCCGGAGTCGTCGCTTTCCCGCAGGAGGACTCCGTCTTCGTGCGCGGCCAGCTCGATGCAGTCCCCTCCGGACTGTTCGGAGAAGGAGGACTTGCGCCACTGAGGTTCCACTCTGCTTCACGCTCTCATTGCTGCTGTGCCGCCTCGCGGATGAAGTCGCGCGAGGCGTGCGGCTCCAGGGACAGCTCCTCCCAGCGGTCCAGCACCGCACGGAAGTTGGCGAGATGCGTCTCCGCGTGGAGGAACGAGGACCCCACGTTGGTGTCCGTGTGTACCGTATCGAGCTGCCGAACCGGCCCGTACGCGTAGAGGGTTGACCCCGCGCTCGCTGGGAAACCGCCCGCCTCGAAGGGCAGGACCCGGATGTCCACGTTCTCCCGCTCGGACTGCTCCAGCAGGTGCTCCAGCTGCCGCTTCATGACGACGGGGCCACCGAAGCGCATACGGAGCGCCGCCTCGTGGATGATGAAGGTGCAGGGCAGGGAGCGCGGCCTGTCGAGTACGCGGCTGCGCTGGAGCCGGAAGTCGAGCCGCTGCCTGAAGCTGTCGGCGGCCAGCGCGGGCACCTCCTCCTCGAAGACGGCCCGCACATAGTCCTCGTGCTGGAGCAGCCCCGGCAAGTGCGTCATCTGAATCGTGCGGAGGCGCACCGCGTAGTGCTCCAGCTCCGCGAGGTCCAGGGCGATGCCGGGCACGTCCGCGTACTCGTCCCACCAGCCGGGTCCCGCGAACCGCCGTTCGCGCGCCATCTCGACGAGCGCATCGACGTACGCGGGATCCGGGCAGCGGTAGCTGGCCGCCCAGACCCGGACGCGGTCGGCACCCACGCCGTAGCGGCCCGACTCGGTGTTGCTGAGGGTGCCCTTGTCCGAGCGGTGCACGCGCGCGGCATCCGTCAGGGAGAGCCCGACGCTCTCGCGCATCTTCCGCAGTTCCGCGCCCAGCCGCCGCTGCCGCTCCGTCGGTGGTTTGCGTGCCGCCATCGGCCCTCCCCTTCGTGCTGGCCCCGGCCACGGTAGCGGGCGCGTTCGCCGGACGAGCGGGGTACCGGCGCCCCGCCCGGGGCGATCGCGCCGTCCTGTACGGCGTGCCGCAGGCTGATGACGTCGATCCGGTCCCCGACCGGGTGACGCTGCGGTGGTTCGGCTCCGCCGCCCGCTCAGCCGCTCCTAGGGTGCGTCTCGCTCTAGTACGCCCGTTGCACCGAGGAGTTGACGCAGCATGACGACAGCACCGGACCAGCCGCCCTCCCCGCCGCACGGGCAGCAACCGACGATCATCATCCACAACAGCAACTCCGCCGCGGCGTCCGCTGCGGCAGCTGTCGGCGGTATGCGTCCCCGGCGGCGGCGCCAGTCGCTGTGGGTTCACTTCTGGCTGCTCATGTTCACCGCCGGCATCGGGAACGTCTTCTACGCGGTGCACGTGAGCCGCTGGAACCGGGACCGGGGACTGTGACGTGTGCAGTCCGCCGTGGTCGTTCGCGAGACGGGGCAGCGTGACGCCAACACTGACAGTCGCCGTTCGCTCTACGCGGGGCGGGCGGGGTCC
>NZ_JAAKZZ010000238.1 GCF_011045075.1 Streptomyces boncukensis
GGTCCGGGGGGCGGCGTCAGCTCTCCATCTCCCTCAGCGCCCTGTCCAGGACGACGTCCTCGCCGCGGGCCTGGGTCGTGCCCTCCTCCGGGAAGTGGCAGGCCGTCAGATGGCCCGCGGCGTTCCCGGAGATCTGGACCAGCGGCGGCTCCTCGGTGGCGCACTTGTCCTGGGCCTTCCAGCAGCGGGTGCGGAAGCGGCAGCCGGTCGGGGGGTTGACCGGCGAGGGGACGTCCCCGGCGAGCCGGATGCGCTCGCGCGGCTCGGCCCCGTCCGCGCCGGCTGCCCCGCCGTCCTCGTCGTCGACCAGGACGGCCTCCGGGACGGCCGAGAGCAGCGCGTGGGTGTACGGGTGGCGCGGGCGCTCGTAGATCGCCCTGCGGTCGCCCACCTCGACGATCTTCCCGAGGTACATCACCGCGACCCGCTGCGAGAAGTGCCGCACGATGGCGAGGTCGTGGGCGATGAAGACGAACGCGATGCCCAGCTCGCGCTGCACCTCCTGGAGCAGGTTGACGACCTGGGCCTGGATGGAGACGTCGAGCGCGGAGACCGGCTCGTCGGCCACGATCAGCTTGGGCTCCAGCGCCAGCGCGCGGGCGACGCCGATACGCTGCCGCTGGCCGCCGGAGAACTCGTGCGGGAAGCGGTTGTAGTGCTCGGGGTTGAGGCCGACGATCTCCAGGAGCTCCCGGATCCGCCGCTCCCTGCCGCCCTCCGGCTCGATACCGTTGACCTCCATCGGGCCCTTGATGATGCTGCCGACGGTCTGCCGGGGGTTCAGCGAGGAGTACGGGTCCTGGAAGATCATCTGGATCTCGGAGCGCACCGGGGCCAGCTGCTTGCGCGTGGAGTGCGTGATGTCCTGGCCCCGATAGGAGATGGCGCCGTCGGTCGGCTCCAGCAGCCGGGTCAGCAGCCGCCCCGTGGTCGACTTGCCGCAGCCCGACTCGCCGACGAGGCCGAAGCTCTCCCCGGCGTGCACCGTCAGGTCGATGCCCGAGACGGCCTGGACCTCGCCCACCTTCCGCTTGAACGGAAAGCCCCCCATGATCGGGAAGTGCTTGGTCAGGTTCTCGGCCATGAGCAGCGGCTCGCCCCGGGGCGCGGCGGTCTCCTCCGGCTCGGGCTTGGTCAGGGTGACGTCCTCGGTCATCGCTTCTCTATCTCCCTGTTCCTAGGGGGGTGTCTCGAATGCCCCGTGCGGCGCATGGGGCGTCCGGTGCGTGCTCTCGGCGTGCCGGGTGAAAGCCCTTGTACTGGGCGTACTCGGGCTTTCGGCCGGTGCGGCGAGAGCGCGTGCCGGGCGTTCCAGGCGTCGTGCGGGGCATTCGAAACACCCCCTAGCCCAGCCTGGGCTTGATCTGCTCGATGAAGAAGGTGCTTTGCTGCTCCGCCGTCAGATGGCAGGCGGCGCCCCGCCCGGCGGGCAGCACCGGGCGGTCGGCGGAGCAGGAGAGGCCCCCGGCCACCTCGTCCACGAAGCCGCAGCGGGGGTGGAAGGCACAGCCCGGCGGGGGCGACAGCAGGCTCGGCGGGGTGCCGTGGATCGGCGACAGCGCCTCGTTGACGTCGCCGCCCAGCCGGGGCATGGAGCTGAGCAGCCCCCAGGTGTACGGGTGCTGCGGCGCGCGCAGCACCTCGCGTACGCTGCCGCGCTCGACGGCGCGTCCGCCGTACATCACCAGGATGTCGTCGGCGACGTTGGCGATGACGCCGAGGTCGTGGGTGATGAAGACGATCGCGGAGCCGAACTCCTGCTGGAGGTCCTTGAGCAGGTCGAGGATCTGCGCCTGGACGGTGACGTCGAGCGCGGTGGTGGGCTCGTCCGCGATCAGCAGGTCCGGGTCGCAGATCAGCGCCATGGCGATCATGGCGCGCTGCCGCATACCGCCGCTGAACTGGTGCGGGTAGTCGTCGACGCGCTGCTTGGCGTTGGGGATGCCGACCTTGTCGAGCATCTCGATGGTCCGCTCGCGCGTCTCGCGCTTGGAGGCGCCGCGGTGCTTGCGGTAGGGCTCGCCGATCTGGCGGCCGACCGTGTAGTACGGCGAGAGCGCGGTGAGCGGATCCTGGAAGATCATCGCCATCTTGTTGCCGCGCAGCGACTCCAGCGTCTTCTCGCGGGCCCCGGTCAGCTCCTGCCCGTCCAGCAGGATCTCGCCGGACACCTCGGTGGTGCGCGGGTTGTGCAGCCCGAGGATCGACAGGTTGGTCACCGACTTGCCGGAGCCGGACTCGCCGACGATACCCAGGGTCTGACCGCGTTCGAGGTCGAAGGAGAGCCCGTCGACGGCCTTGACGGTGCCGTCCTCGGTGTCGAAGTGCACATACAGATCGCGCACCGAGAGAAAGGCGCCCGCGTCACCCTCGCCGCGCGGGGCCGGGACGTGCGCTTCTTTGGTCACGGTGGTCATGGTGCGGGTTCTCCTAGGACAGGCGCACGCGCGGGTCGATGAACGCGTAGGCGGCGTCCACGATGATGTTGAACAGGATGATGAAGGTCGCGGCGAACAGCATCACGCCCATCACCATGGGCAAGTCTGTGTTCTGTACCGACTTCACCGCCAGGGTGCCCAGGCCCGGCAGCGAGAACGTCCATTCGGTGATCATCGCGCCGCCGAACAGCGAGCCCAGGTCGACGCCGAAGATGGTGACGATCGGGATCAGCGAGCCGCGCCAGGCGTAGCGGAAGAAGACGTACCGCGACGACATGCCCTTGGCCCGCGCCGTGCGCACATGGTCCTCCTGGAGCTGTTCGATCAGCGAGGACCGGGACAGACGGGTGTAGTTGGCGGTGAAGATGATCTGGACCACGCACCAGGGGATCAGCAGGCCCATGAACCAGCCGCCGGGATCCTGGGTGAGGGGGACGTACTTGGGTTGGTCCAGCAGCTCCATGTTGTAGACCACGAGCGCGAGCACCAGCGGGCCGATGAAGTAGATCTGCATCGAGCTGAGCACCAGCGAGAAGGAGCTGAACGCCTTGTCGATGATCGTGCCCTTCTTCCAGGCCGCGATCATGCCGGCCCCGAGGCCGATGAACAGGAAGACGGCGGCGCCGCCGAGGGTCAGCGAGACGGTGGTCGGGAAGCGGTCCAGGATGGTCTCCCAGACGGGGTCCTGGTTCGCGAAGGAGTAGCCGAAGCAGGGTGCGGGGCAGTCGCCCTGCGCGAAGGTCCGCCCGGCGACGATGCCGACCATGAAGTGCCAGTACTGCACCGGGATCGGTTCGTCGATGCCCATGTTCTTGCGGATGACCGCGAGCGAGTCAGGCGTGCAGTTCTTGCCGCAGGCCAGCATCGCCGGGTCCCGAGGGACGGCGTAGAAGAGGAAG
The DNA here is from genome assembly GCF_011045075.1 of Streptomyces boncukensis. Taxonomy (GTDB): domain Bacteria; phylum Actinomycetota; class Actinomycetes; order Streptomycetales; family Streptomycetaceae; genus Streptomyces; species Streptomyces boncukensis. The sequence continues at coordinate 3,338 of NZ_JAAKZZ010000238.1, forward strand.
AAGGTGACGGCACTGATGATCAGCAGGATCACCACGGCACCGAGCGACCGGCGGATCAGAAATCGCAGCATGACGGGAACGCAGCTCTCGTGCGACAGCGGGAGGAGGTCGGACAGGACGGGTGGTCGGGCGGGGCGCGGCGCCCCGCCCGACCCGAGTTCACGCTCGCGCTACTTCTTGACGAACAGCGAGGTCGGCTGGATGTCGTGCAGCGTCTCGTCGAAGTAGACGCCGCCGACCTTGGAGCCGTGCAGCTGAATGGCCTTGTAGTAGTGCATCGGGAGTGCGGGCACGTCCTCCTTGAGGATCTTGTCCGCGAGCTTCTGCCACTCCTCGGCCGCCTTGTCCGGGTCGGTGATGGCGCGGATCCGCGTCATCTCCTTGTCCATCTCCGGGTTGTTGTGATGCGAGTAGTTGGCGGAACCGTCCTGGATCTGCCTGCCCTCGAACAGATTGGGGACCACGGTGGACGCGCTAGGCCAGTCGGCACCCCACGAGTTGTGGTAGATGTCGTAGTTGTTCTTGACCTTGCCGATCTGGTCGTAGTACGTGTCCGCGATGATGTCCTTGCGCTGGACGTTGAAGCCGGCCTTCTTCAGGTTGTCGGCCGCCGCCACCGAGAAGTTCTGCCACTCGGGCGCGTTCTGGTAGGCGAAGGTGAGCTTCATGCCCTTCTTGCCGGACTCCTCCAGCAGTTCCTTGGCCTTCTCGACGTCGCCCTGCGGCTTCTTCAGCTTGCCGAACGGGTCGGTGTTCTCCTTGCCGACCAGCGTGGGGCTGATGTAGTTGCCCGCGAGCTCGGCGCCGCCGGAGCCGCCGAAGGCGGAGACGATGGACTGGCTCGGCATGGCGTAGGCGATGGCCTGCCGGACCTTCTTGTTCTTGATCCGGTCGTTGTTGATGTTCAGATAGCTCACATACGACTGGTAGCCGGAGACGGAGCGCTTCTTGACGTCCGCGTCGGTGCGCACCTTCTGCATGCTGGACGCGTCGACCTGGTTGGTGAAGCTCGTCGCGTACTGGTTCTCACCCGCGTCCGACATCAGCCGCTTGGTCGAGTCCTCGAAGGACACGCCGAACTGGATGTCGAAGGCGTCCGGGTACTGGTTGCGCTGCGGGTCCGTGTTCTGGTCCCACTCGGGGTTGCGCACCAGCTTCATGCTCTTGCCGGACTTGAACGAGGCGACCTTGTACGGGCCGGAGGAGAGCGGCTTCTTGTCGTACTTCTGCTTGGTGTCCTTCTTCTCGGACACCACCCCGTACCCCGCCATGGCCAGCGCGTAGGGCACCTCGGCCTGCGGCTGCTTGAAGTGGAAGATGATCGTCTGGTCGTCCGGGGTCTCGATCATGCTCTTGGGCAGATGCTTGCCCTCGTACGGGCCGTCCGGCAGCTCCTTGCGGGCGTCCGCCGGGCCCTTGCCGGTGAGCCACTCCTCGATGAAGGTCGGCCCCTCGGTCATGAACGGCGCGAACTTGCGCTCGATCGTGTGCCGGATGTCCTTCGAGGTGATCTCCGAGCCGTCCTCGAACTTGACCCCGCTCTTGAGCTTGTACGTCCAGGTCTTGCCGTCGTTCGACTTCTGGCCGCTGTCCGTGGCCAGGTCCCCCACGACCTCGTACTTGTTGTCGCCGACCTTCTTGTAGTTGGTCAGCCTGCGGTGCATCAGGGTGGAGAGGGCGCCCTCGTCGCTGACGTAGATCTGCCCGGGGTCCAGGTGCGCAAAGCTGTCCCGCTGCAGGATCTTGACGGTGCCGCCCTTCCGGGCCCCCTTGACCTCGGGCGCCGGGCCCTTGGACGCTGCCGCGTCGGCGAAGGTGTAGGACACGTCCTGGCCCTGCTTCTTGGCCTTGGAGTCCTTGCTGTCGTCATCGCCCCCGCCGCCGCTGCTGCAGCCGGTGAGGACCAGCGCCCCCGCGGCGAGCGCCGCAGCGGCAGCGCGCGCTGATCGGATGCTCACTCTGCTCATAGTGATCTCTGCACCTGCCTGTAGGTTGTCCGTCGCTGCCTGACTGATGCCGCACGGGGTGGCAGCGCCCCCACCACTCGGTCCCCGACCGCCCGTGCGGGCCTCATCGGCCGGCCTTGGGGTCGAACGCGTCCCGGACCGAGTCACCGAGCAGGTTGAAGGCGAGGATGAAGATCACCATCGCGCCGCCCGGGAAGAACATGTAGGTGATGTCGCTCTGGTAGACCTCGGCGCCCTTGGCGAACATCCGGCCCCAGTCGGGGACCGGCTCCGGCATACCGACACCGAGGAAGGACAGCCCGGCGATGGCTGTGACGAAGTTCGGCAGCATATAGGTGGACTGCACCAGGATCGGCGTGACCAGGTTCGGCAGCAGCTCCTTGCGGATGATGCGGACCGGCGGGGTGCCGGCGACCTTGGCGGCCTCGATGAACTCCCGCTCGCGCAGGGAGAGCGTCTGCCCGCGCAGCAGCCTCGCCAGCGTCATCCAGCCCAGCAGCCACATCACATAGATCAGCACACAGGCGCGCATCCAGGTGGGCATCTCGTCCTGCGGATCCACGAACAGCGCCATGATGACCGGCGTGAAGGCCACGAAGAAGAGCTGGTTGGGGAACGACATCATCAGGTCGGTGAGCCGCCCGAGGAAGTAGTCGACCCTGCCGCCGAAATAGCCGCCCGCGACGCCGATCACGATCGCGGTGAGCACCGAGAGGATGGTGATCGCCACCGCCAGCGAGAGCGAGGTGCGGATCCCGAAGACGAGCTGCATGAACACGTCACGCCCGAGCCCTGGCTCGATACCGAACCAGAACTCGCTGCTCATACCGCCGTTGGGCTTCACCGGATAGCTGTTGTCGTTCAGCAGCTCCCCTACAGGCGCCTGCTGCCCGTAGCGGGTGTACGCATCCTTGCCGTACAGCTTGGAGATCACCGGGGCGAGTGCGGCCATGGCGAAGAACGCCAGCACGATGCAGGCAGAGATCACACCCACGCGGTCGCGCTTGAAGCGCATCCACATGAGCTGGCCGGGCGAACGGCCCACGAGATCGTTGCCGTTCTTGGCCGCTCGCGTGGAACTCAGGCCACCGTCTTCGGGACCAGGGGTGTCGGCCCCGGGCTTCGTGGCCTGGGAAGGACTCGTCATCGCGTTGTGCTCCCGCGCTCAATTCTCGCCGGAACCCGAATCGCTGGCCTGGATGCGGGCTGGGTTGAGCGGACTTTCGCAAGCCAATTACGGCCCAGTCAAGGGGGGTTGAACCGGCTGAACGTGATTGCGCGTTTTCTTGAGCGAACATTGTGCAGATCGAGGTCACCACGTGCTTGACAACGGGCGCCCCGGGCAGACATACCCACCCAAGGCGGTGACTACTTCCTTAACACCAGCGCAACACGGCCGTCGTCTCACCGATATCCGGCACTTCCACCCTGAACTGCGTACGGCTCAGGAGCGGCTCGATCCGGTCGCGTGTTCGTCACTCCCGTACGAGAATGCTTCTCTGCCCGTGCGCCGCCGCGGGCCGTCGGGACGGACCGCGACACTCACCCACGGGGGGCCGAGGGCATGGGCCAGGACAGAACTCTCGCGCGCGGCGCGCGCGTGTTCGGGGCACTCCTCATAGCCGTGCTGGCACTGCTCAGCCTCGGCTGGATCATCCGGGACTTCACCAAGGCGGACGAGGTCACCGATGTGTGGTGGAGCTGGTCCGGGATCCCGGCGCGGTCCGAGGACGGGGTGTGGACCACCTCGTTCACCGAGCCCACGCTGCTGCTGATGTACGCGGTGGCCGCCGTGACCGCGGCCCGCTCCTCGTCCGCCGCCGCGATACTCGCCGGCACCGGAACCGTCACCGTGCTGCTGCGCCTCCCCGGCCTGTGGAATCTGAACGCCGACTGGCTGCAGGGCATATCCGAGGGCCTGAAGAGCAAGGTCCTGCTCAGCACCAGCACGATGGTGGTCCTCGGGCTGGTCCTCGTCATCACCGCCATCGCCGGACGCCGCCCCGCGGGCGCCCTCCCGGGCGGCTACGGGCCGGGCGGCGGCTACGGCTACGGTTCCGCCTACGGCTACGGCGGGCCGCCAGCGGACCCCGCCGAGGAGCCGCCCGCCGGTCCCACCCGGGGCGGCGGGATCACCGCCTTCGTGCTGCTCGCCGCCGCCGCGGGCGTCCTCGCCGCCTGGGAGATCTACTGGTGGCAGGAGCGCGGCTGGGACGTCTACAAGCACACCCTGACCGGAGAGCGCAGCCTGGTCGCCCTGCTGGACGTGCCCGGCGGCTGGTACTCCTGGGCGCTGGCCGCCGTCGCCCTGGTCGCCGCCGTCGCCGCGCTCGCGGGCGCGCCGTTCTCCCGTCCGCTCGGGCTGATGGCGGGCACGCTGGTGGCGGCGACCGGCCTGTTCCGGGTCTCCTCCGCGTGGAAGCTGAAGCTGTTCGAGCGCTTCGACGACCTCGAAACCGTGCGCCAGCTCAACGTTGCCACGGGGCTCTTCGCGCTGGTGGTCGGCCTGTGTGTGCTGCTTGCCCTCTCGCACGGCGAGCGGCGCCCCGCGCGACCGACCGTGCCGCTCTAGCCTGTCCGGCGGATCGTGCCGGGTCGGGGGTTCCCCTTGCTGCTCGCCGCAGTCTGCCGGTGCTCTGCGGCTTGGCGCGCAGTTCCCCGCGCCCCCTACGGGGCACCATGGCGCCAGAAGCGGCCTAGTCGGCAGGGGTGTAGTCGGGGAGGGTGAGGGCGGAGTGGGCGGCGCTCATCTCGTCGGCGTTCAGGTTCTCCGGGGTGCGCAGTGCCGCGTTGCGGGCGTCGATCTCCTCCTGGGTGCCGGGGATGTTCACGGTGCCGCCCGAGGTGGCCAGGGCCTGGTTCTGCTCGGCGAAGGGGCGGGCCTTCCGCTCGTAGGCGGCGAACGCGTCGGCGTGGTGGTCGTGGCAGGCCAGTTCGCCGGCCAGGAGGTACGCGCCGACCAGGGCGACGCTGGAGCCCTGCCCGGACAGGAACGAGGTCGCGTGGGCCGCGTCGCCGGCGAGCGCGACGCGGCCGCGCGACCAGGTGGGCAGGTGGATCTGGCTGACGACGTCGAAGAACAGGTCGTCGGCCTCGCGCATGGCGGCCACCATGTGCGGGAGGTGCCAGGCGGATTCGGGGAAGCGGGAGGCGACGAGGTCGCGCTGGGCTGCGGGGTCGCGGAACGCGCCGAAGGGCGGCTCCTGCTGCCGGAAGATGAGGAAGCCGTGCACCGCGTCGCCCGGGTCCACCGCGTAGAGGATGGCCGCCCGGCCGGGGGCGTTCCAGAGCACGGCCTCGTGCGCGAGGCCGAAGGTGTTGGGGACGGTGAAGCCGGCGAAGACGTGGCCGAGGTAGCGGTGGTAGGGGTGCTCGGGGCCGTAGGCCAGGCGGCGGGTGTGGGAGTGCAGCCCGTCCGCGCCGAGGACCAGGTCGAAGGTGCGGCGGGCGCCGCCGTCGAAGGTGACCTCGACGCGGTCCCCGCGGTCGTCCAGGGTGGCGATGGAGTCGTCGAAGAGGAACTCGACGCGGTCGCGGACCGGGGCGAAGAGGGCGTCCGCGAGGTCGCCGCGGCGCACTTCGAGGTCCAGGCCCTCCGCGCCGCCGGTGAGGGCCTCGGGGCGGATGGTGCCGACAGGGGCCCCGTCGGCGTCGACGTAGGAGAGGGCACGGGTGTCGACGTGTGCCGCGCGCAGCCGCGGGAACAGTCCCATGCGGTCGACGACGTCGCGGGCGGTGCCGCGGATGTCGACCGGGTAGCCGCCGCCGCGGACCGCGGACGCCTTCTCGACGACGGTGACCTCGAAGCCGTAGCGGTCGAGCCAGTAGGCCAGGGCCGGGCCTGCGATGCTGGCACCGGATATCAGGATCGTGCGGTTGGCGGTGCGGGCCATGGGGGTCTTCCTTCCGTCACGCCGTGTATACGTACCTTAGGTATCCTTTTCAGGGTGGTCACGAGAGTACAGATACCTAACTTAGGTATGCAAATTGTCTGCGCATGGAGGTTCGATGACCACGGAGCAGCCGCCGTCCGCTGCGGCCGTGCTGGCGGTCCTGCCACGGCTGATGCAGTTGAGCAACGCCGTCAACCGGGGCCGGCTCGCCGAGCGGGCGACCGCCGCGGCCGGGCACGCCCTGGACCGTCCCGCCATCAGCATCCTCGTGACGCTCCACACGGCGGACAGCGCGCTGCGCATCGGGGAGATCGCGGAGCGGATGCAGGTGGTCGGTCCGCATATCACCCGGCAGGTCCAGGGCCTGGAGCGGCGCGGCCTCGTCCACCGCGTCCGCGACCCGGACGACCGCCGGGCCAGCCTGATCGAGCCGACCGACGAGGGGGCCGCTGCGGCGGAGCGCTATGTGGCGGCCATGGTCACCTGGTTCACGGAGGCCATCGGCGACTGGCCGGAGGGAGATCAGCAGGAGCTCGGGCGGCTGCTCGGACGGCTGGTCGACGACGTCGTCGCACGCCTGGCCCGGCTTTCCGACGACTCGCCGGGTTAGGGCCCTTCTGATGGCTCCCCGGGGCTCACTCCGCGGGGGACTCCTCCCTCTCCTCCGCGAAGTGGCAGGCCGAGGGGTGGTGGGCCGGGTCGTCCGGTGCGGTGTCCGCGAGCGGTTCCGGGACCGCGAGCAGCGGCTCCTCCACCGCGCACCGCTGCTGCGCCTTCCAGCACCGGGTGCGGAACCGGCATCCGGACGGCGGGTGCGCGGGCGAGGGGACGTCGCCCTCCAGCACGATCCGCTCGCGCCGCTCCCGCGCCGCCGGGTCCGGCACCGGCACCGCCGAGAGCAGGGCCTGGGTGTAGGGGTGGGTGGGGTGCTCGTAGATCTCCTCGTCCGTGCCCAGCTCGACGATCTTGCCGAGGTACATCACCCCCACCCGGTCGCAGATGTGCCGGACCACCGACAGGTCGTGGGCGATGAAGAGGTAGGCGAGGTCGAACTCGTTCTGCAGGCGCTCCATCAGATTGACGACCTGCGCCTGGACGGAGACGTCCAGCGCGGACACCGGCTCGTCCGCGACGATGATCTCGGGACGGAGGGCCAGCCCGCGCGCGATGCCGATCCGCTGCCGCTGGCCGCCGCTGAACTGGTGCGGATAGCGGTTGATGTACTCGGGGTTGAGCCCGACGACGTCCAGCAGCTCCCGGACCCTGGCCCGCCGGCTGCCCTTGGGGGCCACCTCCGGGTGGATGTCGAAGGGCTCACCGACGATGTCGCCGACCGTCATCCGCGGGTTGAGGGAGGTGTAGGGGTCCTGGAAGACCATCTGGATGTTCCGCCGGACCGCCTTCAGCGCCCGGCCCCGGGCCCGGGTGATGTCCTCGCCCTTGTAGCGGACCGTGCCGGAGGTCGGGCGCTCCAGGTGCGTGAGCAGCTTGGCGACGGTGGACTTGCCGCACCCGGACTCGCCCACCAGGCCCAGGGTCTCACCGCGCCGCAGGTCGAAGGAGACGCCGTCGACGGCCTGGACGGCGCCCACCTGGCGGCGGAAGACCACGCCCTGGGTGAGCGGGAAGTGCTTGACCAGGTCCCGCACTTCGAGCAGCGCGCCGGTGCCGTCACTCGCCATCGTCGAACATCTCCCTCCAGAAGTGGCACGCGCTGGCCCGCTCCTCGGTCACCTCGTACAGCGGCGGTTCCTCGGCGCGGCAGCGCTCCCTGGCCAGCGGGCAGCGGGGGTTGAAGGCGCAGCCGGGCGGGATGGCGAGGAGGCTGGGCGGCAGGCCCCGGATGGCGTTCAGCTCCCGTCCCTTCTGGTCGAGCCGGGGGATGGAGTCGAGCAGGCCCCGGGTGTACGGG
>NZ_JAAKZZ010000239.1 GCF_011045075.1 Streptomyces boncukensis
GGCGACAGAGGTGTATAAGAGACCGATCTGGAGGCGGGGGTGCCGGTGGGCGGAAGCCGGGGTCGGCCGTCCCTCACCCCACCGGCACCCCCGCCTCCAGATACAGCGGGTGGCCCGCTCTGCGGGCGCGCAGGGCGCATCGCAGCCGGTCCAGGCGCACCGGCGGCAGCAGCCCCGCGGCGTCCTCCTCCGTGACGAAGCGCCAGCCCCGCAGCTCAGCGCTGGGCAGCAGCAGTGCGGCGGCGTCCCCTGCGGTCAGCCGTCCGCCGTCGAAGAGCAGCCGCAGTCCGCCGAACCCGGGCGGACGCGGCGGCTCCCAGTCCACGACGAGCAGCCGCGGCTCGCCGTGCAGCCGCAGCCCCAGCTCCTCGCCGACCTCCCGCACGCCCGCGAGGGCGGGAGCCTCGCCCGGCTCCACGACGCCGCCCGGGAACTCCCAGCCCGGCTTGTAGGTGGGGTCGACGAGCAGCACGCGGTCCCGCTCGTCGAAGAGCAAGACCCCGGAGGCCACCGTTTCGGCGGTCGGCTCCGGGGTCTGCACGATGTCCACGGCACCGGCTCCCGCGCGTATCGCGGAAGCCACGCGTTCCGCCGACTGGCGCGGGGTGAGCCAGGAGGTGTCCACCGTGTGCGCCTCGGCGGTGATCCAGGGGAGGGCGCTCGCGTACGGCTCCAGATGGCGCAGGCACCAGGAGCGGGCGGATTCGCCGTCGGCGGCGGCCCGCTGGTCGATACGGTCGCGGAGTATGGCCTCGGTCGCGTGCAGCAGCAGGTGCCGGACCGGGATCCGGCGGGAAGCGAGCGCCCCGAAGATCTCGTCGCGCACCTCGCGGTGGAGCAGCGTCATCGGTGTGACGAGCGGCCCCTGGACCTCGCTGAGCAGCGCCGCCGCGGTGTCCACCACGAGCCGCCGCCAGGAGGGCAGCTCCTGGAAGTCGTCGATCTGCCCGAGGCGTTCCTTGGGGAGCATCCTTCTCAGTCCGGCGCCGATGAGTCCGGGGTCGTAGAGCGTGCTGCCGGGGAGCAGGTCCAGGAGTTCGTACGCCGTCGTGGTCTTGCCCGCGCCGAAGGCGCCGTTCAGCCAGACGATCACGGTCGTCCCCCCTCTTCCGTCGTCCCCGTTCAGTTGCCCGCATCCCCGGGCCCCGGAAACGCGCCGGGTCGGCTCTGCCAGCACCGGAAGAGGCACGGCGCTCGCGCCCCGGCGCGCGCTACAGGCGCGCGAGACCCCGGATGCAGGGGGTTGCTGGCCACATCCGGCGCTGCTAGGAGGTGCTTCGAAAGCCCCGTGCGGCGCATGGGGCGGCCGGTGCGGCGAGAGCACGCCTGCGTGCGGGCGGTCCGCGCGGGGTTCCCCGGATGTCCGGCGCTGTCTAGCGTCGTGGCATGACGGAACTGCTGCACATCACGGAGCGCGCGCTGTGGGAGGCGGCCCGGGAGTCCGGGACGTACGAGATGTCGACGCGCGGGCGCACGCTGCGCGAGGTGGGGTTCATCCACTCCTCGCTGCGCCACCAGCTGCCGCCCGTCGCGCGGGCGCTGTACGGCGCCGACCCGGGCCCGACCGAGCTGGTGGTCCTCGTCATCGACAGCGACCGGCTGAATGTGCCCGTCCGCTACGAGCCCGCGGACCCGGGCGCGCAGAAGCTCCCGCATATCTACGGCCCGCTGCCGGTCAGCGCGGTCGTGGACGTGGAGCCGTGGCGGCCGTGACCCGGACGTCCCAGCCGCCGGGTCGGCAGCCGCCGGATCAGCGGCCGCCCGTCCCGCCGCCGCCCGTCCCGCCGCCGTCCTCCAGCAGCTTCCAGCACGCCGCGGCGGCGCCGACCAGGCCCGCGTCGGTGCCCATCTGGGCCGGGACGACCTCCAGCCCCTGGACGAAGGAGAGCGTGGCGTAGCGGCCCAGCTCGCGGCGCAGGGGCGCGAAGAGCACCTCCCCTGCGCCCGCGACACCGCCGCCGATCACGGCGATCTCGATCTCGACGAGCGTGGCGGTGGCCGCGATCCCGGCCGCGAGGGCCCGCGCCGCACGGTCGAAGGCGGCGATGGCCACCAGGTCCCCGGCGCGGGCCGAGGCGGCGACGGCGGCGGCCGACGCCTCGTCCCCGGGCGCCGGGCTCCAGCCCGCCTCGCCCGCGTACCGGGCGATGCTGGGGCCGCTCGCGAGGCTCTCCACACAGCCGCGCGAGCCGCAGGCGCAGATGCCGCCGTTCATGTCGACGGAGATGTGGCCGATGTGCCCCGCGTTGCCCGTCGGCCCGGGGTGCAGCTGCCCGCCGAGCACCAGGCCGCCGCCGACGCCGGTGGACACGACCATGCACAGCGCGTCCGAGCGGCCGCGCGCCGCGCCCTGCCAGTGCTCCGCGGCCGCGATGGCCACTCCGTCCCCGACCAGGGTCACCGGCAGCCCGCCCGCGCGCTCGCGCACCTGCGCGACGAGCGGATAGTCCCGCCACGCGGGGATGTTGACGGGGCTGACGCTGCCGGCCTTGGCGTCCACGGGGCCCGCGCTGCCGATGCCGACCGCGCCCGCGCGCGGCCAGTCGGCGGCCGCCGACAGCTCGTCGAGCACCTCGGTGACGGCCGCGCCCACCCGGTCGGCGGCGCCCGCGCGGGCCGGTGTGGGCCGCTGGGCGCGTACGAGCAGTCTGCCGCCGCCGTCCACCAGGGCGCCCGCGATCTTGGTGCCGCCGATGTCGAGTGCCGCGACGAGGTCGGTGTGCATGGGCAGTTGTCTCCTGGGGCGAGGGCCGCCCGAACGGGCAGCAGCGGACCGGACAAGTCTGATCCCTCTTGACAACGTTGTCCAGACCTCCGCTCCTGGGACTATGCTGCCCCGTGCCGCATCGAAAGGACTGGACTGACGTGGCCCACATTGCCCGCCGCCCCTCCGCACCGCGCCCGAATGGTGGCCGCTACGGCACCAGGCCCACAATGAAGGACGTCGCGGCGTACGCCGGCGTCGGCCTGAAGACGGTCTCCCGCGTCGTCAACGGCGAGGCGGGCGTCTCCAGCGACACCGAGCGCCGCGTCCAGGACGCGATCACCGCGCTGGGCTTCCGCCGCAACGACAGCGCACGCGTGCTCCGCAAGGGCAGCACGGCCAGCGTGGGGCTGGTCCTGGAGGATCTGGCCGACCCGTTCTACTCACCGCTGAGCCGCGCCGTGGAGGAGGTCGCGCGGGCACACGGCGCGCTGCTGATCAACGGCTCCAGCGCGGAGAACCCCGAGCGGGAGCGGGAGCTCGCGCTGGCACTGTGCGCGCGCCGGGTGGACGGACTCATCATCGTTCCGGCCAGCGACGACCACCGCTATCTGGAACCGGAGATCGCGGCCGGCGTCGCCACGGTGTTCGTCGACCGGCCCCCGGGCCGGATCGCGGCGGACATGGTGCTGTCCGACAGCGCCGACGGCGCCCGTGCGGGCGTCGCGCACCTGATCGCGCACGGCCACCGCCGTATCGGCTTCATCGGCGACCACCCGCGCATCCACACCGCGACGGAACGCCTGCGCGGCTACCGTACGGCGATGGCGGACGCCGGGCTGAGCACACCGGACGCCTGGGTCGCGCTGGGCGGCACGGCCCCGGAGCGGGTGCGCGGCGCCGCGGTGCGGATGCTGGCGGGCCCGGAGCCGGTGACGGCGCTGTTCGCGGGGAACAACCGGGTCACGGTCACCCTGGTGCGCGTCCTCGCCGAGCAGGAGCGGCCGGTGGCGCTGGTCGGGTTCGACGACTTCGAGCTGGCCGACCTGCTCTCCCCGCCGGTGACCGTCATCGCCCAGAATCCGGCCGAACTCGGGCGCAGCGCGGCCGAACTGCTCTTCCGGCGGCTGGACGGCGCCAGCGACGAGCCGCGCCGCGTCACGCGCCCGACCCGCCTCATCGCCCGTGGCTCCGGCGAGATTCCGCCGTCGGCCTGAGCCGGGCGGCCGGGCCGGTCCGCACCGGACTCGTCGGGCGGGGCGCCCCGAGCGCGGACCGCCCCGGCGCAGCGCACGTCCGTACCCCTCGGCCCCGCCGCCTCCGGCGGCGGACGGCCCTGGGCGGTCCGCCCGGCACCAGGGCCCTTCTGATGGATCTCCGTGGACGAAGGAGCGGCGTTCGGTGCGGCGAAGGGGGCACCCCCTGTTCGAGCGAAGCCGAGAGCCTGGGGGAGCGTGCCGGGCGTCGCGACGCCGCGGAGATCCATCAGAAGGGCCCTGGTGCCGCCGGACACCGCGACGCCGTGTGCCAGAGTGGCCGATGTGACTGCCACCGGCGAGCGTTCCGAACCCCGTCCCGCGGTGCCGGCGCTGCTGGACGCCGACGGGGACGCCGGCTGGCGCCCCGTGACCGCCGGCGAGTCGGGTGCCGCCGTCTTCCGCAGCGCGGACGGCGCCCGGTACGCCAAGTGCGTACCCGCCGCTGAGGCCGCCGGGCTCCGGGCCGAGCGCGACCGCGTCGCCTGGCTGGACGGCCAGGGCGTGCCGGGGCCGCGCGTGCTCGGCTGGTCCGCGGGGGACGCCGGTGCCTGCCTGGTGACCAGCGCGGTCCGGGGCGTCCCCGCGGACCAGGTGTCCGCCGCCGACCTGTGGGACGCCTGGGAGGGCATCGCGGACGCGGTCCGCGCCCTGCACGAGGTGCCCGGCGCACGGTGCCCGTTCCGCCGCGGCCTGGACCAGATGGTCGCCCTGGCGCGTGACGTCGTGGACCGGGGCGCGGTGCACCCGGAGTTCCTTCCCGCCGACCAGCAGCACACGCCCGCGGCGGAGCTGCTGGACCGCCTCGTCCCGCAGGTCGCGCTGCGGCGGGAGCAGGAGGCCGGCGACGCGGTCGTCTGCCACGGGGACCTGTGCCTGCCCAACATCGTCCTCGACCCGCGCACCCGTCAGGTGTCGGGCTTCGTCGACCTCGGCCGTCTCGGGCTGGCCGACCGCCACGCCGATCTCGCGCTGCTGCTCGCCAACGCGCGCGAGACCTGGCGGGACGAGGAGGGTGCGCGGGCGGCCGACGCGGCGTTCGCCGAGCGGTACGGCCTCGCGCTCGACGACGGCCGGCTGCGCTTCTATCTCCACCTCGACCCGCTCACCTGGGGCTGACCGCTCGGCCGGTTCACAGGTCCACGACGAGCCGCGGGCCCAGCGCGCGGGACACGCACGGGTACATACGGCCCTGCGGGGCGCCGATGTCGTCCCGGTGCTCGGGCTCCCCGTCGAGGACGGCGATCTCGCAGCTGCCGCAGACGCCCTCGCGGCACCCGGACCCCACGGGGCGTCCGGCGTGGGTGAGGACGTCCAGCAGCGACTCGTCCGCCGGCACCCGGAGGGTCTGCCCCGAGCGGGCGCACTCGACCTCGAACTCCTCGTTGGGCGCGAAGGACTTGGGCGCCGGGTGGAAGCGCTCCGTGTGCAGCCGTCCGGCGGGGAAGGCGGCCTCCGCCTCGGCGAGCATCGCCGGAGGGCCGCAGCAGTAGACCCGGGCCCCGGGCGGCAGCGCGGAGGCCAGGGCCGCCAGATCCGGCCGCCCCTGGCGGCGCGTGGCGACGATCCGCACCCGGTCGCCGTAGGAGGAGCGCAGTTCGTCGGCGAACGGCATGGTCGCGACGGACTGCCCCGCGTACACCAGGTCGGCCGGTACGCCCGAGGCCGCCGCCGCGCGCAGCATCGGCAGCAGCGGGGTGATGCCGATCCCGCCGGCGAGGAAGAGGTACGCCGGTGCGGGTTCGAGCCGGAAGTGGTTCCGCGGCAGCGAGACGCCGAGCGTGCGGCCCTGCCGCAGGAAGCGGTGGATGTACTCCGAACCGCCCCGGCTGAGGCGCTCGTTGCGGATCGCGACGCGGTAGGAGCCCCGGTCCGCCGGGTCTCCGCACAGCGAGTACTGGCGGGTCAGCCAGTTCGGCAGGGCCAGGTCGATGTGCGCGCCCGGCTCCCAGGGCGCCAGCGGCCCGGAGGCGCTCCGCAGGGCGAGGGAGACGACGTCCTCGGCGGCGCGGTCGATGTGGTCGACGACGGTCTGCTGCATGGGTGCGTTCATCCTGTGCCCTGGTCAGTAGAGTTTGCGGTAGGCGTCTTCGAGCCGGCGGTCGAACGCCTCCGGGTCGGCGCCGGGCGCGAACTGCGCGGCGGCCATCTCGCCCGCCGACGGCATCTCGTCGGCGAGGGCCTGGCTGCCGGGGTCCCACAGCCGGGAGCGGACGAGCGCGCGACCGCAGTGGAAGTAGACCTCGTCCACCTCGACGACGAGCGCCAGCACGGGCCTCTTGGCCTCGGTCTGCATCCGGGCGAGGACGTCGGGTTCGTCGGTGGGGTACGCGCGCCCGTTGACCCGCAGCGTCTCCCGCACCCCCGGGATGAAGAAGAGCAGCCCGATCCCGTCGTTCTCTGCGAGGTTGCGGAAGGAGTCGGCGATCTTGTTGCCGGGCCGGTCGGGGAGCGCCAGGGTGCGGTCGTCGAGGACCTTCGCGAACCCCGGGTAGTCGCCGCGCGGCGAGCAGTCGGCGCGGCCCTCCGCGTCCGCCGTGGCCATGGTCAGGAACGGCGCGTGGGCGATGAAGCGGCGGGCGTACACACCGATGTGGTCGAGGGTCTTGTCCCTCTTCTTCACGTCGGGTTCCCCGACCCGGCTGCGCACCTCGGCGGGCGACACCCGCCGCGGGCGCGTACTGGCATGCGTCATGAAGGCTCCTTCGGGCTCGGGACACGCGGACGAGGAAGCACGGCCCGGCATCGGCCGACGACCGTCATGCCCCGCTCCGCCGCAGGTCATGGCACTATTGTGAGCAATTACTCAGGTCGTGCGCTACTCGCATTCGCCGCGCCGCACAGGAGGTGCCATGCCATCGGACCGCCGCGGTCTTCAGCCACGTAAACAGCCTCGCCAGGTCCGGGCCCGGCTCACCCGGCAGCGCATCCTCTCCGGCGCTGCTCACGTTTTCGCCGAGTACGGCTACGCCGCGGGGACCACCAACCGGATCGCGGAGCGGGCGGGAGTCTCCATCGGCTCGCTGTACCAGTACTACCCGAACAAGGATGCGATCCTGGCCGAGTTGGCCGCCCGCCACCTGGAGGCCGGAACGGCCGCCGCGACCCGGCGCCAGGAGGAAGAGCCGCCCGCCGACCTGGAGTCGGTCATCCGGCTGTGTGTGCGCACGGCGACCGAGAACCACCACGACGACCCGCAGCTGCTGCGCGTCCTGATGGAGCAGGCGCCGCGCTCCCCCGAGTTGACCGCACGGATGGCCGACGACGAGCGGGCGCGGGTCGCCCACATCGAGCAGCTGCTCCGGGACCGCCCGGAGATCCGCGTGCCGGACCCGCACCTCGCCGCGCGGCTCGTCCTGACCTCGATCGGGTTCCTCGTCCACAAACTCGCCTCCGCGCCCGACCCCGTCCCCCTCCCCCGGCTCGAAGAGGAGCTGGTCGCGATGCTCACCCGCTATCTCACGGCCGCTCCGGACGGGACCGCGGAACCCCCGGCGTGACGCGGACGCGGGCGGCGGCTCATCAGCGCGCGCGTGCGGGCGCCGCGCGGCCCGCGAGGCGCTCCAGGCAGGCGCGGTCCAGCCCGGTCGCCTCCGCGACCTCGCCGGCGCCGAGCGCTCCGCAGTCCACGCCGCGCAGCAGGTAGTCGCCGAGCGCCCGCGCGGTGGCGGGCTCGTCCTGGACGTCCGTGGCGGTGCGCGCCACATAGGCGGCGAGGCGGTCGGCGGCGCGCGCCATCCCCGCGCGGTAGAACGCGTACACGGCCGCGTAGCGCGACACCAGGTGCCCCGGGTGCATGTCCCAGCCCTGGTAGTACGCGCGGGCCAGGGAGCGCCCCACGAGCCGGTGGTGGAGCCGCCAGGCCGCGTGCACCGCCTCCCGGCCGCCCACCGGCAGCACGTTGGTCGAGCCGTCCGACAGCCGTACGCCGGTGCCCGCGGCGGCGACCTGCATCACGGCCTTGGCGTGGTCGGCCGCCGGGTGGTCCATGGCCTGGTGGGCCGCGCTGACGCCGCAGGAGGCGCTGTAGTCGTAGGTGCCGTAGTGCAGCGAGGTGGCGCGGCCCCGGGCCGCGTCGATCATGCGCGCGACGGTGGCGCGGCCGTCGGGTCCCAGGATGGCCTGGGTGGTCTCGATCTGGATCTCGAAGCCGATGCGACCCGGTCCGAGCCCGTGTGCCTTCTCGAACTCCTCGCACAGCCGTGCCATCGCGGCGACCTGTTCCGCGTAGCTGACCTTGGGCAGGGTGAGCACCAGCCCGCCGGGCAGCCCGCCCGCCTCCATCAGGCCGGTGAGGAAGATGTCGAGGGTGCGGATGCCGCGGTCGCGGACTCCCGCCTCCAGGCACTTCATCCGGATGCCCGCCCAGCCCGGCGCGGCCCCGGCGCCGCTTGCGCCGCCGCCCCAGGCGGCGGCGAGCCGGGCCGCCTGCGCGGCGTGCTCGTCCTCCTCCGCGTCGCCGCGGACGCCGTAGCCGTCCTCGAAGTCGATCCGCAGGTCCTCGACCGGCTCGCGCTCCAGCTTGGCCCGGACGCGCTCGTGGACGGGCCGGGCGAGCGCCGGGTCGAGGTCCAGCACGGCCGCCAGAGACGCGGCGTCGGGGGCGTGCTCGTCCAGGAGGGCGCGGGCCCGCGCTCCCCACTCGCGCGGGGTGTCGGGGGTGACGGCGCCGGCGGGGACGTAGACGGTGTGCACGGGCTGGCGGGTCCCCGGGGCGCCGGGGAAGCGGCGGGCCAGCTCGGCGTCCACCTCCGCCAGGGACGCGGCGACGCCGTCCGTCACGGACTGCGCGAAGGTCGTGCTGGGCGTCCCGCCGTACGTCATCCGCACTCCTCAACAAATTGTTGAATCTGTGCGGCGAAGCTAGTGCGCGGCCGACGGGGCGTCAAGGGCCCCGGAACGCGGCCGGCCCCCGTGCGCGGCAGCGCGCACGGGGGCCGGCGGGACCGCTGCCCGGGTCAGCCCTTGCGGGCCTCGACCTCCTCGGTGAGCTGCGGGACGACCTCGAAGAGGTCGCCGACGACGCCGTAGTCGACCAGGTCGAAGATCGGGGCCTCGGCGTCCTTGTTGATGGCCACGATGGTCTTCGACGTCTGCATGCCGGCCCGGTGCTGGATCGCGCCGGAGATGCCCGCTGCGATGTAGAGCTGCGGGGAGACCGACTTGCCGGTCTGGCCGACCTGGTGCGAGTGCGGGTACCAGCCCGCGTCGACGGCGGCGCGGGAGGCGCCGACGGCCGCGCCGAGCGAGTCGGCGAGGGCCTCGATCAGCGGGAAGTTCTCGGCGCCGTTCAGCCCGCGCCCGCCGGAGACCACGATGGCCGCCTCGGTCAGCTCCGGGCGCCCGGTCGACTCGCGCGGGGTGCGCGCGGTGACCCTGGTGCCGGTGGCCCCGTCCGAGAAGGACACCGCGAGCGCCTCGACGGCCCCGGCGGCCGGGGCCGCCTCGGGCGCCGCGGAGTTCGGCTTGACGGTGATGACCGGGGTGCCCTTGGTGACGCGGGACTTGGTGGTGTACGCGGCGGCGAAGACGGACTGCGTCGCGACCGGGCCCTCGTCGCCCGCCTCCAGGTCCACCGCGTCGGTGATGATGCCGGAGCCGGCCCGGATCGCGAGGCGGGCCGCGATCTCCTTGCCCTCGGCGGACGAGGGGACGAGCACGGCGGCCGGGCGCACCGACTCGCAGGCCGCCTGCAGCGCGTCCACCTTCGGCGCGACCAGGTAGTCGGCGAACTCGGGCGCGTCGGCGGCCAGGACGCGGACGGCGCCGTACTCGCCGAGGGTCTTGGCGGCCCCCTCGGCGTTCGGCCCCAGGTGCACGGCGACCGGCTCGCCGACGCGGCGGGCGAGGGTCAGCAGTTCGAGGGTGGGCTTGCGGACGGCGCCGTCCACGTGGTCGACGTAGACAAGGACTTCAGCCATTACTACTCCTGGGCACATTTTCCGGAACCAGCCGGGTGAGGACATTGTCGCGGCTAGACTTCTGCGCGATGCCAATGGCACCGGGCAGGGCTTGCCCGTCATGAGGGCGTCTCGACGTCCGAGTGAGAAGCCCCTCGGGGCGGAGTCACGGGTGTGCTCTCCTGCCTTCGGAGCACACGGCGCCGGTGCGCGGGCCGCGTTGCAACCGACCCGCGCACCGGCCTCAGAGGAACTTCTGGCCGGCCAGGTAGTCGGCGAGCTGCTTGCCGCCCTCGCCCTCGTCCTTGACGACGGTGCCCGCGGTGCGCGCCGGGCGCTCGGCCGCGTCGTCCACCGCGGTCCAGGCGCCCTCCAGGCCGACCTCCTCGGCCTCGATGTCCAGGTCGTCCAGGTCCAGCGACTCGACCGGCTTCTTCTTGGCAGCCATGATGCCCTTGAAGGAGGGGTAACGGGCCTCGCCGGACTGGTCGGTGACGGAGGCGACCGCGGGGAGCGCGGCCTCCAGCTGCTCGGTGGCGGTGTCGCCGTCGCGCCGGCCGGTCACCTTGCCGTCCGCCACGGACACCTCGGACAGCAGCGTCACCTGCGGCACGCCCAGGCGCTCGGCGAGCATCGCGGGCAGCACGCCCATCGTTCCGTCGGTCGAGGCCATGCCGCAGACGACCAGGTCGTATCCGGTCTTCTCGACGGCCTTGGCCAGGACGTACGAGGTGCCCAGCACATCGGTGCCGTGCAGGTCGTCGTCCTCCACGTGGACGGCCTTGTCCGCGCCCATCGACAGGGCCTTGCGCAGCGCGTCCTTGGCGTCCTCGGGGCCCACGGTGAGCACGGTGATCTCCGCGTCATCCGCGTCCTCGGCGATCTGCAGCGCCTGCTCGACCGCGTACTCGTCCAGCTCGGAGAGCAGGCCGTCGACCGACTCGCGGTCGGTGGTCAGGTCCTCCGCGAAGCGCCGGTCACCGGTGGCGTCGGGCACGTACTTCACACAGACAACGATCCTCAAGCTCACGCCGGCTCTCCTACTGCTTCCTCGACATCGCGTCCCGGTCCGCTGGACCGGCGTCCGTCCACAATATTACTCGTCAGTACATCCGGCACTTCCCCCGTTCTCAAGGACCGCGAACTGTGACCTTGCCAACGGGAGGAGCGACCCTCCCAACTCCATCACGCGGGGCGGTGCGGGGCGAGGGGC
>NZ_JAAKZZ010000023.1 GCF_011045075.1 Streptomyces boncukensis
AGTCCCCATCCACCCGCCCGTGCCCCAGGAGGCAGCATGCCCTTCATCTCGCCCGAGGACGACCTCGTGCACGTCTTCAACATCTTCGAGACCAAGGACTGGGAGGGCCAGCAGCGCGTGCTGGACGCCCACCGCGACATCATCGACAACGCCGACTACCCCGGCTGGGTCTCCTCCACCGTGCACGGCGGCCAGGAGGCCCCCGGCACCGCCAACCTCGTCCAGTGGCGCAGCGTGCGGGCCCTGGAGGAGCGCTACGCCGGGACCCGCTTCCAGCGCACGACCGTCCCCCTCTTCCAGGAGCTGTCCACCTCGGTCCGGCTGCTGCGGACCGAGGCGGTCTTCGGCCAGCGCCACCCGGCCCAGGGCGAGGCCACCGAGGTCTCGCCGGAGCGCGACGACTACACCGTCATCGTCCTCCTCGACGTGGAGCCCGGGAAGCAGAGCGAGCTCCTCGGCGCCCTCGCCCACCCCGACGAGTGGCTGCTGACCGTCCCCGGCTACCGCTCCCACACCTATCTGCGCGGCCTCGACGGGTCCTTCGTCCTCAACTACGCGCAGTGGGGCAGCAAGGAGGACTACGACCGCTTCCACACCCTCCCCGAGGAGGAGCGCCCCGGCTACGTGCGCAAGAACCGGGCCCGCGCCCGCTCGCTGGCCACCTCCCGCTGGTCCAACACCTTCCGCGCCTGGCACTCGCGGTCCGCCGCGGTCGGCGCGCGGTGACCGCCCGGCAGCCGACCGACACAGAGCGGAGAGACCCGTGCGCTATCTGTTCACCACCCTCCCGGGGACCTCGCATATGCTGCCGCTGGTCCCCCTGGCACACGCCGCGCTCGCGGACGGCCACGACGTGGCCGTCGTCAGCAGCGGCCCGGGGCTGGAGACCGCCGCCGCGGCGGGACTGCAGACCCTGGCCCCGGACGACGGGGACAGCGCCCGCCCGTACCAGGAGCTCGGCCGCAGGGTCAACGAGACCAGCCTCACCCGGGACCTGACCGACCCCGAGCTGATCGCCCACTTCGGCTCCGTCTTCGCCGAGATCGGCACGCTGATGATGGACGGGCTGCTGGAGGCGGCGCGCAGCTGGCGGGCCGACACCGTGGTCTACACAGCGCCGCACCCGGCGGGGCTGGTCGCCGCCCGCGCGCTCGGGCTGCCCGCCGTGCTGCACGGCATCGGCACCCGCCGCCCCACCTTCGGCCCGGCGCTGGAGGGGCTGGCCCCGACGGCGCGGAAACTGGACGTGGACGAGGTGCGCGAGGCCGACGTCCAACTCGTTCTCGCCCCTCCCTCGCTGGAGACCATCCTCCAGGACGGCCCGCAGCGGGAGTCCGCGGCCCACACGCTCCCGATGCGCTACGTGCCCTACAACGGCGCCGGTGAGCTCCCCCGCGACCTGCTGCGGCGCGGCGAGCGCCCGCGGCTCGTCGCCACCCTCGGCTCCATCCCCGCCAGCTACGGCGAGGGAAGGCTGCTGCACGGGCTCGTCGAGGGGACCGCCGGGCTGGACGTCGAGCTGCTGCTGGCGGCCGGTACCGCCCAGCTGTCCGCGCTGCCCGACCCGCTGCCGGGGCACGTACGGCTGCTGGACTGGGTTCCGCTGCGCACGCTGCTGGAGACCTGCGACGGCATCGTCCACCACGGGGGGATGGGCACCATGTACGCGGCCTTCAGCGCCGGGGTGCCGCAGCTCGCCCTCACCCACGAGGGCACCGACAGCGCCGCCAACGCGAGGATCTCCAGGACCCGCGGCACCGGACCGCTGCTGGAGATGGACCGCGCCACGGCCGGGACCGTCGCCGCCGCCGTCCGGGACCTGCTCGGCAACGCCGGATACCGGCGGGCCAGCGAGGAGGTCGCCCGGGAGATGCGGACCATGCCCACCCCGAGGACCGTCGTCCCGCGGCTCACCCGGCTGCTGGAGGCGCAGGCGGCGGAGGCGGCGGAGGCGGGGAGCGCGGCATGAGGCTCCTGGCGACCGGCGCCGCCGGGTTCATCGGCTCGCACTACGTGCGCTCGCTCCTGGCGGGCGCGTACGGCGCGGACCGGCCGTCCGCCGTGACCGTACTGGACAAGCTGACCTACGCGGGCAACCGGGAGAACCTGCCGGACGGCGACGAGCGGCTCACCGTCATCCGCGGCGACGTCTGCGACGCCCGGCTGCTGGCCGAGGTGCTCCCCGGGCACGACGCCGTGGTGCACTTCGCGGCCGAGTCCCACGTGGACCGCTCCGTCGACGGCGGCGGCGCGTTCGTCCGCACCAACGTACTGGGCACCCAGACCCTGCTGGAGGCGGCCGTGCGGGCGGGGGTCGAGCGGGTCGTCCACGTCTCCACCGACGAGGTGTACGGCTCGATCCGCGAGGGCTCGTGGACCGAGGAGTCCCCCCTGCTGCCCAACTCGCCCTACGCGAGCTCCAAGGCGGGCTCCGACCTCGTCGCGCGCGCCTACTGGCGCACCCACGGGCTGGATGTGTCCATCACCCGCTGCTCCAACAACTACGGCCCCTACCAGCACCCGGAGAAGATGATCCCCCGGTTCGTCACCAACCTGCTGGAGGGCGAGCGGGTGCCGCTCTACGGCGACGGCCGCAACAGCCGCGAGTGGCTGCACGTCGACGACCACTGCCGGGCCATCCACCTGGTGCTGGCCCGGGGCCGGGCGGGCGAGGTCTACAACGTGGGCAGCGGCGACGAGCTGACCAACCGCGAGCTCACCGAGCGCATTCTGCGGCTGTGCGGGGCCGGCGCGGAGATGGTGCGCCGCGTCGCCGACCGCAAGGGCCACGACCTGCGCTACTCGCTGGACGACAGCAAGATCCGCGAGGAGCTCGGCTACGCCCCGCGCGTCGCCTTCGAGGGCGGCCTGGCCCGGACCGTCGCCTGGTACCGGGACAACCCCGGCTGGTGGAAGGCCGCCTAGGGCCGTGACCGGAAGCGCGCACCACGACACACGACCGACGGCGCGCCGCGCCGGGGAGAGGGGAGGAACCGTGGACCGGCAAGCGGAACGAGCGGACGCGGCGGGGGACACGGCGGGGGACACGGCGGACGTCCTGGTCGTCGGGGCGGGACCGACCGGGCTGATGCTGGCCGGGGAGCTGCGCCTGGGCGGCGCCCGGGTGACCGTGCTGGAGCGGCTGCCGGAGCCCACCGGGCAGTCCCGGGGCCTGGGCTTCACCGCCCGCGCCATGGAGGTCTTCGACCAGCGCGGGTTGCTGCCCCGCTTCGGGCCCGGACTGGAGACCAGCCCGCAGGGGCACTTCGGCGGGGTGCTGTTCGACTACACCGTGCTGGAGGACGCGCACTTCGGGGCGCGCGGCGTCCCGCAGTCCCGCACCGAGGCGGTGCTGGAGGAGTGGGCCGCCTCGCTGGGCGCCGACATCCGGCGGGGCTGGGAGGTGACGGAGCTGCGCCAGCCGCCCGGCGGGGGCGGTGACGCCGGCGGTGTGGAGGTCGCCGTCCGCACCCCGCGCGGTGAGCGGCGGCTGCATGCCGCGTACCTGGTGGGCTGCGACGGCGGGCACAGCGCCGTACGCCGGCTGGCCGGGTTCGACTTTCCGGGCACCCCGGCGACCCGGGAGATGTATCTGGCCGACCTGGTCGGCTCCCGGGTCCGGCCCCGCCCGCTGGGCGAACGGCTGCCCGGCGGCATGGTGATGGCGGCGCCGCTCGCGGAGGGCGTGGACCGCGTCATCGTCTGCCCGCACGGCACCGCGCCGCGCGAACGCGCCGAACAGCCCGGCTTCCCCGAGGTGGCCGCCGCCTGGCAGAACATCACGGGCGAGGACATCAGCGGCGGCACGGCGGACTGGGTCAGCTCGTTCACGGACGCCACCCGCCAGGTCACGGCGTACCGGCGCGGCCGGGTACTGCTCGCGGGCGACGCGGCGCACATCCATCTGCCCGCCGGGGGCCAGGGCCTGAGCACCGGGGTGCAGGACGCGGTCAACCTCGGCTGGAAGCTGGCCGCCGCGGTCCAGGGCTGGGCGCCGCCCGGCCTGCTCGACAGCTACCACGAGGAGCGGCACCCGGTCGGCGCCCGGCTGCTGATGAACACCCGCGCCCAGGGCGCCCTCTACCTCGGCGGGGAGGAGGCCGAGCCGCTGCGCGCGCTCTTCTCCGAGCTCATCGAGTACGACGAGGTCAAGCGGCACCTCGCGGGCACGGTCAGCCACCTCGACATCCGCTACGGCCCGCACGGTGACGGCCACCCGCTGCGGGGCCGGCGGCTCCCTGCGCGGGCGCTGCGCACCGCGGCGGGCGAGACCTCCACCACCGAGCTGCTGCACCCGGCCCAGGGCGTGCTGCTGGTGCTGGACGGCGGCGGCCGGGCCCGCGCCGAGGCGGCCTCCGGCTGGAAGGACCGCGTGGTGACGGCCGCCGGCACCCTCAGGGACCCGCGCGCCGGTGAACCGCTGGCCGACGCGGGAGCCGTGCTGGTGCGCCCCGACGGCCACGTGGTGTGGACCGCGGCGGACGCCTCGGACGGCGGCCGTCCGCACGCGGCCCTGCGCCGCTGGTTCGGCACGCCCGCACCGGCGTGACCGCCGGTTCCCGCCATACCGCAGTGGAGCAGACAGCGCGGTCCGCGAGCGCGGTCCGACAGAGCGATTCGACAGAGCGATTCGACAGAGTGGGGAGTGAGGCCGTATGGAGGCCGAGAAACTGGAGATCGAGGGGGCGTTCGCGTTCGTTCCGCCGGTCTTCACCGATCACCGGGGGCTGTTCTGCTCGCCGTTCCAGGGCGCGGAGTTCGCCGCGCACTTAGGGCGTCCGCTGTTTCCGGTGCAGCAGGTGAGCCACAACCTCTCCGCGCGGGACGTGCTGCGCGGCATCCACTACACCGCCGCTCCGCCGGGGATGGCGAAGTACGTGTACTGCCCCTACGGGCGGGTCCTGGACATCCTCGTCGATCTGCGCCTCGGCTCGCCCACGTTCGGGCGCTGGACGGCGCGGACCCTCGACGCCGGAAACTGCCAGGCCCTCTACATCCCCGTCGGTGTCGGGCACGCCTTCCTCTCCCGCGCGGACGACTCCATGGTCGTCTACATCCTCTCCCGGGGCTATGTGGCGGAGGACGAGCGCGCGGTCTCCCCGCTGGACCCCGCCCTCCGCCTGCCGCTGCCGGAGGGGACGGCGCCGATCCAGTCCGACCGGGACCGCGCGGCGCCCACGCTCGCTGAGGCGGAGCGGCAGGGGCTGCTGCCCCGCTACGAGGACTGCGTGGAAGCGGAGGCCCTGCCATGATCCGGACACCACGGCTGATCACGGTGCTCGGCGCCACCGGTTTCGTCGGCTCCGCCGTCCTGCGCGAGCTGGCGGCGCGTCCGGTGCGGATCCGGGCGGTCTCCCGGCGGCGCGCCGCCGTGCCGGACGGCGCCCGCGCCGGGATCGAGGTGCGCACGGCGGACCTCACCGAGCCGGGCGCGATGGCCGCTGCCGTGGCGGACGCCGATGTCGTCATCCACGCCATCGCCCATATCGCGGGCGCCACCACCTGGCGGGTGGCGGACGGCGACAGCGCGGCGGAACGCGTCAACGTCGGCCTGGTGCGCGATCTGGTGGCCGCGCTGGCGGAGCGCCCGCGCACCGGGGAGCCGCCCGCGGTGCTGCTCGCGGGCGCCGTCTCGCAGGCCGGGCCGGGCGCCGGGGAGCGGCTGGACGGCTCCGAGCCGGACCGGCCCTCCGGGGAGTACGACCGCCAGAAGCTCGCCGCCGAGCGGGTGCTGTTGCGGGCCGACGCCGCGGGCGTGCTGCGCGGCGCCTCGCTGCGGCTGCCCACGGTCTACGGCTACGGGCCGCACTCGACCGCGCGGGACAAGGGCGTGGTCTCCACCATGGTCCGCAGGGCGCTGGCCGGGGAGCCGCTGACGATGTGGCACGACGGCACCGTCCGCCGGGACCTGCTGTACGTGGAGGACGTGGCCCGCGCCTTCGCCGCCGGGGTCGACCACACGGAGGCGCTGGCCGGGCGGCACTGGCTGCTGGGCACGGGGGAGGCCCCACCGCTGGGGCAGGTCTTCGAGCGGATTGCCGCGCTGGTGTCCGAGGCCACCGGCAAGCCGCCGGTCCGGGTCGTCACCGTGGAGCCCCCCACCCACGCCGAGCCGGGCGACTTCCACAGCCTGGTCGTCGACGCGGCGGCGCTGCGCCGCGCCACCGGCTGGCGTCCCGAGGTGCCGCTGGACGAAGCGCTCCGCAGGACCGTCGCGTTCTGCGCGGACGGGGCGGAGAGGGAGCTGCCGTGACCACCGCAGCGCCGCTGCGCGCCCGTACCGAGTCCGAAGCGCTGGCCCGGCGGCTGGCGAGGTCGGCGGAGGTGCGCTCCAGCGACCGCCAGACGCGGACCGAGGACATCGAGGGCTGGCTGGCCGAGCGCGCCCGCGCGCACCGGTTCTCCGTCGAGCGGGCGCCGCTGGCGGCGCTGGACGGCTGGTCCTTCGCGCCCGGCACCGGCGACCTCGTGCACCGCAGCGGGCGGTTCTTCTCCGTCGGGGGGCTGTCGGTCGAGGTCGGCGACGGCCCGGTGACCGGGTGGCAGCAGCCGATCATCCAGCAGCCGGAGGTCGGCATCCTGGGCATCCTGGCCAAGGAGTTCGGCGGGGTGCTGCACTTCCTGATGCAGGCCAAGATGGAGCCGGGCAACCGCAATCTGCTCCAGCTCTCCCCGACGGTGCAGGCCACCCGGAGCAACTACTCCCGGGCGCACCAGGGCAGCCGGGTGAAGTACCTGGAGTACTTCGCCGGGTCCGCGCCTGCGCGGGTGCTGGTCGACTCGCTCCAGTCGGAGCACGGCTCCTGGTTCCACCGCAAGTCCAACCGCAACATGCTGGTGGAGACCGACGCCGACGTACCGCTCGCCGAGGACTTCCGCTGGCTGACCCTCGGCCAGATCGGGGAGCTGCTGCGCGGGGACAACGTGGTCAACATGGACGCCCGCACGGTCATCGCCTGCTTCCCGCTGGCCGACGCCGGGCTGCGCGCCCTGCGGTCGGACACCGAGCTGCTGTCCTGGTTCACCAACGAGCGCTCCCGCCACGAGGTGGAGGTCCGGCGCATCCCGCTGGACAGCGTCGAGGGCTGGGAGCGCGGCGCGGAGTGCGTGCGCCGCCCGGACGGGCGTTACTTCCGGGTGGTCGGCGTCCGGGTGGAGGCGGGGAGCCGGGAGGTCACCGGCTGGTCGCAGCCGCTGTTCGAGCCGACCGGCACCGGTGTGACGGCGTTCCTGCACCGGCGTGTCGACGGTGTGCCGCACCTGCTGGCGCACGCCAAGGTGGAGGCCGGATTCCTGGACACCGTCGAGCTGGCGCCGACCGTCCAGTGCAACCCCGGCAACTGGGACCACCTGCCCTCTCCCGCCCGGCCCCCGTTCCTGGCTGCGGTGCTCGCCGCCGAGCGCGGGCGGATCAGCTACGAGGCGCTGCACTCGGAGGAGGGCGGCAGGTTCCTCAACGCGGAGAGCCGCTATCTGTTCGTCGAGGCCGACGAGTCCCTCGCGCCGCTCGACCCGCCGGTCGGCTACCAGTGGGTGACGCCGGGTCAGCTCAACACCCTGCTCGCGCACGGCCACTACGTCAACGTGCAGGCCAGGACGCTGCTCTCGTGCCTCAACTCCGGCGCCGTGACCCTCTGACGGGCACGCCGCCGCTGACCGAACAGCCACGAACGACCAGGAACGACCAGGAACGAGGCGAGTATGGACTCCACCCCCGGGACACTCCCGGCCCCCGATACCCCCGCGTCCGCCGCGACGCCCTCCGCGCTGAGCGGCCAGGTGCGGGCGCTCAGCGACCGGGCGGAGCTCACGGCTCTGTGCGACCGCTATGTCATGCACCTCGACCGCGACCGGTACGAGGACGGCTGGTTCGCGGACGTCTTCACGCAGGACGCCGAACTGACCTTCCCCATGGGCACATACCGGGGGCGGGAGGGGATGGCCCGGTTCCAGGAGATGGCCGGGAGCACCTTCGAGCGCACCCACCACCTCGCCGGGAACTACCTGGTCGACATCGAAGGCGACCAGGCCCGGGTGCGGGCGCATCTGACGGCCGTGCATGTGCGGCGGCGCCAGGATCCGCAGGACCACTTCGCCATCGGCGGCCACTTCGAGGCCGGGGCCGTGCGCACCGCCCGCGGCTGGCGGCTGCGCACCTTCGTCTTCGACCTGGTGTGGAACGCGGGCGCGGCCCCGGGCAACTACGAAGGAGGAGCATCGCGATGAGCACCCTGATGGGCAAGACAGCCCTCGTCACCGGCTCCAGCCGGGGCATCGGCCGCGCCACCGCCGTCCGGCTGGCCCGGGACGGCGCGCTGGTGGCCGTCCACTACACCGCCAACAAGGACGCCGCCGAGGAGACCGTCAGCGCCATCCGGGGCGGCGGCGGCCGGGCCTTCGCCGTCCGGGCCGAGCTGGGCGTGCCCGGCGACGTCGACGAGCTGTTCGCGGGCCTGGAGGCCGGGCTGGTGGAGCACACCGGCGCGACCGCGCTCGACATCCTGGTCAACAACGCCGGGGTGATGGGCGGAGGGTCGGCCCAGGAGACCACCCCCGAGCTCTTCGACCGCCTCTTCGCGGTCAACGTCAAGGCGCCGTTCTTCCTGATCCAGCGGGCCATGGCGAACCTCTCCGAGGGCGGCCGGATCGTCAACATCTCCTCCGGCCTCAGCCGCATCGCCAGCCCCGGCGTGGTCACCTACGCGCTGACCAAGGGCGCCGTCGAGCACCTGGCTCCGCACTTCGCCAAGCTGCTCGCGCCCCGCGGCATCACCGTGAACACCGTGGCGCCCGGGGT
The DNA here is from genome assembly GCF_011045075.1 of Streptomyces boncukensis. Classification (GTDB taxonomy): domain Bacteria; phylum Actinomycetota; class Actinomycetes; order Streptomycetales; family Streptomycetaceae; genus Streptomyces; species Streptomyces boncukensis. Next base: position 8,798 of record NZ_JAAKZZ010000023.1, read on the forward strand.
CACCCGCAACGACAGCCCCGTCTTCGACAACGCCGACGCCGTCGCGGAGATGGCCAGGATGTCGGCGTTCGACCGGGTCGGGGAGCCGGAGGACGTCGCGGACGTGGTCGCCTTCCTCGCCTCACCGCAGGGCCGCTGGGTCACCGGCGCGTTCCTCGACGCCACCGGCGGCAGCCTCCTGGGGTGAGCGTTGCCAGACGGTGACCGGCGGATCGTCCTGGGTCGGGGCTGCCCCTTGCTGTTGCGTAGCAGGCCGCGGCTGGGTTGTGGCTGGTCGCGCAGTTCCCCGCGCCCCTGACGGGGCGCACGGATGTGCCCCGTCAGGGAAAGCGCAAGGGGCAGCCCCGACCCGGCGCCCCCGCACCGCAGGCCCCTAGCGGGCAGCGGCCCGGCGGGCGAGCCGGCCGGCCACGTCCTGGGGGCCGGGCCGGGCGGCGAGCTCGGCGGCCACCCGCACGCTCGCCGCGCGGTAGGCCGGATCGCGTACCACCGCGCGCACCGCCTCGCCCGCCGCCCCGGCGCTGCACGCGGACGGCTCCAGCCGGACCCCCGCGCCCCGCTGCCGCACCGCCTCCGCGTTGGACAGGGCGTCGCCGCGCGTCGTCGTGACGATCACCTGCGGGACGCCGGCGGCCAGGGCGCTGAGCATGGTGCTCATACCGCCGTGGTGGACCACGGCGGCACAGGTGGGCAGCAGCGCCCCGAGCGGGAGGAAGTCCACCGCACGCCTCCGCTCTCCGGACGCCCCCGGCTCCCGTCCGACCCCGGTGCCGAGGGTGGTCACGACCACCTCGGCGTCCAGCGCGCCCTCGGCGCCCTTGGCCAGCTCGGCCAGCAGCGGCCCCTGGGCCCGTACGTGCTCGGGCACCGAGCCCATGGTCAGCAGCACCCGGGGCCGGCTTCCGGCCCGCAGCGCCCACGTCGGCACCGGGCCGCCGCCGTTGTGGGTGCCGGGCCGCATCGGCAGCACCGGGTACGGGGGCGCGTCGCCGGGCCGGACCATGGAGTTGAACCGCTCCAGCGAGTCCGGGCCGAGCGCCACCCCGGCGTCCGGCACGGGTGCGGCGCTCTCGCCGCTCTCCCGCGCCCGCGCTCCGCGCAGCGGGAAGGGCGGGTGGCGCAGCCCGATCTCGTGGAGCACGGCCAGACTCCCGGCAGCGCGCGCCGCGAGGCCGGCGGCGGGCAGCATCGGCGGATAGAGCACCACGTCGGCCCTCCAGTCCCGGGCCGCGGCCTCCAGGCCGGGCAGCAGCGTCTCCCCGATCTCGGCGAACGCGTCGGACAGCAGCTCCATGGTCTCCGCGTACGTCGGCTCGCGCTCCATGGCGGTGGCCGCGAACCGCCGGTAGGGAGCGGTGACGTCGGCGTCCGGCGCGGCGTCGAGCACCGGCAGGCCCGCCTCGGCGGCCGTCGGCAGCGAGTCGCCGCCGGCGGCGAACAGCACCTGGTGGCCCTGGAGCCGGGCCGCCTGCGCGAGCGGGATCAGGGGCGTGGTCTGCGAGAATGCGGGCGTCGAGGTGAACAGAAAGCGCATGCTGCCCTCTCGGGGTGTCGGAATGGGCCCCGCGTCAGGTAAAGTACAACCAGCATGGCAGATAGCGTGGAGCGCGTCACGAGGCCGGGAGGTGCGGTCATGAGCAGGCAGAGCGCGGTGCGCGCGCGCCCCCTGGGCGGGCGGGCGGACAAGCGCGCGGCGATTCTCGCCGGCGCGCTGGCGGTCTTCGCGCGGGACGGCTACAGCCGCGCGAGCATCGACGCGATCTCCGCGGAGGGGGGTGTCTCCACCCGCACCATCTACAACCACTTCGCCGACAAGGCGCGGCTCTTCGAGGCCGTCATCGAGCAGAGCGCCGCAGCGGCGGCGGCGGACCAGATCGCGCTGATCGAGCGGCATCTGGACGAGGTGGCCGAGCTGGAGCCCGCGCTCACGGCCTTCGGCCGCGCCTGGACCGTCTCCATGGACGCGCACGCCGCCCACTTCTCGCTGGTCAGCCAGGTCGACGCGGAGCCGGGTCACGTTCCCGAGGCCGCGCTCGCGGCCTGGCAGGAGGCCGGCCCGCTCCGGGTGCGGCGGGAGCTCGCGGCCCGGCTGCGGAAGGTCGCGGACCGGGGCCTGCTGAGCGTCCCCGACCCGGACCGCGCAGCGCTCCACCTCCTGCTGCTGGTCTCCGCGGACTCCGCCGACTCCGGCGGGCTGGAGTACGCGACGCGGGGCGCGCGCACGGAGTCCGAGATCGCCGAGTCGGTCGCCGCGGGCGTCCACACCTTCCTCTACGGCTACGTCCCCCGGTAGCGGAAGCGGCCGCCCAGGGGGGAGGTATGGGGGGATACGGGGATTGCGCGGTGTGTGCCCGTGCCCTTGCCTGGGGGCGTGATGGATACCGAGGGCGTCACCGTGGAGTCCCTGCGTGCGGCAGGGCATCTCAAGTGGACCGAGGCCGGCAGCGATCTGCTCGGCGCGGACGTGGCCGAGATGGACTACGGCACGGCCCCGCCCGTGGCGGCCGCGCTGCGTGCGGCCGTCGAACGCGGATCGCTGGGCTATCTCTCGCCGGTCCACGAGGCCGAGCTCGCCGAGGCGTGCGCGGCCTGGCAGCGCGAGCGCCACGGGTGGCCGGTGGCACCGCGCGATGTCCGGCTGCTCCCCGACGTGATCCGGGCCCTGCACCTGGCCGTCGCGCACTTCTCCCGGCCCGGCTCGCCGGTCATCGTGCCGACACCCGCGTACGCCCCGTTCCTGCGCGTTCCGGAACTGCTGGGCCGACGGGTCATCGAGGTCGAGCTGACGCGGTCCGAAGGCCGCTACCGCTACGACCTCGACGCGCTGGAGCGCGCGTACGCGGACGGCGGACATCTGCTGCTGCTGTGCAACCCGCACAACCCTCTCGGCAGGGTGTTCGAGGCCGGTGAGCTCGCGGCCGTCTGCGAGGTGGTCGCGCGCCACGGAGGCCGGGTGTTCGCGGACGAGATCCACGCCCCGATCGTCTACGGAGGGCGCCGGCACGTCCCCTATGCGACGGTCGCGCCCCAGGCGGCCGAGCACACGGTCACGGCCGTCTCCGCGGCGAAGGCATGGAACCTCGCCGGCCTGAAGTGCGCCCAGGTGATCCTCGGCAACGACGCGGACCGCGACCGCTGGGCGGGGCTCGACCGGCTCGCCACCGACGGGGTCTCGACCCTCGGCGCCGTCGCGGCGACCGCCGCGTACCGGCACGGCCGGGACTGGCTGGAGGACGTGCTGGCCTATCTGGACGCGAACCGGCGCCTGCTCGCCGAGCGGCTGCCCGGGATCTCCCGCACGCCCGTGGAGGGGACCTTTGTCGCCTGGCTGGACCTCCGCGACGCCGGCCTGCCGGATCCGGACCCGGCCGCGTACCTGGCGAGGACGGCCGGCGTCTCGCTGCTGAACGGCGCACGCTGCGGGGCCGCGGGGCGGGGCTTCGTACGGCTCAACTTCGCCACGACGCGCGAGATACTGACGCTCCTCGTGGCACGGACGGCCGCCGCGGTGGGCCGGTGCGGCGGCGCCGGGCGGGCGGCCGCGTAGGGGCGACTCTAGGGGAGGACGGGGGCTGGATCGGAGCGCTTGCGGCGGTAGCGTCGGGAGGGCCGGTGATCAACCGGTTTCCCTGTTCCGACCGGCTCCGGTCGACGAGGCCCCGAGGAGTGATGACGTGTCCCGCGCATGGTTACGTCTGCGTCTGACCACGCAGCAGGAAGACACCCGTGATGCCGCGCCGGAACGTGCCGTGGAGGGCGCGCGGCACGCGGTGCGCGCCGTGACCCGCCGCGATCCCGATGCCGACTGGTCCCTGCTTCCCCTCGACGACGGCAGCCTCCTCCTGTGGTTCGCCGCGGCCTTCGGGCAACTCGACCGGACGGGCGCCGAGGCGCGCCGGGCGGCCGCCGCGGCCGGGTGCGTGGCCCGGGGCGATGACGACGCGGAGCTCTGGTCCCGCTACGCCCCCTGCCACGACAGCGAGCAGACCCGGAAACTGTCCACGGTGTCGAGCGCGTTCGCGCTGACCGTGCTCGCGAGCGGCGGTCTGCCCGCCTCCCGGCGGCTGCCCCTGGCCGTGGCGCACATGCGGCAGGTGAGCGGCCTGGTGCCGGACCGCGACCGCGCGGGCTTCCTCTTCGCATGCTGGAAGGACTGGACCTGCGACGCCACCCCGGCGCAGCGCGTGGCGCTCGAACAGTGGGTCACCGCGCTGCCGGCCACACCGGAGTGGCGCGCGGAGATGGGCTGGAGCGCGGAGGTCCGCGCGGCATGGCGCCGCTACCTCGACACCCTCCAGGTCACCGCGATCGACCCGGACATGACGGGAACCCCCCTCAACTACCTGCTGTTCGAGCACGCGCACCTGCTGCACCGGAGGCTGGGCATCCCGCCCGGCACCGAAGGGCTCGCCGCCAGGATCGTACGATCCGCGGCGCTGTCCCCCCGCCCCGGCGCGAAGCCGGCGGACGCGGCCGTGGTGGGTGCCGGATGACCAGGATCGATGTCGCCGCGCCCGGCGGGGCCTACCCGGTGCACATCGGTGCGGGCGTACGCCACCTGCTCAGGGAACAGGCCGCCGGGCTCGGCGCGCGGCGGGCCGCTGTCGTGACGGCGCGGCCACCGGACTGGCTGCCGCACACCGGGGTCGACACCCTGGTGATCGAGGCCCGCGACGGCGAGCCCGGCAAGAACCTCACCCTGGTGGAGGACCTGTGCGGCCGGTTCGCGCGGTTCGGTCTGACGCGTGCCGACCTGATCGTGTCGTGCGGAGGCGGCACGACCACCGACACCGTCGGGCTCGCCGCCGCGCTGTATCACCGGGGCACCCCGGTGATACACCTGCCGACATCGCTGCTCGCCCAGGTGGACGCGAGCATCGGCGGCAAGACGGCGGTCAACCTGCCCGAGGGCAAGAACCTGGTGGGCGCGTACTGGCAGCCCAGGGCCGTGCTGTGCGACACCGACTTCCTGCAGACGCTGCCGCGCCGCGAACGGACCAACGGCTACGGCGAGATCGCCCGCTGCCACTTCATCGGCGCCGGGCGGCTGCACGGGCTGCCGCTGCACGAGCAGATCGCCGCGAGCGTACGGCGCAAGGCGGAGATCGTCGCGGCCGACGAACGGGACGCGGGGCTGCGCCACATCCTCAACTACGGCCACACCCTCGGCCACGCGCTGGAGCGCGCGACCGGCTTCGCGCTGCGCCACGGCGAATCCGTGGCGATCGGGACGGTGTTCGCCGGAAGGCTCGCCGGCGCCCTCGGCCGCATCGGCCCGGCACGCGTCGAGGAGCACCTGGAGGTGGTCCGGGCGTACGGCCTGCCCGAGGCGCTGCCGGCCGGGCTCGACCCGGAGGAGCTGACGTCCTTGATGCGGCTGGACAAGAAGGCGGTGAACGGGCTGTCGTTCGTGCTGGACGGCGACCGGGGCGCCGAACTGGTGCCGGACGTGCCGCAGGACCTGGTCCTGGACACGCTGCGGGAGATGCCCACCGCGGCGTACCCGGCGCCCGCACCGCCCGCACCGCCCGCACTGTGAGGAGGCCCGCTGTGGGCACGCTCGGAATCGACATCGGCGGCACGAAAGTGGTGCTGCGTACGGAAGACGGCGCGGGCCCGGCGCACGAGCGCACCTTCCGCTGGCCCCGCACCCGGGACGCCGTGGCCGACTGCGCGCTGCTGGCCGCGGGGGTGCGGGACGCCGCCGGACACGCGGACATCGAGGCGGTCGGCGTCGCCATGCCGGCCACGCTGGATCCCGCCGGGCGGGTCGTGGCGTGGCCCAGCCGCGCACACTGGGCGGGGCTGGAGTTCGTGCCGTTCCTGCGCGGCCTGCTGCCGTCGGCGGACGTCCGCTGCGCCGACGACGGCGACCTCGCGGCCCTCGCCGAGGCCGACGCCGCGGGGGCGGAGTCGCTGCTGTACCTCGGCGTCGGCACCGGCATCGGAGGAGGGCTCGTACGCGACGGCCACCCGCTGCCCGGCATCGGCCGCGGCTCGTGCGAGGTGGGGCATGTGGTGGTGGACCGCGCCGGGCCGCGCTGCGTCTGCGGCCGGCGGGGGTGTGTGCAGGCCGTGGCCTCCGGCCCGGCCACGCTCGCCAGGGCCTCCGCACTGCGCGGTGCGGCGGTCGGCGCCGACCGCCTGCGGGAGGAGTGGCGGTCCGGAACCTCCTGGGCGCGGGCGGTCGTGGAGGAGAGCTGTGCCGCGCTGGCCGCGGCCGTCACGACGGTCACCGAGCTGTTCCGGCCCTCGCTGGTCCGGATCGGCGGCGGCTTCGCGGCCGGGCTCCCGGGATTCGTCACCGGCGTCGCCGACGGCGTCTCGGCCCTGGCACGCGCGGGCCAGGGCGCGGTACCGGTGGAGCCGGCGGAGTTCGGCCCCCTCTCCTCACTGCGCGGCGCGACCCTGCTGGCCGGCGCGGAAGCGCGGTAGCCCGTGTCCCTGGTGCCGCGTCCGGCGGATCCTGCTGGGCAGGGGCTGCCCCTGCCGGTGCGTCGCAGTTCGCGGCAGCATTGTGGTTGTTCGCGCAGTTCCCCGCGCTCCTGCGGCGGCGCTTCAGGGGCGCGGGGAACTGCGCGAACAGCCAGAGAGCACCCGCGGACTGCGATGAGACAGCGCGGGGCAGCCCCTGCCCAGCGGGCTCGCCGGTGCGGCCTCAGGCCAGTCTGAGGCCGAACGCGCCGGACGCCGAAGGGCCGTGCCCCAGCCGGCGGCCCCGCTCGGACTCGGCGGCGAAAGCGTCACCGCCCAGGGCCTGCCGCACTGCTTCCGCGATCCGTTCGACATCGCCCCGCTCGGCCGCGGGCAGCGGCGCACGGGCCGCGTCCCGCGCGGCGCTCGCGGCGCCGAGCAGCCGCGCAGCTTCGGCGGGCAGCCCGGCCAGGGCCTGTGCGCCCGCCAGTCCCTCCAGGGCCAGCGCGACGGCGCGCGAGTCGTCGGTGCGCTGGGCCATGACGAAGCTTTCGAGATGCAGGTCGCGGGCGGCTTCCGGGTCCCCGCGCTGCTCCGCGACGAAGCCGAGCTCGACCAGGATCAGCGCGAGGCCGGGGCTCCAGTCCATCTGGCGGCACCAGTCGAGCCACCGCTCCAGGTGCTCCTGCGCGTCGGCGAGCTTGCCCTGCCGCCGGGCGCCGAGCCCCAGGCCCAGTTCGGCGAAGTGCTCCGCCGGTTTGTCCCGCTGCTCCGCCGCCAGCCTGCGGGCGCGTTCATGCAGCTCCCGCGCCCGGTCGTAGTCCTGCGACAGAATGGCGATGCGGCCGAGCCTGGACAGCTTCCACGACAGATCCGACCACAGCCCCAGCTGCTCGGCGATGCGCTGCCCGTCGCGGTGGAGCGCGACGGCCTGCCGGTAGTCGCCGGTGATCTCGGCCAGCCAGCCGAGGACGTCGTTGGCCTGAAGCTGCCCCCAGCGGTCACCCAACTCCTGGAACAGCGCGAGGCTGCGCCGGCCGTCGCGGCGCACCGCGTCGAGGTCGCCGCGCCCGGCCGCCTGCCGGGCCCGCATGGCCAGCGCCGCGGCCGTGCCCCAGCTGTCGCCGACCGCGTTGAAGCCGTCGAGCGCCTGCTCGGTCAGCTCCTCGCTGGCCGCCATCCCACCCCTGCCGAACAGCGTGAAACCGAGGAACCACTGCGCCCTCGCGCGCGCGGCACGCGCGCCGAGCCGGTCGTACATGTCCATGATGGCCTTGCTCTGCTCCAGCAGATCGGCGTCGTCGCCGAAACGGCCCGTGACCCCCAGCCGCCAGGCGAGCGCGTTGGCCAGCGGCACCGAGGGCTCCTCGGCGGCCTCGATCGCGTCGGCCAGCATCTGCACGGCGTCCGTCAGCCTGCCGCGCAGCAGCCAGTACCAGCCCAGCGCGTCGACCAGACGCAGCGCCAGCTCGACACGGCCGTCCTCCAGGGCGCTGTCGACCGCGCTGCGGAAGTTGGCCGTCTCCCTGTCGAGGTGGCCGAGCCACTGCTGCTGGTCCTGTCCGTGGAGGTGCGGCCGGGCGCGTTCGGCGAACTCGGTGTAGTAGCGCTGGTGGGCGTGGCGTACGCGGTCCAGCTCACCCGCCTCCCGCAGCCGCTCGGCACCGTACTCGACGACCGATTCGAGCATCCGGTACCGCGGCCCGTGGCCCGTCTCGGCCGTCATCACCAGGGAGCGGTCCACCAGCAGCGAGACCAGGTGCGGGACGTCCTCGGCGCCCACTCCCGGGCCGGGGCTGACGGCTTCGGCCGCCTCCAGCGTGCAGCCGTCGACATGGACGGCCAGTCTGCGCAGCACGGCCTGTTCCGGCTCGGTCAGCAGCTCCCAGCTCCAGTCGATCATCGCGCGGAGCGTCTGCTGCCGTGGCGGCGCGCTGCGGTGGCCCTCCCCGAGCAGGCGGAACCGGTCGTCCAGCCGGGCGAACAGCCCCTTGACGCCGAGCGCCCGCACCCGCGTCGCGGCGAGTTCGAGGGCGAGCGGAATCCCGTCGAGGCGGCGGCAGAGCGCGCCGATCGTCCAGGCGTTGTCGCGGTTCTGTACGAACCCGGGTGCCGTGGCCGCCGCGCGTGCCACGAACAGCCGTGCCGCGGTGGACTGTTCGACGGCGAGCAGATCCCGGTCGGGGGACTCGCCCGACGCGCCGACCACGGGCACATCCAGCGGGGGCACGGCCCACAGCGTTTCGCCCGCGACGCCGAGCGGCCGCTGGCTGGTGGCCAGGACGCGCAGGTCCGGCGCCGTGCCGAGCAGCGCCTCGGCGAGCGCTGCGACGCCTTCGGCCACGTGCTCGCAGTTGTCCAGCACCAGCAGCATCGTTCTGCCCTGCAGGGCGTTGACCACCCGGTCGCACAAGGTGACCGGTTCGCTGTGCGGGGCCCCCGCCGGGACGTTCTCGCGGATGCTGAGCACCGAGAGGACGGCCTCGGCCAGGGTGCTCAGCAGTTCCTGCCGGCCGCTGCCCCGGCCGTGCGCCGAGAGGCCGACCAGCCAGACGCCGTCGGGAAAGTCGCCGATCATCTCGGTCGCGGTCTGCATGGCCAGCCGCGTCTTGCCGACGCCGCCGGGGCCGGTGAGGGTGACCAGCCGTCCCCCCTCCAGCCGCGACCGCACTTCGGCGATCGCCCCGTCCCTGCCGACCAGCTCGGTCAGCGGAGTGGGGAGGTTGGTCCGGGGGCGCGGGGTCGCCGCCGACTCGCCGGGCGCGCCGTCCAGTTCCGGGTCCTGGCGCAGGATGGCCTGGTGCAGCGCCACCAGGGCCGGCGTGGGGCTCAGGCCGAGTTCCTCGGCGAGCCGCTCGCGCAGCTGGTCGTAGCTGTCCAGCGCCTCGCTCTGCCGCCCGGCCCGGTAGAGCGCGCGCATATGGACGGCGCGGAGCCGCTCGCGGAAGGGGTGTTCGCTCACCGCCTCGGCCAGCTCTCCGGCGAGCAGATTGCTCTCGCCGAGGTCGAGCCGCGCCTCGGCCTGCTCTTCCAGCGCCGCCAGCCGTTCCTCCTCCATGCGGCCGCACACGGCCCTCGCGAACGGCTCGTCCGCGAAGTCGCCGAACGCCTCGCCCTGCCACAGCGACAGCGCCTCGGCCAGCAGCCGCGACGTGCGTAACGGGTCGTCGGTGGCCCTCGCCTTCGCCGTCAGGTCGGCGAACTCCGCTGCGTCGACCTGCTCCGGTGCGATCTGCAGCACATAGCCCGGGGGCTTTTGCTGATGGACGACGAGGTCGCGGGCGCCCGGCTCGGCGTCGTCCAGCGCCCGCCGCAGCTGGGACACCTTCGCCTGCAGGGCACCGGCCGGGTTGCCGGGCAGCTGTTCGCCCCACAGATGGTCCACCAGCTGGTCCACCGAGACCGGCCGGCCGGGTACGAGCAGCAGATTGGCCAGCAGGGCCGCCACCTTGGTGCCGGGGATGGGGACGCGGGTGCCGTCCCCCGTCCGTACGTCGACCGGGCCGAGCACCCTGAACCGCAACATCGTCTCCCCCTAGGTCCTTGAGTCCGCCGGGCTCTGGCGGGAACCGGACACAGAAGAGGTTAGTGCGCGCGCCTCCCGCGGGAAGGCGTCGAGCCGCACAGCCGCGGCAGCCGCTGTGCCCTTCCCCCGTCTGACGTGCGGTGTCAGCGACGTCGCAGCGCTCCGTCAGCGGCAGGGCCGGTGGCCCGTAAGCGGTGTCCCGCATGCTGACCGCAGATGTCAGCCGATCAGCAGGGAAAGGGCTGTGCCATGACTTCACCGCGCATCGCGGTCATCTACTACTCCGCCACGGGCAACGTCCACCGCATCGCGGAGGCGTTCGTCGACGGCGCCACCGACGCGGGCGCCGAGGTGAGGCTGCGCCGGGTTCCCGAGCTCGCTCCCGACAGCGCCATCGAAGCCAACCCGGCCTGGCGGGCCCATCTGGAGGAGACCGCGCGTCTGAGGCGCGCCGGCCACGAGGACCTGAGCTGGGCGGACGGATACGCGTTCGGCACGCCGACCCGGTTCGGCAACGTCAGCGCGCAGCTCAAGCAGTTCCTCGACACGACCTCCGGGCTCTGGATGGAGGGCGTGATGGCGAACAAGCCGGTCACCGGCTTCACCGGGAGCATGGACGCGCACGGCGGTCAGGAGTCCACCCTGCTGGCGCTGTACAACACGATGTACCACTGGGGCTCGGTCATCCTGCCGCCCGGCTGGGTCGACTACGCGGTCTCGCACGCCGCCGGCGGCAACCCGTACGGCATCAGCCAGGTCGAGTCGGAAGCGGACAACTCGCGGTACGTCAAGGCCGTACTGGACGCCGCCCGGTTCCAGGGACGCCGGCTGGCCAGGACGGCGGCCGCTCTGACCCCGGTGCGGAACGCCACCGCGTCCGGGTGACCCGGTGTCCTCCGGTACGTCGGGTCGGTGACTGATGTCTGTGCACGCGCCGGACGAGAGGCGCAGGAGCAGCGGGCCGGGCGGGAGGAGCACGGCACCGGGCGTGTCCGCCGTGCTGGTCGCGATGCTGGCCCTGCTGTCCTTCGTGCTCCCGCTCGCGACCGATATGTATCTGCCGGCGTTTCCGCGGATGACCGCGGAGCTGGCGACGTCGGCTTCGGGCGTGCAGCTCACGCTCACCGCCTTCATGGTGGGCCTGACCCTGGGCCAGCTCGTGTTCGGTCCCGCCTCCGACCGCTACGGACGGCGCGGGCTGCTGCTCGGCGGCACCGCGACGGCGACGCTGGCGACGGCGGCCTGCGCGCTGGCCCCCACCCTGGAATGGCTGGTGGCGCTGCGGTTCGTGCAGGGCTTCAGCGCCGCAGCGGGTCTGGTCATCGCACGGGCCGTCGTGTCGGACGTCTCGTCGGGACGCGATGCCGCGCGGCTGTTCAGCATCGTGGTCGCCTGCGCCGGTGTCGCACCGATCGCCGCGCCCCTCGCGGGTGGCGCACTGGTCGGCGCCGGCGGCTGGCGCACGGTGTTCTGGGCGCTGACCGCGGCTACGGCCCTCATGTTCGCCGGTGTGCTCCGTGCGGTACCCGAGACGCTGCCGAAAGAGCGGCGGCGGAGGAAGGGGCGGAGGAAGGGCGGCCCGAAGCAGGTGAGTCCGGTGCTGGCCGTCGCGAGGGACGGCCCCTACCTGGGCTACACGCTCGCCTTCGCGTGGTCCTACGCCGCGCTGTTCGCCTACATCGGCGGGTCGTCCTTCTTCTACCAGAACGTCCTGGGGCTGAGCGTGGCGCAGAACTCCCTGGCGTTCGCCGCCGCTGCGGCGACCGTCAGCGGGGTGAACGCGCTCAACTCGGCGCTGGTGAACCGTTTCCGGCCGGAGGCCCTCCTGCGCGTCGGCCTGCTGGCCATGCTCGCCGGGACCGCGGCGCTCATCGCGGTCATGGCGTCCGGCCGCCTCGGGGTGCTCGTCGCCCTCGTGCTGACCGAGGTTTTCTTCGCGGGGCTCGGTCTCGTCGTCCCGAACGCGACGGCGCTGGCGCTGGCGCGGGTGCCCGAGTCGGCAGGAGCCGGCTCGGCCGTGCTGGGGACGCTGCAGACCGGGCTGGCCGCACTCGTCGCGCCGTTCATCGGTGTCGCCGGCGATGCCACGGCCATGCCGATGGTGCTCGGTATGACGGCCTGCAGCGTGCTGGCCGGCCTGGCGCTGCGACTGTCCGCCCGCACGGCCCGCGCCGCGGAATAAGCGGCAATATCCCACGGGGGTATCATGAAGGATCAGACGACCGTACTTCTCGCCCGGAACAGCCAATTAGCCGACCTGCGCAAGCTGTTCACCGAGTCACAGCAGCACGACGGCCGCATGGCGCTGGTCGAGGGAACCCTCGGCGCCGGCAAGACCGCGCTGGCCCGCGCGTTCGCCGCGAGCCTGCCGGAGCCGGACGCCGTGGTGCTGGACGCCGCGTGCTATGCCGACGACGGCGATCTCCTGGACTCCGTCGCCCGTCAGCTGCTGGGCGGCCTCCCGCGCTCCGACGGTCCGCCCGCCGGATCCCCGTGCACGAGCTGCGGCGCGGACGGCGCCCCCGCCGACGGAGCGTCGGGCGCCGTACCGCTGGGAGCCCTTGAGCCGGTCCGGCGGACCGTGTGCGAACTGGCCGGGAGCAGGCCGGTGGTGCTCATCCTGGAGGACGTGCACCACGCCGACGCCGAATCCCTGCGCCGGCTGCTGCACTTCGTGAGGCAGGTGCGCCGGCACCGGATCTTCACGGTGCTGACCCGCTGCCCCGAGCTGGGTGCCGCCCGGTCGGGGCACCAGGCGGGGTGGGAGCTGCCGCAGCAGCTCGAATGCGCCTCCCTGCGGGTCGATCCGTTCGACGAGGACGAAGTGGCCGCGCTCCTCGCCCACACCCTGGACACGGCGTCCCGCCGGCTCGCGGCGGAGTACCTCGCCGCCAGCGGAGGGGTGCCGAGGTTCCTCTCCGCGATGTTCGAGGACCGCAGGACGGGGACCGACGAGCGGATCGGGGCCTACGCTCAGGCACTGCTGAGCTGCCTGCACCGGCTCGGCGAGGCCGAGCTGGGGATCGCCCGCGCGGTCGCGGCGCTCGGCGGAACCGTGTCGGGCGAGGACGTCGCCCGGCTGACCGGAGCCGACACGCTCGCGGTCGCCCGCGGGCAGCAGGCGCTGCAGTCCGCCGGCGTGCTCGACGGGGGCAGGCTGCGCCACCCCGTGGCGGCACAGGTCGTCCTCGCGGAGCTGACGCAGGGCGAGCGCGAGGAACTGTACTGCGCCGCCGCCCGGTTGCGACACGAGCAGGGCGCCGGCGCGACCACCGTGGCCCGCTACCTCGTACGGGCCGGGCGGGCGGAGCAGTGGCAGCTGCCGATCCTCATCGAGGCATCGGAGCAGGCGCACGGCGACGACCTCGGGGAGCTCGTGGAGCCCATTCTGCAACTGGCCTGCGCGTGCTGCCCGGACGAACAGGGCAGGACGGTGCTCCGGGCCCGGCTCGCCCTGGCGGACTGGCGCACGAACGCGCCGCTGTCCGCGCGGCACCTGCCGGAGCTCGCGGACATGGCGGGCTCGGGGAAGCTGCCGCTGCGCGAGACGATCGCATCGATCCGGCAGCTCCTGTGGCACGGGATGCTGCCCGAGGCGCGCACGGCACTGGCGGTGCTGCGGGAGTCCGCGGGCGAGCGGGCCTGCGAGGACGCGTCCGCGATGTGCGACGTGGAGCGCTGGCTGCTGTTCGCCTATCCGCAGCTCTCGGACCTGGCCGCGCACCCCGAGCTGTGCACGGGGCACAAGGGCCCGACGACGCCGAACATGGACCCGTGGCTGCGGGCCACGGGGGTACTGTCCGAGCTGCTCGTGCGCGAGCCCGCCGGGGCCACCGAGCAGGCCGCCCGGGTGCTGGGCGACCTGGCGGAGAGCAACGACTCGGTCTGGGCCGAGGAGGCGGCGAAGCTCGCCCTGCTCGCGCTGGTCAGCGCGAACCGCCTCGCCGAAGCGGCCGAGTGGTGCGACCGGCTGCTGGCCTCCAGCACCGCGCGCGGGGCGACGAGCCGGAGGGCGATTCTGCTCGGCGTACGGGCGGAGATCGCCGTCCGGCAGGGCGATCTGGGCAGCGCCCGGCAGCACGGCCAGGAGGCGCTGGAGCGGCTGCCGCTCGGCGTCGGCGCCGGCATCGCGCTCGGCGCGGTGATCCTGGCGAACACCCTGGCCGGCGACACGCGCGAGGCCGCTGCGCTGCTCGCCCGGTCGGTGCCCGACTCGATGTTCCAGTGCCACCACGGCCTGCACTACCTGTATGCGCGCGGGCGCTACCACCTGGCCACCCACCACCCCCGTGCCGCGCTGGCCGACTTCATGTCGTGCGGGGAGATCATGGGCACCTGGACCGTCGACAATCCGACGCTCGTGCCCTGGCGGGTCGGCGCGGCCGAAGCCTGGCTGCGGCTGCGGAACCCCGACCGGGCCCGGTCCCTGCTCTACGACCAGCTCGCGAAGCTCCGCGGCCGCGGGCGAGTGCGGGCGATGTCCCTGCGGCTGCTCGCCGCCGCCAGCACGCCCGGCCGGCGCCGTCAGCTGCTGACGGAGGCGGCCGAGGTCGCGGAACTCTCCGGCGACCACCTGGAACAGGCCAGGGCGCTGGGCGACCTCAGCCAGGCGTACGAAGCCGAGGGCGAACGGCAGCGGGCCCGGATGCTGCTGCGCAGGGCCCTCTACCTCGCCAAGGCGAGCGGCGCCCGGCCGCTGACGCAGGAGCTGCTGTCCGCGACGGGCGACGCCGAGGTGGCGGAGTCCCGGCCGGTCAGCAACGCCCGGCTGACCACGCTGACCAGCTCCGAGCTGCGCGTCGCGACCCTCGCGGCCATGGGCTATACGAACCGTGAGATCGCGGGCCGGCTCTTCGTCACGGACAGCACCGTCGAACAGCATCTGACGAAGGTCTACCGCAAGCTCGATGTGCGCTCGCGGCAGGAGCTGCCGGTCGGGCTGTGGCGCACCCCCGCATCCGAACCCGGCCGCGAGCGCGTCGGCACCCGCTAGCGCCCCACCGCGCCCCGAAGAGGCGCGGGGCTCGTGTCCCCCGCGGCGAAGCCGCACCCTGCGACGTGCCGCACGGGGCAGCCCCTGCCCGGCACGATCCACCGGACCCGCACCAACCACGAAGGAGAGTCCCGTGACCAAGGCAGTGCCCGGCGCCCCCGCCGAACGGCGCACCCCGCGGCAGCCCCTTCCCGCGCCGTGGCGGCGGCGGGTCGACAGCGTGCTCTCGCTGCCAGCGGAACAGCAACCGGAATGGCCCGATCCGGCCCGTGCCGAGGAGGTCGGCCGGGAGCTCGGCACGCTGCCGCCCCTCACGCTGCCCGCGGAGGTCGACCTGCTGCGCGGCCGGCTGGCCCAGGTCGCCGCGGGCGACGCCTTCCTGGTGCAGGGAGGCGACTGCGCCGAGACCTTCGCCGACACCACCGAGCCGGGCGTACGCGCCGGCATCGAGACGCTGGAGCGGATGGCCGACGCGCTCGCCCGCCGCGGCGGCCTGCCGGTGCTGACCGTCGCCCGGCTGGCGGGCCAGTACGCGAAGCCGCGTTCGAGCCCGACCGACGCGCTGGGGCTGCCTGCCTACCGCGGGGACATCGTCAACTCGGCGCGGCCGGCGCCGCGGGCGCGCAGGCCCGACCCCCGGCGCATGCTCCGCGCCTACGCCTACGCCGCCGGCACCCTGAACGTGGTGCGCGCGCTGCGCGCCGGCGCCTCCGGCCGGCACGGCGGCAACTGGGGGCCGTTCGTCAGCCACGAGGCGCTGCTCCTGCCCTACGAGAGGGGACTGGCGCGCCTGGACGAGAGCTCCGGGACGCCGAAGCTGTACGGCCTGTCCGGCCACTTCCTGTGGATCGGCGAGCGCACGCGGAGGCTCGACGGCGCCCATGTCGCGTTCGCGGAGCTGCTGGCGAATCCGATAGGCATCAAGATCGGCCCTGGGGCCGCGCCCGGCCAGGTCGTCGAATACGCGGAGCGGCTGAACCCGGGAAACGAGCCCGGACGGGTCACGCTGATCAGCCGCATGGGCGACGAAAAGGTGCGGGACGTGCTGCCCGCCATGGTCGAGGCGGTTCGGAAGTCGGGGCAGCGGGTGGTCTGGCAGTGCGACCCGATGCACGGCAACACCTATGAGTCGGCCGCGGGCTACAAGACCCGGCATTTCGACAGGATCGTGAATGAAATGCAGGGGTTCTTCGAGGTGCACCATGCGTTGGGCAGCCATCCGGGCGGTCTGCACATCGAATTCAGCGGGAGCGATGTGACCGAATGCGTCGGAGGCGCGCGGGGAATCTCTGATGCGGAGATCGGCGGCCGGTATGAGACGGCGTGCGACCCCCGGCTGAACTCCCGGCAGGCCGTCGAGCTGGCGGCGCTCGCCGGCCGCGCCCTGGCGGCGCGGCCGGGGAGCGCCGCCGGCGCCCGATGAGCCCGCTGCCCGCACCGCGGGGGCCGGCCCGTGCGCTCCGGCGCGCGCGGACCGGCCCTCCTCTTCGCGCGGGTCAGCCGGCCACGTCCAGCAGCGCCCTGGCGGCAACGCGGTAGCCGAGCGTGCCGAGACCGACGATGACCCCGCTGGCCAGCGGCGCCAGCACCGATTCGTGCCGGAACGCCTCCCGCGCCCACACATTGGAGATGTGGACCTCGATCCACGGCCGCGGATAGCTCGCCAGCGCGTCCCGCAGGCCCCAGCCGGCGACCATCAGCGCGCCCGGATTGACGATCGCGCACACGGTGTCGTCGCCCTCGTGCACCGCGCGGATGAGGTCTCCCTCGCCCTCGTGCTGGATCGAGCGGACCTGCCACCCGTGTCCTTCGACTTCCCGCTGGACGGCGGCGGCGACGTCGGACAGCGTCTCGGTGCCGTATATCTCAGGTTCCCGGCGGCCGAGAATGCCGAGGTTGGGGCCGTTCAGCAGCAGCAGCTCGTTCATCGGAATGTCACCGCTTTCTTGGGTTCGGGGAGACGGGAAACCCCTTGCGGTAGGAAGCCGTCGGCCGACCCTAGCATGCGGAAAATGCGGGAACCGGACGCCGGAGGCGGATATACGGGGGGTCCTAGGGGACGCAGGGGGTTTCTGGTCGAAAGGCGCCGTGGGTACCTTCGGCACAGTACGCAGAAAGGTTTTCGATGGACCCCCGAGACAAGCGCGGACGCATACGCCGTGCAGAGCCGAGGAGACGGTAAGCAATGGAGAAGAGTTCGGTGTCGAAACCCGAATTCCCGGCGTGGCCGCAATTCGACGGGCGGGAGCGCGCGGGGCTGGAGCGCGTGCTCGGACAGGGAGCCTGGTGGCGCATCCCGGGCGACGAGGTCGACGCCTTCGAGCGCGAGTTCGCCGCGCACCACGGGGCCGGGCAGGCGCTGGCGGTCACCACCGGCACCCACGCCCTCGAACTCGCCCTGGAGCTGCTCGGCGTCGGTCCGGGCACCGAGGTGATCGTGCCGGCCTTCACCTTCATCTCGTCCTCGCAGGCCGCCCAGCGCCTCGGCGCCGTCGCGGTTCCGGTCGACGTGGATCCGCACACCTACAACATCGACGTGACCGCCGCCGCCGAGGCGGTGACCGGGCGGACGAAGGCGATCATGCCGGTGCACATGGCCGGCGCGATCGCCGACATGGACGGCCTGGCGAAGCTGGCGGACGACGCGCAGGTGCACCTCCTCCAGGACGCGGCGCACGCGCACGGCGCGCGGTGGAGCGGAAAGCGGGTCGGCGAGCTGGGCTCCGTCGCCGCGTTCAGCTTCCAGAACGGCAAGCTCATGACGGCGGGCGAGGGCGGCGCGATCACCTTCCCCGACCGCGAGCAGTACGAGGACGCGTTCCTGCGCCACAGCTGCGGCCGCCCGCCCACCGACCGGCACTACTTCCATATGACGACCGGGTCGAACTACCGCATGAACGAGTTCTCCGCCGCGGTGCTGCGGGCGCAGCTCGACCGGCTGGAGGAGCAGATCGACCTGCGCGAGCAGCGGTGGCCGCTGCTGGCCGGGCTGCTGAGCGGGATCGACCGGGTCGTACCGCAGGAGGTCGACCCGCGGTGCACCCGGAACCCGCACTACATGGCGATGTTCCGGGTCCCCGGCAGCAGCGAGCGGGAACGCAACGCCCTCGTCGACCGCCTGGTGGACCGCGGACTGCCCGCGTTCGCCGGCTTCCGCGCGATCTACCGGTCGGCGGGCTTCTGGGAGCGCGGTGCGCCGCAGATGTCGGTCGACCAGGTGGCCGCCACGTGCCCGAACACCGAGGCGATCAGCGCGGACTGCGTCTGGCTGCACCACCGCACGCTGCTGGGCACCGAGCGGAACATGCACGAGATCGCGGAGATCGTCGCCGACGAACTGGGCCGCTGACGGCCCGCACTGGAGCCGAGGGAGACGGATTCCGATGCTGCGCGTAGCCGTCCCGAACAAGGGAGCGCTGTCCGAGCCCGCCTGCGCCATGTTGCGCGAGGCCGGCTACCGGCAGCGTCACGACCGGCGGGACCTGGTGGTGCTGGACGAGGCCAACGACGTCGAGTTCTTCTTTCTGCGCCCCCGCGACATCGCGGTGTACGTCGGGGAGGGGCGGCTCGACCTCGGGGTCACGGGGCGGGACCTCGCCCTGGACTCGGGCTCCCCGGTGGAGGAGGAACTGTCCCTCGGATTCGGGGGTTCGACGTTCCGCTATGCCGTACCCGCCGGCCGGGGGACCTCGGTCACCGGTCTGGCGGGCTGCCGCCTCGCCACCTCCTATCCCCGGCTCGTCGCCGACGACCTGGCGGCGAGAAACCTGTCGGCGGAGGTGATCCGGCTGGAGGGGGCCGTGGAGACCGCCGTCCAGCTCGGTGTCGCGGAAGCCGTCGCCGATGTCGTCAGCTCCGGCTCGACGCTGCGGCAGCACGGCCTGGTGCCGGTCGGCGAGCCGATCTGCGTGAGCGAGGCCGTGCTGGTCCGCCGCCGCGGGCTGCCCCGGCCGCCCGAGGAGTCCCGGCTGGTGGAACGCCTGCGCGGCGTCGTGCTGGCGCAGCAGTACGTGATGCTCGACTACGACTGCCCGCGCGACGTCCTGGAGCAGGCGCTCAAGGCAACGCCCGGCCTCCAGGCGCCGACGGTCGCGCCGCTGGCCGACCCCGGGTGGACCGGGGTGCGCGCGATGGTGCGCCGCGGCGAGGCCAACCAGGTGATGGACGAGGTCTCCACGATCGGCGCGAGGGCCGTCCTCGCCTCGGACATCCGCTTCTGCCGCCTGTGACCGTCCCCCCTGACCGTCCCCTGGCCGTCGCCTCTGACAGTCGCCTCATGAGGAGAGGTTGGAACATGACCGAGATAATGGTCCAGACCTGGGAAGAGAACGTCCGCGAGCACGCCGACGACCGCCTGAGCGGCCCGCGCGGCTCCTGGTGGTTCACCGGAAAGCAGCCGCTGCGCGGGGAGTGCCCGGGCATCACGGAGGACGGCACGGTCACGTCCTTGCCGATGCCGGACCTGTCCGTGTGCGACCGCGCCGCGGTGCTCGACTACTTCGACAACTCCTGGACCCTGCAGGAGACGCTGTTCGCCGGGCTGCAGACCGCCGAGGCGTTCTACCGCCCGCCGTCGCACGGGCTGCGGCACCCGATGATCTTCTACTACGGCCACCCGGCCGCCCTCTACGTCAACAAGCTGCGCGTGGCCGGCCTGCTCTCCGGCCCGGTCGACGCGTATCTCGAAGACATCCTGGAGACCGGCGTCGACGAGATGTCGTGGGACGACATGTCGAAGAACGAGATGACGTGGCCCTCGGTGGCCCGGGTGCACGCCTACCGCGCCGTGGTGTACGGCCTCGTGCGCGGGATCATCGAGGACACCCCGTTCGCGCCGGACCTCGGGCGCCCGGTCACCGACGGCGACCAGGCATGGGCGCTGTTCATGGGCTTCGAGCACGACCGGATCCACCTGGAGACGAGTTCGGTGCTGATCCGCGAGCTGCCCCGGCGGCTGGTCGAACGGCACGCGGCGTGGCCGGCCGCGGCTCCGCGCCGCCGCACCACGCCCGACAACGCCCCGGTTCCGGCCGCGGTTCCGCAGAACGCGATGGTGCAGGTCGCCGGCGGCACCGCGATCATCGGCAAGCCGCGGTCGTTCCCGTCCTACGGCTGGGACAACGAGTACGGCGAGAAGGCCGTCGACGTCGCCGGCTTCGCGGCCTCCCGGTACCTGATCAGCAACGGCGAGTTCTACCGCTTCGTACAGGACGGCGGCTACCGCACCCCCGGCTACTGGAGCGAGGAAGGCTGGGGCTGGCGGCAGTTCCGCAACGCCAAGCACCCCAGGTTCTGGGAGCCGGACGGGCCGAGCGGCCTGCACCGCTACCGGCTGCGCACGATCTTCGAAGAGCTCGACATGCCGTGGGACTGGCCCGTGTGCGTGAACTACCACGAGGCGAAGGCGTACTGTGCCTGGCGCGGACGGGAGGACGGCCGGTCCTACCGGCTGCCGACCGAGGCGGAGTTCCGGCGGCTGCGCGGGCTGCCCGCCCGCCCGGCAGCGGCGGACGACCCCGTGCTGCACCGCAGCGGGGCGCAGTTCCTCGACGACGGGGTCAACCTCAACCTGGCACTGGGCTCGGAGAGCCCGGTGGACCAGTCGCCGGCCGGCCCCAGCGGCGTACACGACACGGCGGGCAACCTCTGGCAGTGGTGCGAGGACGTCGCGCACGCCCTGGACGGCTTCGATGTGCACCCGTACTACGAGGACTTCAGCACACCGTGCTTCGACGGCGAGCACCAGATGATCCTCGGCGGCGCGTTCATCAGCACCGGCGACGAGGCGAGCATCTGGGCCCGGTTCCACTTCCGGCCGCACTTCCTGCAGCAGTCGGGGCTGCGGATCGTCAGCCCGTCCGTGCCCGAGACCCCCGCCGCCGGCGCGGACGCGGGCGCCGGCCGCTACGCCACGAAGGCGCTGCTGGACAGCTATCTGCTCCTGCACTACGGCTCGCGCGAGGACACCTTCGACCGCAAGGACCACTACCTCGGTGCCGCGTACGGGTTCCCCCAGCGGCTCGCGGCACTGCTCGCCCGGGAGGCGGCCCGCGCCGGCGCCCGGCTCGACCGGGTGCTCGACCTCGGATGCGCCGTGGGAGGCGTGAGCCTGCGGCTGGCGGCCGACGTCGGCTGCGACGTCGTCGGCGTGGACAGCAGCGCCTCGTTCATCGCGGCAGCGCGCCGGCTCGCCGAGGGGGAGCAGCTGCGCTACGACCGGCCGGACCAGGGCGCCGCCACGACCTCGCTGGCGGCCCGCGCGCCGAGCCCGGCGGCCGACGCGAACGTGGAGTTCCGGGTGGCCGACGCCGCCGCGCTGCCGGGGGACCTCGGCGCGTTCGACGCGGTGATCCTCGCGAATCTGCTGGACCGTGTGGGCGATCCCAGGGCGTGCCTGCGGCAGCTCGCCGGGGACCACAGCCTGCTGCGGCCCGGGGGACTGCTGCTGGTCACGAGCCCGTGGTCGTGGCAGCCCGGGTACGCGGACCCGGCGCAGTGGATCGGCGGAGCCCCGGACGGGCCGTCGAGCGAGCAGGAGCTGCGCGCGCTGGTGTCGGGCGCCTTCGAGCTGGTCGCCGAGTCCGACGAGCCCGGCGTGCTGCGCAACCACCGGCGCCACTACGAGACGTTCCAGGCGGACGTCTCCCTGTGGCGCAAGCGGTAGGCCGTGAGCATGCCCACTTCGACGAAGTCCCCCTCCGGGTCCGTGCCGCGGCGGCCGACTCGCGTCGCCGTCGTCGGCATGGGCTGGGCGGGCAGGTCGATCTGGCTGCCCCGGCTGTCCCGGCACGCCGCCTACGAACTGGTCGCCGCCGTCGACCCGGCGCCCGAGGCGCGGGCCGCGGCGGCTGAGACCGGCCTGGCGCCCCGGGTGCTCGGCGATCCCGACGAGCTGACGCCCGAGACGGTCGACCTCGTCGTGGTCGCGGTGCCCAACCATCTGCACGCGCCGGTCGCCTGCCGGCTGCTGGCCCGCGGCCTCGCGGTGTTCGTGGAGAAGCCGGTGTGCCTGACCCCGGCCGAGGCGGAGCAGCTCGCGGCCGCCGAGGCGGCCGGCGGCGGCACCCTGCTGGCGGGCAGCGCGGCGCGGTACCGCGCCGATGTCGCCGCGCTCCACGAGCAGGCGGCGTCCCTGGGGCGGCTGCGGCACATCGGGCTCTCCTGGGTCCGGGCGAGCGGAGTGCCCGTGGGCGCCGGGTGGTTCACCCAGCGCGCCCTCGCCGGGGGCGGCGCGCTGGTCGATCTCGGCTGGCATCTGCTGGACACGGCGCTGCCGCTGCTCGGCGAGCCGGACTTCGCACAGGTGGCGGGGTCGGTCTCCGACGACTTCGTGAACGACCGCGCACGGCGGGCCGCGTGGCGCGCCGGGGACGGGGCCGCCGCGCGGCACTCCGACGTCGAGGACACCGCGCGGGCCTTCCTGGTGACCTCCGGCGGCGTCGCGGTGAGTCTGCTGGCGAGCTGGGCCTCGCACGAGCGGTACGACGCGACGACGATCCGGGTGGAAGGCAGCGCGGGAGTGGCCAGCCTGCGGTGCACGTTCGGCTTCAGCCCCCACCGGGAGGCGGGCCCGGAACTGACGGTCCGGCGCAACGGGGACGTCGAGGCGATCGCCCTTCCCGAGGAGCCGGTCGGCGCGGAATACGTCCGTCAGCTCGACGCGCTGCCGGGCCTGCTGGCCGATCCCGCGAGCCGCGGCGCGGCCATGGCGGAGATCCGTGCGGTCATCGGCGCGATCCACCGGTGCTATGCGTCGAAACCGGCGGCCGAAGAGCGGCCACCGGTTCCGGCGGGGAAGTCCGCAAGGCGGCGAGGAGGAAAGGAACCCCAGCGATGACCGAAGACCTGCTGGAGAGAACAGGACCGCGTACGTCCGTCTACGGACCCTCGAAACAGGCCGTCGTTTTCGATCTGGACGGCGTCATCGTGGACAGCTTCGACGTGATGCGGCAGGCGTTCACGACCGCCTACGCGGAAATTGTCGGCGACGGCCGCGCGCCGTTCGAGGAGTACGGCAGACACCAGGGCCGCTATTTCCCCGACATTATGCGCATCATGGGTCTGCCGCCGGAGATGGAGGGCCCCTTCGTACGGGAGAGCCAGCGGCTGGCCCACCAGGTGCCCGTCTGCGACGGCGTGCCCGTGCTGCTGGCCGAACTGCGCGCCCGCGGGCTGCGGCTGGCCGTCGCCACGGGCAAGAGCGGCCCCCGCGCCCGGTCGCTGCTCGACCTGCTCGGGCTGCTCCCCGCCTTCGACGCGGTGATCGGCTCCGACGAGGTCCCGCGCCCGAAGCCCGCGCCCGACATCGTCCTCCGCGCGCTCGAACGGCTCGGCACGCCGCCCGAGGAGGCGATGATGATCGGGGACGCCGCCACCGACGTCCGCGCCGCGCGGGGCGCCGGCGTCGACGCCGTCGGCGCGACCTGGGCCATCGACGACCAGGCCGCGCTGCTGGCCGCGGACCCGGACGCTGTGCTGGACCGGCCCCGCGAACTCCTGACCCTGCTCCCCGCCCCCTATCC
>NZ_JAAKZZ010000240.1 GCF_011045075.1 Streptomyces boncukensis
GCTGCCGGCCGCCACCCACATCCTGGGCACCGCGGTACGCCCGTAGGCCCTGCCGGGCCGGGGCTTGGCGCGCAGTTCCCCGCGCCCCTGAGCCAAGGCGCCCCGAAGGGGCGCGGGGAACTGCGCGCGCAACCACGGCGCAGGCGCAGTCCGCAGCGCACGGGCAGGGGCAGCCCCGACCCGGCAGCCCGCCCGGCCCGGCAGAGGGCAACCGCGACCCGCAGGGCACGCTCTAGCCGAGGTCCCCGCGAAGCGGACCCGGCGGCATGTTGTACGGCGTCACCACCTGGATCGGCGACGGCAGCGCGGGGCCGTCGTCGGGCAGCGCACGGTGCGCCCGCATGATGAGCTGGCAGGCGCGCCGCAGGTCCTGCCGCAGGTCGTGGTGGAGGACGGCGGAGATCCGGTGCCCGCGCAGCAGCCGGGTGTTGTCCTGGTCCAGGTCGTGCGCGATGAACACGGCGCACTCACGCCCCAGGGTGTCGAACGCGTCCAGCGTCGCGGCGTTGCCGCCGCCTATCGAGTAGACGGCGTTGATCTGCTCGTCCCGCTTGAGCGCCTCCAGCACCAGCTCGCGCTGGGCCGCGTCCAGGCCGTCGCTGCCGGTGACCTCCACGAGGGACCGCTCCGGCCGGCTCGTGCGCACCGCGCTGCGGAAGCCCATCTCGCGTTCCTCCTCGTTGCGGAAGGAGCCGCGGCTGATGGTGGTGAGCACGCTGCCGGGCCGGCCGCCGAGCCACTGGCCCAGCAGATAGGCGGCGGTGGCCCCCGCCGCGCGGTTGTCGATGCCGACGTATCCGACGCGGGCGCTCCCCGGCAGGTCGGTGACCAGCGTGACGACGGGGATCCCGGCGGCGGTCAGCCGGCCGACGGCGGCGACCACCTCCGGCAGGTCCGGCGCCTTGAGGATCACCCCCTGTGTGCCCCGCCGGGCGATCCTGTCCAGCGCCGCGGTCAGCTCGGCCGCCGAGCCGGTCTCCCGGAAGTGGAAGCGGGAGCGCAGCACGGCGGGGTGCAGGGAGGGCAGCTCGGCCTCCAGCGCGTCCCGCACGGCGGTGGAGAACCGCTCCGGCGCTTGCATCACGATGTCGACCATGAAGGTGCGCCCGCCGATCCGGACCTGGGAGCGCTGCCGCTCCAGATCCCGGATCGCCTGCCGGACCTCCAGGGACGTGCTCTCCCGCACCCCGCCGCGGTCGTTGAGGACCCGGTCGACGGTGGCTTCGCTCAGCCCGGCCTGACGGGCGATCTCCCGGATCGGAAAGGGGTGGCGCATCGCGGATCCCGAGTGGTTGGTGAGGGGTTTTTGATGGCATTCTGCGGATTGAATGAGGGGCTCGGGTTCTCAAGACTGGCAGAAGTACCACGGCTTCGAAAGGACCCCGGATGTCCCGTACAGCAGCGCAGGGCGCTCCCGCGCGGACGTGGCCCGGCACGGTGGACCTCAGCGCGGAGGACTGCGACCTGGACGCGTTCCGCGAGCTGGTCGGGCAGCGCACCGACCCCGGGCAGTACCCCGCGGCCGAGCGCGTCGAGCAGAACGTCCCGCACTACGACAGCGGACGGCTCACCGCCCTGGCGGCCGCCCCGGAGGGCGCCCGCGCCGTGCGCGAGGAGCTGGTCCGCGCCCTGCTGGACGGGCCCGGCGTCGTCGTACTGGCCCGCGCGTTCCCGGACCCGGCCGTCGTGGACCGGGCCTCGGACGTCTTCCGCGCGCTGATCGAGGACGAGCGCGCGCGGGGCGCCGGGCGGGGCGACCACTTCGCCGCGCCCGGCGCGAACGACCGGGTGTGGAACGCGCTGGAGAAGCTGGCGCTGCGGGCGCCGGACGTGTTCGCCGACTACTACGCCAACGAGGCGCTGGCCCTGGTCTGCGGGGCCTGGCTCGGCCCGGCCTACCAGCTGACCTCACAGGTCAACGTGGTCAACCCGGGCGGCGCGGCGCAGCGCCCGCACCGCGACTACCATCTGGGCTTCCTCTCCCAGGAGCAGGCCGCGAGCTACCCGGCGCACGTCCACCGGCTGTCGCCGTTCCTGACCCTGCAGGGCGCCGTGGCCCACTGCGATATGCCCGTCGAGTCCGGCCCGACGCTGTATCTGCCGCACTCCCAGAAGTACGAGCCGGGCTATCTGGCCTGGCGGCTTCCCGAGTTCGCCGGGTACTTCGACGAGCACCGGGTGCAGCTCCCGCTGGAGAAGGGCGACGCGGTGTTCTTCAACCCCGCGCTCTTCCACGCCGCCGGGCACAACCGCTCGGCGGACATCCGGCGCATGGCCAATCTGCTCCAGGTCTCCTCGGCCTTCGGCCGCGCCATGGAGACCGTCGACCGGGCCGCGGTCGCCGCCGCGGTCCACCCGGAGCTGCTGCGCCGCAGGGCCCGGGGCGCGCCGGAGGCGTCGCTGCGCCGCGTCGTCGCCGCGGCGGCCGAGGGCTATCCGTTCCCCACCAACCTGGACCGCGACCCCCCGGTCGACGGTCTGGCGCCGCCCTCGCAGGCGGACACCGTCTGGCGGGCCGTGGCCGAGGGCTGGACCCCGGACCGGCTGCGCCAGGACCTCCAGGCGGGCGACGAGCGCCGCCGTAGCTGAAGGAGACACCCACCCATGGGACTGCTGGACACCAAGGTCGTGCTGGTCAACGGCGGCAGCCAAGGCGTCGGCGCGGCCGTCGTGCGGGCGGCGGTCCGCGAGGGCGGCAGCGTCGTCCTCACCGGCCGCCGGGACGACGTCGGCGCGGCGCTCGCGGCCGAGACGGGAGCCCGCTTCGTCCGCGCGGACCTCGCGGACCCCGTCCAGGCGCGCGCCGGGGTCGACGCCGCCGTGGCCGCGTACGGCCGCGTCGACTGCCTGGTCAACGCCGCGGGGCTGACCTCGCGCGGCTCGCTGCTGAACACCTCGCCGGAGCTGTTCGACGCGCATATGGCCGTCAACCTGCGCGCCCCGTTCTTCGCGATGCAGGCGGCGGTCGCCGATATGACGGCCCGCGAGGCGCCGGGCACCATCGTGAACATCGGCTCCAACTGCGCGGACGGCGGCCCGCCGCACCTGGCGCCGTACTCGGCGGCGAAGGCCGGGCTCGCGGGCCTGACCCGCAACGCCGCGCACGCCCACCGCTGGGACCGGATCCGGATCAACACCCTCAACATCGGCTGGACGGACACCGAGGGCGAGGACGCCACCCAGCGCGCCTTCCACGGGGCGGGCGACGACTGGCGGGAGCAGGCGGCGAAGGGCCTGCCCATGGGGAAGCTGGGACAGCCCGACGAGATCGCCGACTTCGTCGTCTTCCTGCTCTCCGAGCGCAGCGGCGTGGTCACCGGCTCGGTCCTCGACTGGGACCAGACGGTACCGGGTGCGTCCGACTGACCGGCGCGGGCGCTGGCCACCGGGGGCCGCCGCCCGGCAGGACCTCCGAGAACAACGAGAGAGCAGGCGTAGACAGATGCGTATAGGAATCATGGGGCTGGGCCGGATCGGCGCGTTCCACGCGGAGACCCTCGCGGGGCTCGACGAGGTGGAATCCCTGGTCGTCACCGACCCGGTGGCCGCGGCCACCGCCGCCGCAGCGGAGCGGTTCGGGGCTCAGGCGGTGGACTCGCCGGAGGCCGTGCTGTCCGCCGGGGTGGACGGCGTGGTGATCGCCGCCGCGACGGACGCGCACCCGGAGCTGATCCGCGCCGCCGTCAAGGCGGGTCTCCCCGTCTTCTGCGAGAAGCCCGTGGCACGCGGCGTCGCGGAGAGCCTGGAGGTGCTGCGCGCGGTCGAGGACAGCGGCGTCGAGGTGCACATCGGCTACAACCGGCGCTTCGACCCGGGCTGCGCCGCCGCACGGCGCGCCGTGCTGAGCGGCGAGCTCGGCCCGCTGCACACCGTGCGCTCCACGACGCTGGACCCGGCGCCGCCGCCGGAGGCGTACGTGGCGGTGTCCGGGGGCATCTTCCGGGACTGCGCCGTGCACGACTTCGACACCGTCCGCTGGGTCACCGGCCGCGAGGTCGCCGAGGTGTACGCGGCCGGGGGCAACCGGGGCGCCGACTACATCGCCGCCGCCGGCGACGTGGACACCGCGTCCGCGCTGCTGACCCTGGACGACGGCACCCTGGCAGTCGTCTCCAACACCCGGCACAACGCGCGGGGCTACGACGTGCGGCTGGAGCTGCACGGCATGCGGGACAGCATCGCGGTGGGGCTGGAGGACCGGCTGCCGCTGCGCTCCGTCGAGCCGGGCGCCGTCTTCCCCGGCGGCACCCCGCACGACTTCTTCATGGACCGCTTCGCGGGGGCCTACCGCGCCGAACTGGCCGCGTTCACCGAGGTGGTGGCGGGAGCCCGGACCGCTCCGTGCACGGTGGCCGACGCGATCGAGGCCGGCTGGGTCGCGGAGGCGTGCGCCCTGTCCCTGAGGGAGCACCGCCCGGTCGCCCTGGACGAGGTCCGCACGGGGTGAGGGCCGGGGCGCCCCCGGCGGGGGCGCCCCGCCCAGGGCGCGGGGAACTGCGCGCCGAGCCACGGCGAACCGGCAGCAGGCGACGCACCGCAAGGGGCGCCCGGGGCCCGGTCAGGACGCTCCGGGCTGCAGCTCCTCCTCCTCGGGGAGCTCCTCCACGTCCACCCCGCTCACCTGACCCAGCTCGTGCTTGAGCGCCGCCAGCTCCGCGCCGCCCGCCATGTGGTTCGTCAGCTCCTCCAGGCCGATCTCGCTGCGGGGCGCGCTGAGTTCCAGGGTGCCCAGCCGCAGGACGCTGAAGTGGTCGCCGACCATATAGGCGTGGTGCGGGTTGTGGGTGATGAAGATGACGCCGAGCCCGCGGTCGCGCGCCGCGGCGATGTACTTCAGCACCACCCCGGACTGCTTGACGCCCAGCGCCGCCGTGGGCTCGTCCAGGATCAGCACGCGGGCGCCGAAGTAGACGGCGCGCGAGATGGCGACGGACTGCCGCTGCCCTCCGGAGAGGGTGCCGATGGGCTGCTCCAGGTTGTCCAGCACGATGCCCATGTTGCGCAGCTCCGCGTCCGCCGTCTCCTTCATCCGGGCCACGTCGAGGCGGCGCAGCGGCCAGACGCCCCGGGTCATCTCGGAGCCCAGGAAGAAGTTGCGCCACACCGGCATCAGCGGCACTGTCGCCAGGTCCTGGTAGACGGTGGCGATACCGCGGTCGAGGGCCTCGCGCGGGGTGCCGAAGCGCACCGGGGCGCCGTCGACGAGGAAGTCGCCCTCGGTGTGCTGGTGCAGCCCCGATATGATCTTGATGAGGGTGGACTTGCCCGCGCCGTTGTCGCCGAGGACGCAGGTGACGTTTCCCGGGTGGACCGCGAGGTCCACGCCGTGCAGCGCGCGGATGTTGCCGTACGACTTGCCGATGGAGCGCAGCTCGACGAGCGGGCGGTCCCCGTCGTCCGGCGCGGAGTCCGCGAGGATCGCGCCGTGGGTGCCGGTCGTACCGGTCGTACCGGTGGTGTCGGATGTCATGGGATCACCTCCGGGTCGCCGTGCGGCGGACCCACAGATTGACGAGCGTGGCGCCGAGCAGCATCACGCCGAGGAACGCCTTGAACCAGTCGGGGTTCCAGCCGGCGTAGACGATGCCCTGCTGCACCATGCCGAACATGAACGCGCCGAAGACGGGGCCGACGGCCGAGCCGTAGCCGCCGGTCAGCAGGCAGCCGCCGATGACCGCCGCGGCGATGTAGATCAGCTCCTGGCCGACGCCCTCGCCCGACTGCACGGTGTTGAACGAGAACAGCTGGTGCATGCCGACGAACCAGGCACCGAAGCCGACGGCCATAAACAGCGCGATCTTGGTGAAGTCCACCGGGACGCCGACCGCGCGGGCGCTCTCCTTGCTGCCGCCGACCGCGAAGGTCCAGTTGCCGAACTTGGTGCGCAGCAGGACCCACGTGGCCAGCGCCGCGAAGGCGAGCCACCACACGACGGTGATCTTCACCTCGACGCCGCCGAGGTCGAAGGACGAGGCGAACACCGACTTCGCCTGGTCGAAGCCGTCCATGTCGCTGATGTTGTCGGTCGCCACATTGCCGGTGATCAGCTTGGTGACGGCGAGGTTGACGCCCTGGAGGATCAGGAAGGTGCCCAGGGTGACCAGGAAGCTCGGCAGCCCGGTGCGGACCACCATGAAGCCGTTGAACGCGCCGATCGCCAGCGAGACCGCGAGTGCGAAGACCACACCGACCCAGACGTTCTGGGTGAGCTGGTAGCTGAGCATGCTCGCGGCCAGCGCCGAGCCGACCACCGCGACACCGGCCGACAGATCGAACTCGCCGCCGATCATCAGCAGCGCCACCGGCAGCGCCATGATGCCGATCGTCGAGGACTGGTAGAGGATCGTGGCCATGGAGTCGGCCTGGCGGACGGCCGGCGCGGTGGCGAAGAAGAAGACGAACACCGCGGCGGCGCCGAGCAGCACCCCGACCTCGGGCCGGGCCAGCAGCCGGAGCACCAGGGAGCGCTCGGAGGTGCGGCCGTCCTTCTCGGGGGCCGGCGGGGCCGGGGGCGCGTCGCCCGTGGCCGGTGCCGTGGTCTGGGCCATGGCCATCACCGGGTTCCCTTCGCGGCGAACCCGGCGATCTCGTCGGCGTTGGACTTGTCGACGAAGGCCGGGCCGGTCAGCACGGGCTGCTCACCGCCGCCGCTGAAGTTGCCGTTGTTCTTGTAGAGCCACAGCGAGTCCACCGACAAGTAGCCCTGCAGATAGGGCTGCTGGTCGACCGCGAACTGGATCTTGCCGTCCTTGACCGCGGCGACCAGCTCCTTGTTGAGGTCGAAGGTGGACACCTTGGCGTCGCTGCCCGCGTCGGCGACCGACTGCGTCGCGGTCATCGCGAACGGGGCGCCGAGGGTGACCACGGTGTCGACGGAGGAGTCCTGCTTGAGCTTGGCCGTGATGGTGGACTTCACCGACGGCATGTCGGTGCCGTTGACATAGAGGGTGTCGGTCTTGCCCTTGAAGCCGTTCTTGACGCCCTTGCAGCGGGTCTCCAGCGCCACATGCCCCTGCTCCTGGATCACGCAGATGGCGTGTTTGGCGCCCTCCTTGTTCAGCCGCTTGCCGAACGCCTCGCCCGCGATGAGCTCGTCCTGGCCGAAGTACTGCAGCAGCCCCTGCTTCTTCCAGTCGTCGAGGCCCGCGTTGAAGCCGACGACGGGGATCCCGGCCTTCCGGGCCTTGGCGATCACGTTCCGCATGGCATCCGGCTTGGCCAGGGTGACGGCGATGCCGTCCACCTTCTGGTCGATGGCGTTCTGCACCAGATTGGCCTGGTCGGACGCCTTGGGCTCGCTGGAGTAGACGAGCTTGACGTTGTCCTTGGCGGCGGCGGCCTGGGCGCCCTTGCGGATGGTGTCCCAGAAGGTGTCGCCGGGTGCCGCGTGCGTGATCATCGCGACCGTCATCCGGGGGGTGTCGGCCTTGCCGGCCGAGACCGCGTTGGCGCGCTCTTCCACCTTCTTGCCGCCCTGGCTGCTGGTGCAGCCCGCGGCGAGCAGGACGCCCGCCGCCACGGCGGCGACGGCGGGGACGAGTCTGCGGGGACGGAGGTGAGACGTGCGTTCCATCTTTCCGGCACCTCACTGTGCGAAAGGGGAGGAGGAGCCCCTGGCCGGAAACGACCGGCCAGGAGCCCGGAGTCATGTGCCGTTCACACGGCTGTTTCCTATGCCGCAGATGGAAGCCCCGGAGCCGGGGTCACGTCAATATGTAAAGACATCTTTTCTCCGTCACGGATCGATGACGGCGCGGCCCTGACGGCTCAGACGGCGTCCCGCAGCATCGAGCGCAGATGCTCGACGCTGGTCCACACGTCGTCCACCGGGCCCCGCTCCCTGGGCTCGGCGGTGAGGATGGTGTCCTGCTCCAGGACGTACCAGCCGCCGTACGAGCGCGCGCTCAGCTGCGTCACGATGGCCTCGACGTCCACGTCGCCCGCGCCGAGCGGCCGGTACATGCCCGCGCGGACGGCCTCGGTGTACGTCAGGCGGCCCGACTGGACCTTCGCCGCGAGCGAGGCGTCCACGTCCTTCATATGGGTGTGCGCGATCCGCTCCGGGACCTGCCGGGTGAGCTCGGCCGGGTCGGTGCCGCCGATGAGCAGGTGCCCGGTGTCCAGGCAGAGGGAGATCGACGAGCCCTCCAGCACCCGCCGGACCTCGTCGCCGGTCTCCACCATCGTGCCGACGTGCGGGTGCAGCACGGCCCGCACGCCGTGCTCGGCGGCCAGCGCCGTCAGTCGGTCGAGCTGGGACAGCAGCAGCTTCCAGCCGTCGGCGTCCAGCTCCGGGCGGGAGTCGTAGCCGTCCTGGCCGGTGACGGCGGAGAGCACCAGGGTGTCCGCGTGCGAGGCGGCGTAGCTCTCCAGGAGCCGCGCCACCTCGGGCAGCGGGTCGTGCCCGGGTACGTGCAGCAGCAGCGGGGTGAAGCCGCCCACGGCCCGCAGTCCGTGGCTCGCCAGCACGCCGGCCAGCGCCTCCGGTGTGCCGGGCAGGAAGCCCTCGGGTCCGATCTCGGTGGCCGCCAGCCCGACGTCGCGCATCTCCTTCAGCACCCGGTCGGGGGCCAGCTGGTAGCCCCAGCCGGGCACCTCGCACACCCCCCAGGAGATGGGTGCGCCCGCGATCCGCTGCAGCGGTGAGGTGTTCATACGGTGGCCTTTCAGGAGGGGAGGGAGAAAGGGGCCGAACCGGCACCCGGCGCCACGGTAGGTTTTCCCGCGCCCTCCTTGAAGGCCCGCAATCCATCATTAACCCCTCAACAGGGGCTCGGTTTCCCCTCAGCTCATGGTGCGCCGCAGGGTCTCTAGGCCCGCGTCGGGGCTCCGGCGGTCTCCGGGGAGCCGCCCTCGGAGGCATCGGCCGCGTCCGCGGCCCCGCGCGAGGGCGCGGGAATGGTGAGGGCCACCCCGGCAGCGGCCACCGCCACACCGCATCCGATCAGCAGCCCGACCCGGAATCCGCTCTCCGCCGGCAGGGTGTGGCCGCCCATCGTCGTCGTGAGCTGGGCCAGCACGACACCGGTGACCGCCGCTGAGAACGAGGTGCCCAGCGAGCGCATCAGCGTGTTGAAGCTGTTCGCGGCGGCCGTCTCGGACTGCGGCACCGCGCTCATGATCAGCGCGGGCATCGCCCCGTACGCCAGCCCCACCCCGCTGTTGATCACCATGGTGACCACCAGCAGCCCCCACGTGGAGCCGAGCAGCGCCATCGACAGACCGTACCCGCAGGCGACCACCAGCGCGCCCGAGACCAGGGTGAACCGGGGGCCGCGTGCGTTGGTCAGCATGCCGCCCAGCGGCGAGACCGCCATCATCATCAGCCCGGATGGCGCCATCCACAGGCCCATCGCCAGCATCGACTGGCCGAGCCCGTAGCCGGTCTCCTCCGGTAGCTGGAGCAGCTGCGGGATGATCAGGGCCTGGGCGTACATGCCGAAGCCGATCAGCACCGAGGCGGCGTTGGTCAGCAGGACCCGCGGCTGGGCCGTCGTCCGCAGATCCACCAGCGGCTCACGGGTGCGCAGTTCCCAGCGGCCCCAGGCGAGCAGCAGCAGCACGGCAGCCGCGAACAGGCCGAGCGTGGTCCCCGAGCCCCACCCCCAGTCGGCGCCCTTGGACACCGCGAGCAGCAGGCACACCAGTCCGCCGCCGAGCCCCACGGCGCCGACGGCGTCGAAGCGCTGGCCCGCGGCGCCTGCCGGGGTGTCGGGGACGAGGAACCAGATCATGACGCCGATCATCGCGGCCAGCGCCGCCGCGCCCCAGAACAGCGCCCGCCAGCTGACGTAGTCGGCGACCGCCGCGGAGATCGGCAGACCGAGGCCAGCTCCGATGCCCATGGACGCGCTGACCAGCGCGATACCGGAGCTGAGCCGGCGGGCGGGCAGGACGTCCCGCAGCAGGCTGATGCCCAGCGGCACCACGCCCATGCCCACGCCCTGCAGCCCGCGTCCGGCGACCATCGGGCCGACGGACGAGGTCACCGCGCACACCACCGACCCGGCCAGCAGCGGGAGGCAGCACAGCAGCAGCATCCGGCGCTTGCCGATCAGGTCGCCGAGCCGCCCGCTGACCGGGGTGAAGACCGCGGCGGACAGCAGGGTCGCCGTGACCACCCAGGAGGCGTTGGACGCGGAGGTGTCCAGGATCCGCGGCAGCTCGCCGAGCAGCGGCGTCACCAGTGTCTGCATGATCGCGGCCACGGTGCCGGCGAGGGCCAGCGTCGCGACGACCCCGCCGGTGCGGGCCGGAGGCGCGTGCGCCTCCGAGGTCTCGTCCATGAGGGGGCTCCTCTGCTGTTGTGGCGGTTGTGGCGGTCAGGCGATATGCATAGTACACATGATGTGCATCATGCATATCACCCTTATCGCGGCGCACGCCCCGTGATAGGGGTGTGAGCAGGGGAGACCCCTCGACACCGGGGGCTCCGCACGCACAGGAGGACGTCCATGGCCAAGCCCACGCACCTGGTCGAGTACGAGCACATGCTGCTCGGCCGCTACCTCCATCTGCACCGGTCCCGGGGGCGGCGCACGGGCGGCGGGATGGAGCGGAGCGCCTACATCCTGCTGAGCCGGATCCGGCGCCAGGGGCCCATGTCGATCGGCGAGCTCAGCGAGGCGTTCGGCACCGACGCCTCCACCCTCAACCGGCAGACCGCCGCCGCCATGCGCGCGGGCCTCGTCGAGCGCATCCCGGACCCGGACGGCGGCATGGCCCGCAAGTTCCGCACCACCGAGGAGGGGGAGCGGCGGCTCGACGAGGAGCGCGAGGGGAACATCCGCGACCTGGACCGGGTGATGGCGGACTGGCCCGACGAGGACATCGCCGCGTTCGCCGCGTACCTCAAGCGTTTCAACACCGACATCGAGCGGCTGGACGGCCGCCCCTGGCCCCGCCCGTAAGCCCCGCTGCGGCGCGGGTGCCCTGCCAGGGGCGCGGGGAACTGCGCGCCCGGCCGCGACGCTGCCGCGGTCCGGCGCGTACGGGAAGGGGCAGCCCCTTCCCGCTCGTTGCGGGCTG